>NZ_BAAAZG010000042.1:56167-103291 GCF_039536785.1 Actinomadura miaoliensis
GTGGACCAGCCGCGACGGCCGCGTCTGGACGCGCGAGGCGGCGAACGCGGGCGCGGCGTTCCGTCCGGGCGACCGGATCAACGCGCTGACCCGCACGCCCGCCGGGTTCGCGGCCGTGGGCGCGCACTCGCCGAGCGGCACGTTCCGGGGCGACCAGCGGGCCGTGGTGTGGACCTCGGCCGACGGCCGGTCCTGGCGGCGCGCCGACCGTCCGGCCAACGGTGAGATCACCGGACTGGACAGGGTGGCGGCGACCGGGAACGGCGCGCTGGTGGCGCACGGCTGGTTCGCCCGGAAGGTCACCAAGACCGTCGCCAGGAAGGGCAAGCGCCGGAAGCAGACCGCGACGCAGCGCGGCGAGGGGCTGTGGCTGTCGCCCGACGGCGGGCGCACGTGGACGCCGGTGACGGTGCCGCAGGCGCAGGGCTCCTACGGGCCGACCATCGGGCTGGCGGCCGGGCCCGGCGGCGTGTACGTCGCCCGCGAGGGCAGGCGCGTGACCGGGACGAAGAAGCGCCGCACCACCACCCGCCACGGCGTGATCTTCTCCTCGGCCGACGGGCGGACGTGGGCGCCGGCCGGGCAGGTGTCGGTGCCGTCGTACGGGGGAGTGGCGCGGCTGGCGGGGTCGTCCACCGGCCTGGCGGTCCTGGTGCGCGGCAAGGGCGGCGCCGGGACGGTGCTGCGCAGCGGCGACGGACGCACCTGGCGACCCGGCGGCGACGTGGGGGCCACGGCCGCCGCCCCCGGTGCGGGGCTCACCGTCAGCGGGCTGACGGTCGCGGCGGGCGCCGCCGCCGTCATCACCGGACGCCGGGGTGACGACCCGTACCTGGCGCTGTCGGGCGAGGCGGCGGCTCGTCCGGTGAACGCCGTGGACCTGGCCAAGGTGCCGGGTGCGATCCGTCCCGAACGCGCCGTCACGTCCATGGGCGTGGGGGCGGGACGTGTCGTCGCCGTGGGCAGCACGGGCGGCGGCGGGGCGGTGTGGAGCGCGCCCGCCGCGAACCCGGGCGCCTGGGCGCGCGCGCAGACGCCCGACCTGCGCGCGGGCAAGGCGGCCGGTGGGCCGCGCCAGCCGCGGCAGCGGTTCGGCGATGTCGTCCACGGTTCCAAGGGGTGGCTCGCCGTCGGACGTGTCACCGCACCCGACGGGAAGGTGACGCCCCTGGTGGCCGGGGCCGCGGACGGCGTGACGTGGCGCAGGGCCCCGTTCCCCGGGGCGCGGGGCAACATCGTGGACGGGTGCACGTCCGGGCCGTCCGGCTACGTCGTCGTCGGCACGTCCGCAGGGAAGGCCGCCGCGTGGCGTTCCACCGACCTCAAGAGCTGGAAGCGCGGCTCGAACGCGGGCAAGGGCGACCTGGACGGCCGCACGTGGATGCGGGACGTCGCGGCCACGTCCAAGGGCTATGTGGCCGTCGGCGGCCGTCAGGCGACCACGGGCGCCGGTCGCAAGCCGGTCAAGCCCGTCTCCTACCTGCCCGCGGTGTGGACGTCGCGGGACGGTGTGAAGTGGTCGGCCGTCGCGCCGCCGCCGCTGCCGTCAGGGGTCGCGTCGGGGGCGTTCCACCAGATCGTGGCGCGCGGCGACGTTCTCGTCGGGCTCGGCTGGGGCACCGCGCCGCAGGCCGCCGGCAAGCCCGCGCGCTGGCTGGCGTTCACGGGGGTGTCGTCCGACGGCGGCCGTACGTGGCGTACGAGCGTGCCCACGGGAGCCGGGGAGGCGTCGGAGCTCACCTCGTCCGTGGTGACGCCCAAGGGTTTCGTGGTGGCCGGTACGGTCGGCGGTCCCGGCGCACAGGACGCGGCGATGTGGGCCTCGACGGACGGGGCCGCGTGGCGGAGGGTCCCGGCGCGCGGCACCGGCCTGGACGGGCCGGGGGATCAGCGGCTCACCGCGCTGGCCGCGGTGGGCGGGGACGTGCTCGCCGTGGGCGTGAACGCCGACCACCGGGGTGAGACGCCCACCTTGTGGCGGACGACGGCCCCGTGACCCGCGCCCACGCCCGGAGCGGTTTCGTTCGGGGCTGCGGTTCGCTGACGAAGGACGGCGCGGCTCAACCGTTGCAGCCGCAGGAGCAGCCCTTCGGGCAGGAGCATCCGCCGCCGTGTCCACAACTGCATCCAGCTTTGCTCATGCCCGGAACGTAGCTCTTTGGGTGATGTGCGGTCTATGACTGGAACGCAACGAACGTCTGGTCACGGGGGCAATGCCCCCGTGACCCCGGCGCTCCCGGCGCCGGCGCACGCCCCGCCCGGTCAGGCGTTGATGTGCAGGTTCACGTCCAGCAGGACCAGGAACCACAGGAAGACGGCCAGCAGCGCGCTGCCGACCCGGCGCAGCAGCTCCACGGTGATGTAGCCGCGGTCCCAGGCCACGAACAGCCCGATGATGATGTAGAGCAGGCCGATGAGGCTGATGCCCGGCCGGTAGCGGTACGCCATGACGGGCGGCTCCTTCCGCAGGCGCCATCGGTGACGGCGATACGCCCGGACGGCTGCCCCGGCCCGCGCGATCGAAAACTGCGCCGGATATCGGACGAAATGGCCCGCCATATTCGGTCGAACCGTAAATCGCGGGTGTAGCGGATGTGTCGTCGGCGGCGATACTCCGGATGTCGCGCGATGGCCGGCGGCCCACGGGCAGCGCACGCCGGCCATCGCCCGCGATACCTGAGTCCCCGCGCCACCGCCGCCCTCGCCGCCCGCGGCTCGCGCCCGGTGGCGAAGCGGCCTTCGCCGCGCCTGCTCGCCGCGCCTACTCGCCGGGGGTCGTGTTCGGGGCGGCGGCGGGCTTGCCGGCCGACATGTCGATGCGCACGACCGCCGGGTCGCGGTCGCCGGTGGGGCGGTCGGCGAACTCGGACCGCCGGTGCACCACGTCGTACTCGTGCTTGCGGCGCGCCAGCGACGGGCTCAGCATGATGTGGTCGAGGGCCTGCGCGTTCCCGCTCGACACGGCCGTGTACCGCTCCGCGCGGGGCAGTTCGTCGGTCATGTTGCGCAGCCCCGCCTCCCGGGCGAGGTCGCGCACCGGGACGGAGAACTCGGGCTCGTTGAGGCTGCCGGCGACGATGACGTCGGCGTTCCCGTCCACGGCCCGCACCGACCGGACGAACCGCGCCACCACCTTCCCCTGCGCGGCGCGGCGCCACTCGCTGGGGCGGCGCGGCGGCTGGATGCGGCCGAACGCGGGCTGGTCGTCGCCGCTCTTGGGGTACCAGTGGTTGGCCACGACGATGATCCGCCGTCCCCGCCAGGTGATCTCACCGGCCAGCGGCTTGCGCGAGTTGCTCCACACCGGGTCGGCGGGCGCGACGCGGCCGGGGCTGAGGCTGAGCCGGGCGCGCCCTCCCTCGGCGAGCGCGCGCACCGCCGTGCGGGTCAGGTCGGGGCCGCCGGGCGACGCGGCGGGGTCCAGGCCGTCGCCGCCGCCGCGCGCGGGCCGGTCGACGAAGCCCAGCCCCCGGTCGGTGCGGAACAGGAAGCCCACGTGGTCGTTGGAGCCCTCCTCGCCGCCGTCGGCGTTGTCGCGCGGCGCCACCGACCGCCAGTCGTAGGCCGGGCCGCCCGCCTCGCTGATCGCCGCGATCAGCTCGGCCACGGTCTGGTCGGCGGCGACCGTGCCGTCGTCGTCGGGGCCGCTGTTGTCCCGCACCCCGGACACCGTGATCAGGTCGGGCGAGCGCAGGCCGTCCACGATGTCGGCGGCCACGGCGCGGAACCGCTCGCGCGGCGCGCTCGGGGCGAGGCCGTCCACGTTCAGCGTCGCCACGGCCAGCTCGCCGGAACGCTGCGGACGCGTCGTCTCGCGCCGGAGCCCGCCGCTTCGGGTGCGCGGCGTCGCGGTCGGCAGCAGCGTGTACGTGCCGTAGCCGTAGTCGAGCACGCCCTCGACGTCGCCGGGCAGCCGGTCGCCGACGTTCACGGTGGGCAGCGGGGCCAGCGCGTCGTCGAGGACGACCCGTTCGGGGTTGGCGTCGCCGACCCCCGCGACGATGCCGCCGCGCGCGGTGCGCCGGCCCGCCCCCGCGCCGCCCGCGGGCAGCACGGGGATCTGGCCGTCGCTGGACGGGCCGACGGCCACCGCGTCCTGCACGCGGACGCGCATGCCCTCCAGCGTCTCGTAGAAGTCCAGGGCGTCGCGGCGCGGGTCGAACACGCCCGCGGTCTCGACGTTGAGGGGGAGGCCGCGGCCGTCGTCGTCCACCACCTCGCCCGGCGGCCTGCGGCCCTTCGGCCCCAGCGTCACCGGCGGGGGCAGCGGCACGCCGCGGGCCTCCACCACGGTGGCGGTCGCGCCGATCTCGGTGCGGCCCAGGTTCGCCGACGCCCTCCCGCCGGGGCGGAACTCGCTGACCTTGCCGTCGACGCGCACGGCGTCGGCCACGGTCACCGGCGGCCGGTTGCGCGTGTAGACGAAGATGCCCTCGGACGTGGCGTCGTTCCGGTCGGGCCGCGGGTCCTGCATCCAGAAGCCGTTGGCGGTCAGGGTCGTGACGACCCCGCGCACGCCCGTCACCCGTGCCCCGTTCAGCGGCGACACGTGCCCGGCGCCCTGGATGTCGCGGATGCGGATCTGCCGGGCGCGCGAGGCGCCGGGCGGTACGGCGCCGCGCGCGCCGGCACGCGTGGCGCCGTCCGGGACGGTCTGCGGGGCGCCCGGGGCGCCCCGCGCGGGGTCGTACGCGGCGGCCCCCACGCCCTCGGGCGGTGCCGCCTGGGAGGTCGGCACCGCGAGAACGGGCAGGGCGAGCACCGCTCCCATGAGGAGGGTTCTGGGCACTGCGGGGCGGCGGCCGCGCCCCCGTCCGACGTAGGTCACCCACGCTCCATGCTCGACTGACGCGCGTGTTCTCGGTGGTGCGCTCGGCGCCCGCCGTCACGGGCGGGCGCCGCACACGACAAAGGATGACATGCGTTGTCGGTGAGGAAAAAGCGGTTGCTGAACAAGCCGGGCGACCTCGGGGCGAATCAGCCTGACACGTCCTGCCGGTCGCTCAGTCGAAGAGCACGACCTGGCGGATCACCTCGCCCTTGCGCAGGGCCTGCACGGCGTCGTTGAGGTCCTCGAAGCGGATGCGCCGGGAGATCAGGCCGTCGATGTCCAGGCGCCCGGCCCGCCACAGGTCGACGAACAGCGGGATGTCGTGCTTGAGGTCGCAGCCGCCGTACAGCGACGCCTTGAGGTTCTTGCCGTCGAACAGCAGCGCGAACGCGCTCAGCTCGACGTTGTCGTCGGCCGCGCCCGCGCCGACCACGATGACGTCGCCGCCGCGCCGGGTGAGGTTCCAGGCGGTGGTGATGGCCGCGGCTTTGCCGACCACCTCGAAGGTGTAGTCGAACCCCGCGCCGCCGGTCAGCAGCCCCTTGGTCTCCTCCAGATTGTCCAGCGTGGCGACGTGCGTGGCGCCGAACTGCTTGGCGACCGGGTGCTTGGCCTCGTTGGGGTCGACGGCCAGGACGGTGGACGCGCCGGCGATCCGGGCGCCCTGGATGACCGCCAGGCCCACGCCGCCCGCGCCGATCACCGCGACCTTGGACCCGGGCCGCACCCGCGCGGTGTTGATCGCCGCGCCCACGCCGGTGGGGATGCCGCAGCCGAGCAGCGCGGCGTACTCGAACGGCACGTCCTCGGCGATCTTGACGACGCCCTGCCGGGGCACCGTCATCTCCTCCGCCCAGGTGCCGCAGCCCGCCATGCCGAACGCGGGGCTGTCGGCGCCGATGCGGAACCGCGGGTCGCCGAACGACTGCGCGATGAACGTCATGCACAGGTACGGCTGGCCGCGCAGGCAGTCGGGGCAGGTGCCGCAGTCGGGGGTCCAGTTGACCACCACGTGGTCGCCCGGCTGGACGTGGGTGACGTGCTCGCCGACCTCGGCGACGATCCCGGCGCCCTCGTGGCCGAGCACGGTCGGCGGCGCGGCGGGCAGCACGCCGGTCATGGTGGACAGGTCGGAGTGGCAGACGCCGGTCGCCTTGAGGTGGACCTTCACCTGGTCGGGACCGGGGGCGACGGCGGTGACGTCGTCGCGCAGGTCGAGTTCGGTGTCGCCGACCGCGTGCAGTACCGCGGCACGTGCCATGGCTGCCTCCACTGAGGGATCGGACGCCGCGCGGGGCGCGCGGGTCGCGGAAAGGGGTGGGGGAGGGAGGGTTGTGGACGGCCGGGGTCACTCGTCGAGGGTGAGCGCGGCCTTGGGACACGACCGCACCGCGTGCCGGACGCGGTCGGCGTGCTCGGCCGGGACGTCCGGCAGCAGGATCCGCAGCTCGTCGTCGTCGGTCAGGTCGAAGACCTCGGGGGCCAGGCCCACGCACACGGCGTTGGCCTCGCAGACCATGGGGTCGACTCGTACGCGCATCGCCTTCTCCGTTCACTTCCCGGTGGGCTCGCGGTTCCGCCGGACGGGCACGCGAACACGTTCTAGCGACGGCCCGGGTGCGGGGTCGCGCCGGCCGCCGCCCTCCATCATCCTCCGGAAGGTCCGGCTGCCAACATAGCGAACGTCATTCGGTTTGGTCACGGGTGGGGCGAACTCCGTCCTGTGCGGGTGCGCCGGGGTGCGGGCCGCCCGGGAGGCGAGCGGCGTGCGGCCGGGCGCGCGGCGCGTCCCGGCCGTCCGCCCGGCGCCCGCGGCGGCCGGGACGCGCCGCTGTCCGCTGCCCCATGACCAAAGTAGAACACGTTTCAGTAAGGTGCCACAAGACGGGCGCCCGGCAGGGCCGCCGCCGGAGCGGCGGGCCCGGCGCGGCCCGGATAGAGTGCGCGGCAGGCCCAGCAGACCTGGGCGCCCCCCACGGCCGCCGACCGACCACGGAAGAAGGCAGGGATGACCGACACCATGGCGTCCACCGGCGCGGGAACGCCCTCCGAGGCGGCCCCGCCCGCCGCCCGGACGCCCGTGGACACCGTGTACGAGCCCATGCCCCCCGACCTGCTGCGCGCGGCGCGGCACGCCAAGGGCTTCATGCCCGAGCCCGAGGGGCAGGCGCTGTACGAGACGGCGCTGGAGTACGGCGCGCGGCTCGGCGACCGCGGGCCGCTGCTGGAGGTCGGCAGCTACTGCGGCAAGTCCGCGCTCTACCTGGGCGCGGCGGCGCGGCGCACCGGCACGGTCGTGGTGACCGTGGACCACCACCACGGCTCGGAGGAGAACCAGGCGGGCTGGGAGTACCACGACCCGTCGCTGGTCGACCCGCAGACCGGCCGCATGGACACGCTGCCGACGTTCCGCAAGACGATCGGCGCGGCGGGCCTGGAGGACCACGTGGTGGCCGTCGTGGGCGCGTCCCGCACGGTGGCGCGGCTGTGGCGCACCCCCCTGGCGCTGGCGTTCATCGACGGCGGGCACGCCGAGGAGCACGCCCGCGCCGACTACGAGGGCTGGGCGCCGTGGGTGATGGTCGGCGGCGCGCTGGTCGTCCACGACGTGTTCCCCGACCCGGTGGACGGCGGGCAGGCCCCCTACCAGCACATCTACCTGCGGGCGCTGAACAGCGGCGCGTTCGCCGAACGGCGCGTCACGGGCTCGCTGCGCGTGCTGGAGCGCGTGGACGACCGCGACCCGCTCGCCGCGCCGGGCGGGCGGGCGTAGCCCCTCCCGGGGCCCGCGCGCGGTTCAGACGCCGACGCGGTTCAGACGCCGACGAGGGCGCAGCCGCAGGCGACGGGGTCGGCGGCCGCGGACGGCCCGAGCGGGCGCCCGGCGATCTCCTTGAACAGGCGGGCGCCCGGCGAGGCGTCCGCCAGCACGTCGGCCGCCAGGATCACCGCGGCGGCCGTGTAGGTGGAACGGTCCCCGGGGAAGTGCCGCCGGTTCTCGAACTGCCAGCCCGTCCAGTACGAGCCGTCCTCGTGCCGCAGGTGCTGGACGGTGGCGAACAGCTCCAGCGCCCGGTCGCGGTCGCCCGCCGCGTCCAGCGCCATCACCAGCTCGCAGCTCTCGGCCGCGGTCACCCACGGCTGGTCGGACACGCAGCGGCAGCCCAGCCCCGGCACCACGAACGTGTCCCAGCCCTCGGCCAGGCGGCGGGCGGCGGCGTCCCCGCGCACCGGGCCGCCCAGCACCGGGTAGTACCAGTCCATCGACCAGCGGCTCTTGTCGGCGAACGCCTCCGGGTGCTCGGCCACCACGTGGCCGAGCTGGTCGGCGGCCAGCTCCCAGTCCGGCTGCGGCTCGCCCAGGTGCTCGGCCAGCGCCACCGCGCAGCGCAGCGACTGGTAGATCGACGAGCAGCCGGTCAGCAGCGCGTGGTCGGCGGCGCGGCCGTCCGGGTCGCGCATCCAGCGGATCTCGCCGCGCCGCGTCTGCAGGCCGAGGGCGAACTCGACGGCGGCGCGCACCGCGGGCCACATGTGCCGGGCGAAGTCCTCGTCGCCGGTCACCAGCAGCTCGTGCCAGACCCCGACCGCCAGGTAGGCGGCGTGGTTGGACTCGCCGCCCGGCTCGGTGACCTCGCCCAGCACCCACTTGGCAGGCCAGGACCCGTCCGGCCGCTGCACGCCGCGCAGCCACTCGTAGGCCAGCCGGGCGTGCTCGCGCAGCCCGGCGACGGTGAGCGCCATGGCGGCCTCGACGTGGTTCCAGGCGTCGACGTGGCCGGGCACGCCGTCCAGCGGCGCGAACCAGGGGATGGCGCCCGACGGCTCCTGCTGGGCGACGATGCTGCGGGCCGTCGCGACGATGTCGTCGGCGGTCACCACGCCGGGCACGGACGGCGGGACCACCTCAGACCGCATCGGCGGTCTCCCGCCCGGCGCCCTCGCCGGAGGTCGTGTCGGCGCCGGCCTTCTCGCCGTCGGCCGCCTGGGAGCCCTTCCCGGCGGGCTTGGTGAAGTAGACGACGACGCTCTTGCCGATCAGCGGGTTCAGCACGCGCTCGGCCAGCCGGGTCGGCAGCGGGCGCTTCATGATGTCCCACACCAGGACCTGGTGGTAGGCCTTGGCCAGCGGGTGGCCGTCGTTGTTCACGCCCACCGCGCACTTGATCCACCAGTAGGGGGAGTGCAGGCCGTGCGCGTGGTGGTGGCCGCGCACCCGGAAGCCGGTGGCCTTCAGCTTGGCCTCCAGCTCGGCACGGGTGTAGATGCGCACGTGCCCGCCGGGGGCGGTGTGGTAGTCCTCCGACAGCGCCCAGCAGATCCGCTCGGGCAGCCACGCCGGCACCGTGACGGCCAGGTGCCCGCCGGGCTTGAGCACCCGCAGCAGCTCGCGCATGGCGCGCATGTCGTCGGGGATGTGCTCCAGCACCTCCGACGCGATGATCTTGTCGAAGTGGTCGTCGGGGAAGGGCATGTCGAGGGCGTCGCCCCGGACGACCCGCGCGGTGGCGTCCTCGGGGGCCTCGCCCGCCAGGCGCATCGCGCCGAACATCTTCTCCACCCCGGCCAGCTCGTCGGCGTCCAGGTCGAAGGCCACGACGTGCGCCCCCCGCCGGTACAGCTCGAAGGCGTGCCGTCCGGCGCCGCATCCCATGTCCAGCACCCGTTCTCCGGGGGTGACGCGGAACCGCTGGAAATCCACGGTCAGCAGGGTCGTGCTCCTTCCGTACGGGGGACGCGCGGGGCCGTCCCTCAGTCGGTGTGCGCGCCCGGACGGGCGCCGTCTACCGCCGGCGGCGCGCGGCGGCGGCCAGCCGCAGGTAGCGATGCTGGCGGATGGCGGTGCGGTAGTGCTCCACCGTCGCCTGCGCCACGGCCCGCCAGGCGAACCGCTCGCGCACCCGCGCCAGCGCCGCCTCCGAGAGCCGGGCGCGTTCGGCGGGCGAGTCGTGCAGGCGGCGCAGCGTGGCGGCCAGCTCCTCGACGTCGCCCGGCTCCACCAGCACGGCCGCGTCGCCGACCACCTCGGGCAGGGCCCCGGCGCGGCTGGCGACCAGCGGCGTACCGGACGCCATGTGCTCGACGGCGGGCAGCGAGAACCCCTCGTACCGGGACGGCACCACCGCGATCTCGGCGGACGCCAGCAGCTCGCCCAGCTCCTCGTCGCCGATGCCGCTGACGAACCGCACCCGCTCGCCCAGCGCCAGCTCCCGGACCAGCCTGGCCGTGGGGCCCTCCGGCTGCGGGCGGCTGACGACGACCACGTGCACGTCGCGTTCGGTGGCGACCTTGGCGACCGCGCGCAGCAGCACGTCCACGCCCTTGATCGGCGCGTCCGCGCTGGCCATCGCGACGATCCGGCCGGGCACCCGCTCGCCGCGCGGGTGGAAGATCCGGGTGTCGACGCCCAGCGGCAGGATCTCGATGTCGCGCGGGTCGACCCGGAAGTCCTTGACGATGTCGACCTTGGAGGACTCCGAGACGGTCAGCACCGGCCCGACCCGCCGCGCCACCTGCGCCTGCATCGCCACGAACCCGTACCAGCGGCGCTTGCCGAGGCGTTCCACCAGCCCCTGCGCCGCCTCCAGCTCGATCCGCCGGTCCACGCTGATCGGGTGGTGGATGCTGGTGACCAGCGGCAGGCCCAGCCGGGCGATGCCGAGGTTGCCCAGGCCGAGCACCTGGTTGTCGTGCGCCACGTCGAAGTCGCCCGGCCGCTGGGACAGGCGCCGCCGCAGCTCGCGCAGTATCCGCAGGCTGAACGTCAGCGGCTCGGGGAAGCCGCCGGTGCGCATGTGGGCGAACTCCAGCACGTCGATCCAGTCGCGGAACTCGCCGAGCGCCGGGGTGCGGAACGGGTCCTCGTCCCGGTACAGGTCCAGGCTGGGGATCTTGGTCAGGACGATCTCGTCCCGGTCCAGCTCCGGATAGGGCTGCCCGGAGAACACCTCGACCGTGTGCCCCAGGTCGACCAGCTCGCGGGTCAGGTGACGCAGGTACACGCCCTGACCGCCGCAGTGCGGCTTGCTCCGGTAGGAGAGCAGTGCGACGCGCAACGGACCGCCCTGCTCCCGGGGCGGTGCCTGCTCTGCCTCAGCCACGCCAGCCCCTGCTCACGCACCACTCCCGTCCAGTAGGGGGACCCCGGGCGATGCCTCGGCCGTGTGCCGGCGCCGTGGCCGCGCGGCCGGCTCAGCCACGCGCCGACGCCTCCTGGACCTCGCGATCCTCGCGAACCCGGACCGGCATCTCCTTTATCCCGTTGATGAAACTAGACCTTAGCCTGCGGAGGTTACCGGAGAGTTCGATATTGGGCATAGCGTCCAAGAGTGTTTCGAAGAGCACACGCAGCTCCAACCGGGCCAGGTGCGAGCCCAGGCAGTAGTGCGGGCCGCCGCCGCCGAAGCCCAGGTGGGGGTTGGGGTCGCGGCCCACGTCGAAGACGGACGGGTCGTCGAACACCGCCTCGTCCCGGTTGGCCGAGGCGTAGAACACCACCACCTTGTCGCCCGCGGCGATCCTCTTGCCGCCCAGCTCGGTGTCGCGGACGGCGGTGCGCTTGAACAGGTTGACCGGCGTCACCCAGCGGACGATCTCGTCGACCGCGGTGCCCGCCAGCCCCCGGTCGGCGCGCAGCCGCGCCCACTGGCCGGGGTGCTCGAAGAACGCCGCCATGCCGCCGGACGCGGCGTTGCGCGTGGTCTCGTTGCCCGCCACCGACAACAGCATGACGAACAGCTCGAACTCGTCGCCGGTCAGCTCGTTGCCCTCGGCGTCGGGCCGCAGCAGCCGGGTGACGATGTCGTCGCGCGGGTTCTCGCGGCGCGCGGCCGCCAGCTCGTTGGCGTAGGCGTAAAGCGCGGTGGCGGCCGCCAGGCCCTGCTCGGGATCGGTCTGGAACTCCGGGTCGTCCGCGCCGATCAGCGTGTTCGACCAGGAGAAGATCTTGTCGCGGTCCTCGGCGGGGGCGCCGAGCAGCTCGCAGATCACGTACAGCGGCAGCGGCGCGGCGATGTCGCGCACGAAGTCGAACCCGCTCGCGGCGCGTCCGGAAGCGGTCACCTCGGTCACCAGCTCCCGGCAGATGTCGCGGACGTGCTCCTCCAGCGCGCCGATCGCCCGGGGCGTGAACCCGCGGTTGACGATGCTGCGCTTGCGGGTGTGCTGGGGCGGGTCCTCGTTGAGCATCATCTTGCGCTGCAGCGCCAGGTGCTCGTCCGTGGGCTCCTCGAACAGCGCCAGCCGCGCGTAGGAGGAGAAGATCTCCGGGTGCCGTGAGACGTGCACCACGTCCTCGTGCCGCGTCACCGCCCAGAACGGCGGGGAGCCCTGCCCGGGATCGCCGGGATGCAGGTGGACGGGGTCGTGCTCGCGCAGCCAGGCCAGCTGGTCGTGCGGGACGCCGCCGAGCTCGTAGGTGCCGGGATCGACCAGATCGATGTCAGGAACAGTCGTCATCGCCGCGGACCTCCTCGTCCTAGGCGTTCCGACGGGCGGTGGGAGTGAAACGGACGGGCAGTTCCTTGTAACCGTTGACGAAGTTGGACCGCAGCCGGCGCGGCTCGCCCGCCGGGGCGATGTCGGGCACCCGGTCCAGGATCGTGTCGAAGATGATCCTCAGGTTCATCCGGGCCAGGTGGGTGCCCAGGCAGTAGTGCGGGCCGCCGCCGCCGAAGCCCAGGTGGGGGTTGGGGTCGCGGCCGACGTCGAAGGTGAACGGGTCGTCGAACACCGCCTCGTCCCGGTTCGCCGACGGGTAGAGCAGCACCACCTTGTCGCCCGCGCGGATCTTCTTGCCGCCGACCTCGGTGTCGGCGGTGGCGGTACGGCGGAACTGGTTGATCGGGGAGACCCAGCGGACGATCTCCTCCACCGCCGACGGCAGCAGGCTCCGGTCGGCCTTCAGCCGCTCCCACTGGTCGGGCCGTTCGAAGAACGCCTGCATGCCGCCCGCGGTGGCGGTGCGCGTCGTCTCGTTCCCGGCGATCGACAGCATGAGCACGAACAGCTGGAACTCCTCGCCGCTCAGCCGGCTCCCGTCCGGCGCGGGCTGCAGCAGCTTGGTGACGATGTCGTCGCGCGGATCGGACTCGCGGTCCTTGGCCAGCTCGGCCGCCCAGGCCAGGAACTCGGCGGCGTACCGGGTGCTGTCGGAGCGGTCGCCGATGAACTCGGGGTCGTTGAAGGCCACCAGCTTGTTGGACCAGTGGAAGATCCGCTCCCGGTCCTCCAGCGGCGCGCCGAGCAGCTCGCAGATCGTGTAGAGCGGCAGCGGCGCGGCGAAGTGCTCGACGAAGTCGCACTCGCCCAGCGGCGCGGCCTCGTCGATGAGCCGGTTGCAGATCTGCCGGATGTGCTGCTCCAGCTTGCCGATCATGCGCGGGGTGAAGCCCCGGTTGACCATGGCGCGCAGCCGGGTGTGGTCCGGCGGGTCCTGGAACAGCATCATCATCCCGTACAGGGCGATGTCGTCGTCGCTGAACTCCTCGAACATCGAGGTGCGGGTGTGCGAGGAGAACAGCTCGGGATGCCGCGAGACGTGCACCACGTCCGTGTGCCGGGTGATCGCCCAGAACCCAGGCACGCCCTCGTAGGGGTCGGGATGCCAGTGCACCGGGTCGTGCGCGCGCAGCCAGGCGAGCTGCTCGTGCGGGACTCCGCCGTTCTCGTAGACGCCGGGATCGATGACGTTGATCTCAGGGGCCATGGCCGTCCTTAGAGCCGGGATGGGGCGGTGCTCTCGGCGGGCGCCGTCGCGGGGCGCCGGACGCGTTCGTGATCGAACGCTTGCTTGGTTATTGGCTAGAACCGGTTCTAACATGAGACGCGAGTCTCATCAAGAGTCTCACGGGGGTGACCCGCGTCGCACCGGGGCCCGCCCACGTCACCGGGCAGACAGAATCGCGCCCTGCCGCCAGGCGGGGGCGGGCCGTGGCGGCGGGGGAGTGGGGTGGGTCGAGGGTCAGGCCGCGGCGGCGCGGACGAATCGGATCGGGGCGTCGGCCCCGTCCCGCCGGGCCACCCCGCGCCGCTCCAGGGTGCGCAGGTGCGCGGCCGCCTCGCCCGCCGCCATCTCCCGGTCCGGCAGCGCCATCGCCTCCCACGGCGAACGCCAGCGCAGGCCCGCCGCGACCTGCCACAGCGTCACGGGCTCGGCGCCCAGCAGCGCGGTGACCTCGGCGAGCCGGTCCTCGTGGTGCCCGATGATCGCGTGGGCGCGTTCGGCCAGGCCGGTGAAGCGGTGCTGGTGGGCGGGCAGCACCTCGGCGCGCTCGGCCGCGGGCAGCCCGGCGACGCGGCGCAGCGACGCCAGGAAGTCGCCGAGCGGATCGACGTCCGGCCGGTCGTACGGATACAGCCCGATGTGCGGGGTGATCCGCGGCAGCACGTGGTCGCCGGTGAACATCCGGCCGTCGTCCTCCATGTGCAGGCAGATGTGGCCGGGCGAGTGGCCGGGCGTCCAGATCGCGCGCAGGCGGCGGCCGGGCAGGTCCACCAGGTCGCCGTCGTCGAGTTCGCGGTCGGGGACGGCGGGCGGGTCGACGTGCCGGCCCGGTCGCGCGCCCGGGCGGCGCTGCAGCTCCTCCTCGCCCGCCCCGGCCTGGCGCAGCGCGTCCAGCCGCCAGGACCGGCCGGCGTCGCGCTCCACCATCTCGCGGAACAGCCGGACGATCTTCGCGTCCTCCCGGTGCATGGCGATCCACGCCCCGGACGCCTCGCGCACCCGTCCCGCCAGGCCCGCGTGGTCGGGGTGGTGGTGCGTGACGACGACCCCGTACACCTCGGCGACGTCCATGCCGAACGCCCCGAGCCCCTCGCCGAGCGCCGCCCAGGCGTCCTCGTGCTCCCAGCCGGCGTCCACGAGCACGGGCCCGCGCACGCTCTCCAGCACGTAGACCAGCGTGTACGCCAGGGGGTTGCCGGGGATGGGGACCGGGACGCTCCACAGCCCCCCGCCCAGATGCTGCGGCCGCACCGGCTCAGAGACGCTCAAGGACCGACGCCGTGGACAACGCCCCGCCGCAGCACATGGTGACCAGCGCGGTGGCGGCGTCCCGGCGCTCCAGCTCGTGCAGGGCCGTGGTGATCAACCGGGCCCCGGTGGCGCCCACCGGATGCCCCAGCGCGATCGCGCCGCCGTTGACGTTGACCCTGTCCATGTCCGGCCGGTGCACCGACGCCCAGGACAGCACCACGGACGCGAACGCCTCGTTGATCTCGACCAGATCGACGTCGCCGAGCGTCATCCCGGCACGGGCCAGCACCCGCTCGGTCGACTGCACCGGCCCGTCCAGGTGGTAGTACGGCTCGGCCCCCACCAGCGCCTGCGCCCTGATGCGCGCGCGCGGACGCACCCCCAGCGCCTTTGCCTTCTCCTCCGACATCAGCAGCACGGCCGCCGCCCCGTCGGAGATCTGCGAGGACGTGCCCGCCGTGTGGAGCGCCCCCTCTCCCAGGACGGGCTTGAGCCGGGCCAGCCCGTCCCTCGTCGTCTCCCTGAGCCCCTGGTCGCGGGTGACCGTGCGCGTCTGTCCCGTGGGCTGACCGTCCTCGCCCAGCACGGGCGCCTCGATCGGGGCGATCTCCCTGTCGAAACGCCCGTCCGCCCATGCCTTGGCGGCGAGCTGCTGGGAGCGGACCCCGAACGCGTCCAGGTCGTCCCGCGTCAACCCGCGCCGCCGCGCGATGCGCTCGGCGGCCTCGAACTGGTTCGGCATGTCGATCGACCAGTCGTCCGGACGCGGCTTGGCGGGCAGCACATTGCTGCCCAGCGGAGACCGGCTCATGACCTCCACGCCACACCCGATCGCCACGTCCACCGCGCCCGCCGCGATCTGCGCCGCCGCCAGGTGCACCGCCTGCTGCGCCGACCCGCACTGCGCGTCGACGGTCGTGACGCCGGTCTGCCACGGCAGCCCCGCGTACAGCCAGGCGTACCGGCCCACGTGACCGCCCTGCTCGCCGGCCTGCGTGACGCACCCGGCGAAGACCTCCTCCACCTCGGCCGCGTCCACGTCCGCCCGCTCCACGACCGCCCTGAGCACATGCGCCAGAACGGCCTGCGCCTTGAGCCCCGCCAGCCATCCGTTGCGCTTGCCCAACGGTGTGCGCACCGCCTCGACTATCACCGGACTGCCCATGCGGCGCCTCCCCAGACGCGACGTCCCGAACCGGATTCGCCTCCTGACTGTAACGTGTTCTACTTTCACCTGCCAGAGTCCCCCGACCAGCGGCCCGCCGCCCGAACCCGCTCCACGCCGCCGCCTTACGCGGCGGCCTCCCGCTCAGGCTCTGATGTCCGCGCCGAAACAGGGGCCCGGGGCGGCCCGGGAAGCAGCACGCTCAGCGCGAGCATGACGACCACTGCGCCCGTCACCCACCGGTAGGCGCCGTGAAAGCCCGCCATCGGCTCGTCGGCGGTCTCCAGGATGAGCGCGCTGACGGCCACGCCCAGCGATCCGCCGACCTGGTTGAGCATGTACAGCGCCGAGGTGCCCTGGGACACCGACGCCGCCGGCAACGTCCGGTACAACGAACCCATCGTGGGCGCGCCCACGGCGCCCGCTCCCAGGCCCAGCGCCAAGACCGCCGACGCCGACCACGCCTCCGGCGTCCGCGCCCCCATCTGGGTCAAGGCGAGGATGCTCACCAGGGCGATCGCCGCGCCCCCCAGGGCCAGACGCCGCGCGCCCACCCTGTCACTGACACGGCCCGCGACCGGCATGGACAGCGTCGCGCCCAATCCGTACGACGCCACCAGCACCCCGGCCATCAGCACCCCGTGCCCGTGCATCCGCTGGTAGTACAGCGGCAGCACGAACAGCATCGAGAACATCACCACGCCCATCGACGTCATGACGGCGACGCTGGCGGCGAAACTCGGATGCAGGAACAGCCGCAGGTCGATCAGCGGCGGCGTGCGCCGGGCGCGCAGCGCGTGCACCCCGTAGCCCGCCAGCAGCACGGCACCGGCGGTCAGCGGCACCAGCACCGGCCACACGGCGAAAGTCGCCTGCTCGGCCGTCCGCGACAGCGCCAGGACGACCGCCGCGAACCCCGGCCCGACCAGCGCGAGCCCGAGAACGTCGAGCCGCACCGCCGGACGCTGCTCGCGCGGCGCGTCCGCGGGCACCAGCCGCAGCGCGCCCAGGAACGCCACCACGCCGATCGGCACGTTGATCAGGAACATCCACCGCCAGTCCAGCGCCTGGATGAGCGCCCCGCCGACGATCGGTCCGAGCGCGGGCCCCAGCGACAGGACCACGCCCATCAGCCCCATCACCCGGCCCGCCCGCGCAGGCCCGGCGGCGCGCGCCAGCAGCGCCAGCATCAGCGGGTCGAGCATGCCCGCCGCCAGCCCCTGGACCACCCGGAAGACGATCAGGCTGCCGATGTTCCAGGCCAGCCCGGACGCCACCGACCCGGCCAGGAACAGCACCAGCGCGAACAGCCACATCCGCCGGTCCCCGAACCGGTCCACCGACCAGGCGGTCAGCGCGACCGAGACCGTCACGGCCAGCAGGTATCCCGTGGCCACCCATCCGGTCGTGCTCAGCGAGGCGTCGAACGCCGTGGCCAGCGTCTCGACGCCGACGGCGACGACCGTCCCGTCCAGCAGCCCCATCATCCCGCCGAGCAGCACCACGGCGACCAGCCGCAGCAGCGCGGGATCCATCGCGTCATCACTGTTTGAACTCACCGGTTCAACGTAGTGATCTGTTGCGACCAAAGTCCAGCGTTTTGAACGCACCGGTTCAACAGCGGGTACGATGCGGGACGTGGCACAGGCGGCGAGTTCCCAGACCCGGTCCGCGTCACGCGGGCGCATCGACAAGCGCGAGGCGATCCTGGAGGCCGCCTTCACGGTCTTCTCCCGTCAGGGCTACGCGCAGGCGTGCGTGCAGGAGATCGCCGCGGAGGCGGGCGTGGCCAAGCCGACCGTCTACAACCACATGCACGACAAGGAGACCCTGTTCCGCCACGCCATGCGGACCGCCGCCGAGCGCGCCACGGCCGGATCGCTGGCCGCCGTCGAACGCCTGCTCCCCGGCGACGGCGACCTGCGCGCCATGCTGGAGGACGTCGGCTACCACCTGCTGCGCTGCCACAGCGACGAACGATCCTCGGCCCTGCGCCGCCTCCTCTACGCCGAGGTCACCCGGTTCCCCGACCTGTTCGATGTCGTCCTGGGGGGCGGTGCCGGTCGCACCACCGAACTCCTGGCCGACCGCTTCGCCCGCCTCTCCCTGGCCGGCCGGCTGCGCGTCACCGACCCCGTCGAGGCCGCCGACCAGTTCGTCGCCCTGCTCACCGGCCCCATGGAGACCCGCACCCGCCTGGGCACCCGCCCCGTCCCCGACGAGGAACTCCGCGCGGTCGCCACCTCCGCCGTGACCACCTTCCTCCACGCCTTCGGCCCCAAGAACTGAGCCGGCACCGCCGGCGGCGCGCGTCACCGGTGTGTGAGGGGCGGCGTGGGGTGGGCACGAACGGCGGTATGGAGATCGATCTCAGCGGGCGTACCGCATTCGTCAGCGGATCCACCAAGGGCATCGGACGGGCGATCGCCGCCGGGCTGGCCAGGGCCGGGGCCACGACCGTGGTCAACGGGCGGTCCGAGCGGAGCGTGAACGAGGCGCTGGAGGCGCTGCGCGGTGAGGTGGCCGGCGCCGACCTGGTCGGCGTCGCGGCCGACGTGGGCACCGCGGACGGCGCGCGTGCCGTGCTGGAGCGGGTGCCGCGCGTGGACATCCTGGTCAACAACCTCGGGATCTTCGAGCCGCGGCCCGTGCTGGAGATCGACGACGCGGAGTGGCGCCGGTTCTTCGAGGTCAACGTGCTGTCGGGGGTGCGGCTGGCCCGGCAGTACCTGCCCGGGATGATCGAACGCGGGTGGGGGCGGGTGCAGTTCATCGCCAGCGACTCGGCGGTGGTGATCCCCGAGGAGATGGTGCACTACGGCATGTCCAAGACCGCGCTGCTCGCGGTGGCCCGCGGCTACGCCAAGGCCGCGAAGGGCACGGGGGTCACCGTCAACACCGTCATGGCCGGCCCCACCCACACCGAGGGGGTGGAGGACTTCGTCGCCGAGATGGTCGGCGCCGACGTGCCGTGGGACGACGCCCAGCGGCGCTTCATGGCCGAGCACCGTCCCAGCTCGCTGCTGCGCCGCCTGATCGAGCCCGAGGAGATCGCCAACATGGTCGTCTACCTCAGCTCGGACGCGGCGTCGGCCACCACGGGCGGGGCCCTTCGCGTGGACGGCGGGTACATCGACGCGATCCTGCCCTAGGGGTCAGGAACAGCCGTACACCATCACCTGCACCATGTTCTCGACGTACTCCCTGCTGATGCTCTCCGGCGGCATGCTGACCAGGGTGAACAGCGCGGCCTCGTAGAGCGCGATCAGGGCGGCGATCTTCTCGCGCGGGATGGTGAGGCCGAGCTTCTCGTGGTGCCCGGAGGTGACGCGCAACGCCGTGTCGTGCAGGGTCGCGAGCGCCGCGGCGAGCGCCGGCCGGCGCGCGGCCTCCAGCCGCAGTTCGAAGATCGCCAGGTAGCGGCTGCGCAGGGTGGTCGCCGCCGTGAACAGCGATTCCGTCAGCAGGTCGACCAGCGACGCGGGCTGCTCGATGGCCCGGTCGGTGTCGGCGTGATGCAGCTCGGCGACGCGTTCGGCGGCGGCGACCAGCAGCGCTTCGCGGCTGCGGAAGTAGTTCGAGGCGGTTCCCGGCGGGAGGTCGGCCGCCTTCTCCACCGCGCGGTGGGTCAGTCCGTGCACGCCCGACGACGCCAGCAGTTCGATGGCCGCGTCGGCCAGGGCTCGGCGGCGGGCCGGATTACTGGGCGGCATGCCCCCATGGTACCAATAGCCGTAGTAGTACGATCGTAGTGAATGGCGGGAGGGTTCATGAGGGTCGTGGTGGTCGGCGCGGGGCTCGGAGGGGTGGCGGCCGCGGTGGGGCTGCATCGCCTGGGGCATCAGGTGACGCTCTTCGAGCGGGGCGCCGAGCTCCGGGAGGCGGGCACCGGCATCGTGGTCATGCCCAACGGGCTTCGCGCGCTGGACGAGCTGGGGCTGGCCGAGGACGTCCGCGGGCACGTCATGCACGCGACCCACTTCGGACTGCGGGACCGGCGCGGACGGGCGCTGCTGCTCACCGACCTGGTCCGGGCGCAGCAGCTGGTCGGGGCACCCGCCATGATCGACCGAGCGGACCTGCACCGGGCGCTCCGCGCCCCGCTGCCCCCCGACCTGGTGCGGACCAGCACCCCGGTCGAGCGCCTGGAGGCCGACCCCACCGGGGTGACCGTGATCAGCGACGGGCACCCCGTCGCGAGGGCGGACGCGGCGGTCGCGGCCGACGGCATCGG
The DNA here is from genome assembly GCF_039536785.1 of Actinomadura miaoliensis. Classification (NCBI taxonomy): domain Bacteria; kingdom Bacillati; phylum Actinomycetota; class Actinomycetes; order Streptosporangiales; family Thermomonosporaceae; genus Actinomadura; species Actinomadura miaoliensis. The sequence continues at coordinate 76,374 of NZ_BAAAZG010000042.1, forward strand.
CAGCAGGCTGCGCGCACAGCTCTTCCCCGGCCACCCCGGGCTGCGGCGGACCGGCCGGCTCGACCTGCGCGGCGTGCTGCCCCGTCCTGCTGGCCTGGCCGCGGACCTGCTCGCCAGCCAGCTGGTCGACCGCCGCAGCGGGGCGGAGTTCGGCCTGTTCCCCCTCGGCGAGGACCGCCTGTACTGGTTCACCGACTCCGACCTGCGGGGCGCGGCGCCCACCGCGGAGGAGGCGCGCCGGCAGATGCTGTCGCTGATGGCCGACTGGCATCCCCTCGTCCCGGCGCTCATCGAGGCCACCCCGCCCGCCGACATCTACGTCGACCCGATCAGCCGCCTGGCCGAGCCCCTTCCCTCGTTCGCGGCCGGCCGGATCGCGCTCCTCGGCGACGCCGCGCACGCCATGCCACCCGACCTCGGCCAGGGCGCCAGCCAGGCGTTCCAGGACGCGGCCGCGCTGACCCGCCACCTGGCCGGCGCCGAGCCGGCGGACGTCGCCCAGCGGCTCCTGCGCTACGACGCCGAGCGCCGGCCCAGTGCCAACCGCATGATGCGGGCGGCGTCCCGGCAGTCGCGGCTGACCTCCCAGACCGGCGTCGCCGCGTGGCTGCGCGACACGATGCTGCGCGCCATACCGTCCCGGCTGGCCACCCGGCCGCTCATCGCCCTGTGGCACGCCTAGTGCTCTGACGGAACGGCCCGCGACACCGCGATTTGTAGGAACGTACGAATTCCGAGTGGGACGGCGGTGGGGTTCGGGGGGACTGGATCTCGACCCGGCGGCGCGAGGTGTGTGTACTCGGGGGACAGCACCCACAAAGTCGGGAGGCGCCGGTGGATCCTGGTCTGCGGCGGTTGAACGGGCTGTCCCGGGACGAGGCGGAGGCCGAACTGCGTACGTGCTGTGCCTCGCGGCGGTGGGCGGCGGCGATGGCCGTGCGGCGGCCGTTCGAGGACAGGGCGGCCGTATGGGAGGCCGCCGCCAAGACGATGGCCGGATTGGGCTGGGACGACATAGAAGAAGCGCTCCGGGCCCATCCGCGGATCGGCGAGCGGATCGGGGGAGACGCCAGGGAGGCCTCCTGGTCGCGTCGTGAGCAGGCCGGGGTGGACGGAGCCGGCGACGACCTCAAGGCCGCGCTCGTGGAGGGCAACCGGGCGTACGAGGAGCGGTTCGGGCATGTGTTCCTGATCTGCGCGACGGGGCGGAGCGCGGCGGAGATGCTCGCCGAACTGCGCGGGCGGCTGGCCAACGATCCCGAGGCGGAGCGCGCGGTGGTCCGCGACGAGCTGGCGAAGATCACCGAGTTGCGGCTGGCGAAGCTGCTGGGAGGGGGCTAGGCCGGTGGCGATCGTTCTGGGGCCGAACCGGTACGGCAAGGCCGAGACGCGCGTCGTCCACGTCACCAGGGACGGCGAGACGCACCACCTCAAGGACCTCAACGTGAGCATCTCGCTGTCCGGGGAGATGGACGAGGTGCACCTGACGGGCGACAACGCGGCGGTCCTGCCGACGGACTCGCAGAAGAACACCGTGTTCGCCTTCGCCCGCAAGCACGGCATCGGGGAGATCGAGGAGTTCGGGCTGCTGCTGGCCCGGCATTTCGTCGCCTCGCAGCCGACCATCCGGCACGCGCGGGTCGAGATCGAGGAGTACGCCTGGGAGCGCCACGGCCCCCACTCGTTCGTCAGGTCGGGGCAGGAGGTCAGGACGGCGCTCGTCCACAGCGACGGGCCGGGCGGGCAGGAGTCCGTGGTGTCGGGGCTGACGGACCTGGTGGTGCTCAACTCCACCGGCAGCGAGTTCCACGGGTTCATCCGGGACGAGTACACCACCCTGGAGCCCACCGACGACCGGATCCTGGCGACGGCGGTGACGGCGCGCTGGCGGCACCGGGGCACGGACGCCGCGTGGGGACGGTCGTACGAGCGGGCCAGGCGGTGCCTGCTGGAGGCGTTCGCCGGGACCCACAGCCTGTCGTTGCAGCAGACGCTCTACCAGATGGGGCGGCATGTGCTGGCGGAGTGCGGGGAGATCTGCGAGGTACGGCTGTCCATGCCGAACAGGCATCATTTCGCGGTGGACCTGACGCCGTTCGGCATGGACAACGACAACGAGGTCTTCTTCGCCGCGGACCGCCCGTACGGGCTGATCGAGGGCACCGTCCTGGACGACGCGGCCCCGGCGGCGCCGAGGGCCTGGAGCTAGGGGAAGGTCATGGAGTTCCTGCGCCCGGTGAGCTGGGCGGACGCGCTGGCCGCCAAGGCCGCGCGGCCCGGCGCCGTGCCCATCCAGGGCGGCACGGACGTCATGGTGGAGATCAACTTCGATGCGGGAAGGCCGGAGGCGCTGCTCGACCTGAACCCGGTGCGCGAGCTGGCCGAGTGGGACGTCGCCGAGGACGGGCGGCTGCGGGTCGGCGCCGGGGTGCCGTACGCGCGGCTGATCGGGGAGCTGGGCGACCGGCTGCCGGGGCTGGCGCAGGCGTCCCGCACCGTGGGGTCGCCGCAGATCCGCAACCGCGGCACGATCGGCGGGAACCTGGGCGCGGCCTCGCCCGCCGGGGACGGGCACCCGCCGCTGCTGGCGGGCGACGCCGAGATCGAGGTGGAGTCGGCCGAGCGGGGCGTGCGGATGATCCCGGCGGCGGAGTTCTTCACCGGCGTCAAGACGAACGCGCTGCGCGACGACGAGCTGATCCGGGCGTTCTGGATCGCCCCGGCGAGCGGTCCCCAGTACTTCTCCAAGATCGGCACCCGGAACGCCATGGTGATCGCGGTGTGCTCGTTCGCCGTCGCGCTGCACCCGGAGCGGCGCCGGGTCGGCACCGGGGTGGGGTCGGCGGCGCCGACGCCGCGCCGCGCCACCGCCGCCGAGGAGTTCGCGTCGGCCGAGCTGGACTGGACGGGGCGGCGGCCGCTGGATCCGGCGGTCGCGCGGCGGTTCGGCGAGCTGGCCGCCGGGGCGGCGTCCCCGATCGACGACGTGCGCGGCACCGCCGGCTACCGCCGCCACGCCCTGGCGGTCCTGGCGCGCCGCACGCTGACCTGGGCCTGGAACGACTACGTGGCTGGACGGAGGGTCTCGTGATGCGGGTCAACTTCACCGTCAACGGGTGCGAGGAGACCGTCGACGACGTGTGGGAGGGCGAGAGCCTGCTGTACGTGCTGCGCGAGCGGATGGGCCTGCCGGGCTCGAAGAACGCGTGCGAGCAGGGCGAATGCGGGTCGTGCACGGTGTATCTGGACGACGTGCCGGTGTGCGCGTGCCTGGTGGCGGCCGGGCAGGTGGAGGGACGCCGCGTCCGGACGGTGGAAGGGCTGGCCGACCGGGACGGCGAGCGGCTCGACCCGGTGCAGGAGGCGTTCGTGGAGGCGGGCGCCGTGCAGTGCGGGTTCTGCACGCCGGGGCTGATCGTCCAGGCGCACGACCTGCTCAGCCGGGTGCCCGAGCCGAAGGACGCGGAGATCCGCGAGGCGCTGGCGGGCAACCTGTGCCGCTGCACCGGCTACGAGAAGATCCTCGACGCGGTCCGGCTGGCCGCGCGGCGGAAGGCGGCCGCCCGATGAAGATCATCGAGAACGCGTACGTCGTCACCGTGTCGGGGGACGAGCATCCCGGCGGGCACATCGTGATCGACGGCGACCGGATCGCGGCGGTGGGGCCCGGCCCCGCGCCGGAGATCGACGGCGCGGAGCGGATCGACGGCACCGGCTGCCTGGCCACGCCCGGGCTCGTCAACACCCACCATCACCTGTACCAGTGGGCGACCCAGGGCCTGGCCATCGACAACACGCTGTTCGAATGGCTGGTGGCGTCCTACCGGGTGTGGGCGCGGATGGACGCCGAGGTGGTGCGGGGCGCGGCGAGCGCGGGGCTCGGCTGGCTGGCGCTGTCGGGGTGCACCACGACGACCGACCACCACTACGTGTTCCCCAAGGGGCGCGGCGACCTGTTCGCCGCCGAGATCGAGGCGGCGGCCGAGCTGGGCGTCCGGTTCCACCCGTGCCGCGGCTCCATGGACCGCGGCAAGTCCGACGGGGGCCTGCCGCCGGACGAGGTGGTCGAGGACCTCGACACGATCCTCGCCGAGACCGAGGCCGCGATCGACCGGTACCACGACGCCTCGCCCGGCTCCATGCTGCGCGTCGCGGTCGCGCCGTGCTCGCCGTTCTCGGTGAGCAAGGAACTGCTGGTGGCGGCCGCCGAGCTGGCCCGCGCCAAGGGCGTCCGGCTGCACACCCACCTCGCCGAGACCCTGGACGAGGAGGAGCACACCACCGAGCAGTTCGGCATGACGCCCGTCGAGTACATGGACTCGATCGGCTGGCTGGGCGCCGACGTGTGGCTGGCGCACTGCGTCCACCTGCACGACTCCGACATCGCGCGCCTGGCCGAGACCCGCACCGGCACGGCGCACTGCCCCAGCTCCAACGCGCGGCTCGGCGCCGGCATCGCCCGCGTCGCGCACCTGCTGGAGGCGGGCGCACCGGTCGGGCTGGGCGTGGATGGGGCGGCGTCGGCGGAGCTGGTGCCGCTGGCCGGGGAGCTGCGGCAGGCCATCTACATGCAGCGCGCCCGGTACGGGCCGACCGCGCTCACCGCCCGGCAGGCCCTGGAGATGGCGACCCTCGGCGGCGCCCGCTGCCTGGGCCGCCAGGACGAACTCGGCACGCTGGAGCCGGGCAGGCTCGCCGACGTCGCGCTGTGGCGGATGGACGGCTTCCACGCCGCCATCGACGACCCCGTGGTGGCGTTCGCGTTCGGGCAGACGCCGCCGCTGGCCCGCCTGCTGGTCGGCGGCCGCACCGTGGTCGAGGACGGCGTGCTGGTCACCGTCCCGCAGGACGAGACCGCACGCCGCGGGGCCGACGCCCATCGCCGGCTGATGAGGCTCGCCGAGGAGGTGGTGTGATGACCGCTCCGGTGCGAAGCCCCGGCCAGGTCGCCGCGCCCGGCCTCGGCGGGGTGGGGGACAGCCCGCCCCGGCCCGACGGCACCCTCAAGGTCACCGGCGAGTTCGCCTACGCGTCCGACCTGTGGATGGACGGCATGCTGTGGGGCGCCACGCTGCGCAGCCCGCATCCGCGCGCCCGCATCACCTCGATCGACATCGGCCCGGCGCTGGCCACGCCGGGCGTGCACGCCGTCCTGACGCACGAGGACGTCCCCGGCGACAAGGTGTACGGCCTGGACGGCACGCGGGACCAGCCGGTGCTGGCCATCGGCGAGGTCCGCCACCAGGGCGAGCCGGTCGCGCTGGTCGCCGCCGACCATCCGGAGATCGCACGCCGGGCGATGGAGAGGATCGCGATCGGGTGGGAGGTGCTGGAGCCGGTCACCGACCCGCGCGCCGTCATCGCCGACCCCGAGGGCAACCGGGTGCAGGAGCGCGGCGGGATCTGCCGGTACCAGCCCGTGCGCGTCGGCGACGTCGCGCGGGCCAGGCGGGACGCCGAGGTCGTGGTGTCGGGGGAGTACGAGGTCGGCATCCAGGACCAGGCGTTCCTCGGGCCCGAGTCCGGGCTGGCCGTGCCCGCCGAGGACGGCGGCCTGGACATGTACGTGTCCACGCAGTGGATGCACAACGACCTCCGGCAGATCGCGCCGTGCCTGGGGCTGCGCGAGGACCAGATCCGCATGACGCTGGCGGGCGTGGGCGGCGCGTTCGGCGGACGCGAGGACCTGTCGATGCAGATCCACGCGGGCATGCTGGCGCTGCGCACGGGCCGTCCGGTGAAGATGTCCTACAACCGGTACGAGTCGTTCTTCGGGCACGTGCACCGGCATCCGGCGCTGATGCGGTACGAGTACGGCGCCACCCGCGACGGCCGCCTGCTGTACGCGGACGTGGAGATCGTGCTGGACGGCGGCGCGTACACCTCCTCCACGCTGAACGTCACCGGCAACGCGGCCTCGCTGGGCGTCGGCCCGTACGAGATCCCCAACATCAGCATCGACGCGTACGGCGTCTACACCAACAACCCGCCGTGCGGCGCGATGCGCGGGTTCGGCGCGGTGCAGGCGTGCTTCGCCTACGAGTCGATGATGGACAAGGTGGCCGCGGCCTGCGGGATCGGCCCGCTGGAGGTGCGGCGCCGCAACGCCGTCCGCCAGGGCTCGAAGCTGGCCACCGGCCAGGTGATCGACTCTCCGGCGCCGCTGGCCGAGCTGCTGACCCGGCTGGAGGCGATGCCGCTGCCGCCGCCGCCCGACCCGTCCCCCGACATCCGCGACCTGCCGGGCGGCGCGTCCCAAACCACGCACGGCGAGGGCGTCGTGCGCGGCGTCGGCTACGGCGTCGGCCTGAAGAACATCTGCTTCTCCGAGGGGTTCGACGACTACTCGACCGCGCGGGTGCGGCTGGAGGTGATCGGCGGGGAGCCGACCGCGCTGGTGCACACGGCCGCCGCCGAGGTCGGGCAGGGCCTGGTCACGCTGCAGGCGCAGATCGCCCGGACCGAGCTGGGCGTGCAGCGGGTGACGATCCACCCCGCCGACAACCGGGTGGGGGACGCGGGGTCGTCCAGCGCGTCCCGCCAGTCGTACATGACCGGCGGCGCCGTCAAGACCGCGTGCGAGGCCGTGCGGGCCGAACTGCTGGCGCGGGCCGGGCGGCGGCTCGGGCTCGCCGCGTCCGGGCTGTCCGTGCTCGGCGGCAAGATCGTGTCGCGGGACGCGGGGATCGTGGCGTCGATCGAGGAGATCCTCGGCGACGACGCGATCGAGGAGACCCGCGAGTACCGTCACCGGCCCACGCAGCGGATGGACCCCGTCACCGGGCAGGGGCGCAGCCACAACCAGCTGGCGCTGTGCGTGCACCGGGCCGTGGTGGACGTGGACGTCGAACTCGGCCTGGTCAAGGTGGTGGAACTGGCCGCCGTCCAGGACGTCGGGAAGATCATGAACCGGCAGGCGCTGGAGGGGCAGATCCACGGCGGCACCGCGCAGGGGCTCGGGCTGGCGCTGATGGAGGAGATCCAGGTATCGGGCGGTCTGGTCCGCAACCCGTCGTTCACCGACTACCTGATCCCTACCATTCTCGACATGCCACCGATGACGCTGGACATCGTTGAATATCCGGACCCGCACGCCCCCTACGGGCTGCGCGGCGCGGGCGAGCCGCCCACCCTGTCGTCCACGCCCGCGATCGTCGCCGCCGTCCGGGACGCGACCGGCAGGCCGCTGACGCGAGTACCCGTCCGTCCTGAGGACATATCCCTGCCAGGGGGTGCCGCGTGAACAGTGTGACCGAGGTGAACGAACCGTACGATCTGGTGGTCCGCTCCCGCCGGACGGTGCTGCCGACGGGGGAGCGGGCGGCCGCGGTGGCGGTGCGGCACGGGGTGATCGCCGCGATCGGGGCCCTGGACGCCCCGTTCGCCGCCGCCGAGGAGGTCGACCTCGGCGACGCCGCGCTGCTGCCGGGCCTGGTCGACACCCACGTGCACGTCAACGAGCCGGGACGCACCGAGTGGGAGGGCTTCGCGAGCGCCACGCGCGCGGCCGCCGCCGGGGGCGTCACGACGCTGATCGACATGCCGCTCAACTCGCTGCCGCCGACCACCGAGCCCTACGCCCTGACGGTCAAGCGCAAGACCGCGGCCGGCCAGTGCTTCGTGAACGTGGGGTTCTGGGGCGGCGCCGTCCCCGGGAACCTGCCGCAACTGCGTCCCCTGCACGAGCGGGGCGTGTTCGGGTTCAAGTGCTTCACCTGCGACTCGGGCGTGCCGGAGTTCCCGCCGCTGACACCCCGGCAGATGCGCGAGGCGTTCGCCGAGATCGCCATGTTCGGTGGCCTGGTGGTCGTGCACGCCGAGGACCCGGACGCGCTGGCCGAGCAGCGCGGCGGCGACTTCGCGGCGTTCGCGGCGTCCCGCCCGCCGGACGCCGAACGCGCCGCCGTGGAGCGGGTGCTCCGGCTGGTGGAGGAGACGGGCGTGCGGGCGCACATCCTGCACCTGTCCGCCGCCGCCTGCCTGGAACCACTGGCCGACGCCCAGCGGAGCGGCCTGCCGGTGACCGCCGAGACATGCCCGCACTACCTGACGCTCGCGCCCGAGGACGTCCCCGGCGTGACCGGCACCTCGTTCAAGTGCTGCCCGCCCATCCGCGACGAGGCCAACCGCGAGGAGCTGTGGCGGGCGCTCGCCGACGGCGTGATCTCCTGCGTGGTGTCTGACCATTCGCCCTGCACGCCGGAGCTGAAACGGGGCGACTTCCGCACCGCGTGGGGCGGGATCTCCTCGCTGCAGATCGGCCTCCCAGTGATGTGGACGGCCGCAAGCGCGCGCGGGCACGGGCTGGACGCGGTGGCGCGCTGGATGGCCGAGGAACCGGCCGCGCTCGTCGGCCTGGACGCCCGCAAGGGCCGCATCGCCGTCGGGCACGACGCCGACCTGGTCGCGTTCGACGCCGACCGGACGTTCATGGTCGACCCCGACCGGCTGCGGCACCGCCACCCCGTCACCCCCTACGCGGGACGCGCGCTGAGTGGCGTCGTCCGGGCGACCTGGGTGCGCGGCGTGCTCGTCGACGACGACACGCCGCACGGCGAGCTGCTGACCGGCGTGCGCCCGTGAGCGACGCCGCCGCGCTGCCCGACCTGGCCGTCCGGACCCTGGGCGGCTCGGTGGTCGCCGCCAGCGACGAGTCGTTCGCCGCCAAGGAGAACCTGCTCAACCCGTGGGCCCCGGCGTTCCGGCCGGAGACGTTCGGGGCCAAGGGGCAGGAGTACGACGGTTGGGAGACCGCGCGGCGGCGTCCCGGCGCGGACGGGGAACTCGGGCACGACTGGGCGATCGTCCGGCTCGGCCTGCCCGGCGTGATCCGCGTCGTCGTCGTCGACACCGCCTGGTTCCTCGGCAACTTCCCGCCGCTGGCGTCGGTGGAGGCGTGCGCGGTGGACGGCCACCCGTCGCCCGCCGAGGTGGCGGCCGCCGACTGGGTGGAGATCGTCCCGATGAGCCCGCTCAAGGGCGACACTGCGCACGAGTTCACGGTCACGGGGGTGGAACGGCGTTTCACGCACGTGCGGCTGAACATCCACCCGGACGGCGGCGTGGCCCGGCTGCGCGTGCACGGCGACGTCGTCCCCGACCCGCGGCTGCTCACCGGCCTCACCGTCGACCTGGCCGCGCTGGAGAACGGCGCCCGCGTCGTCGCGTGCTCCAACGGGTTCTACTCGGCGCCCGACAACATGCTGTTCCCCGGGCTGGCCCGCAACCAGGCCGAGGGCTGGGAGACCGCGCGGCGCCGCGAACCCGGCAACGACTGGGCGGTCGTCCGGCTCGCCGCCCCCGGCGTGGTCCGCCTCGCCGAGATCGACACCACCAACCTGCGGTTCAACGCGCCCGGCGCCGTGACGCTGCGGGGCCTGGACGCCCGCCGCGCCTCCCTGGACGACCCGTCCGCCTGGCGGGAACTGCTGGGACGCACCCGCGTGCAACCCGACGGGCGGCACCGCTTCCGCCTGCCCGGCGGCCGCGAGGTCACGCACGTCCGCGTCGACATCCACCCCGACGGCGGCCTGGCCCGCCTGCGGCTGCTCGGCGACCTCACCCCCGACGGCGAACGCCTCCTCACCGCCCGCTGGAACGACCTCACGCGGAACCGGTCCGAAATGGCATGATCGACGTGTCCGTTCGACGCGCCCGGAGGACTGGATGGCCGACCCCCTGCTCCCGGACGACCCGACCGCACTCGGCGCCTACACCCTGGAGAAGCGGCTGGGCGAAGGCGGGCAGGGCGTGGTCTACGCGGGACGCGACGGCGACGGACGGCAGGTCGCGGTCAAGCTGCTGCACGCCCGGCTCAGCGACGACCCGTCCGCCCGGACCCGGTTCGTGCGGGAGCTGGAGGCCGCCGAGCGGGTCGCGCCGTTCTGCACGGCGCGGATCCTGGACGCCGACGTCGACGGCGACCGCCCCTACATCGTCAGCGAGTTCGTCTCCGGCCCGTCGCTGGCCGCGCTGGTCCGCGACCAGGGGCCGATGGACGCGCCCGCGCTGCTGCGGCTGGCGGTCGGCACGGCCACGGCGCTGGCGGCCGTCCACCGCGGCGGGATCGTGCACCGCGACTTCAAACCGGCCAACGTGCTGATGGCGCCGGACGGGCCGCGCGTCATCGACTTCGGCGTGGCCCGCGCCCTGGACCACGAGGCGGTCACCGTCACCGGCCAAATCGTCGGCACACCCGCCTACATGGCGCCCGAGCAGATCGCGGGCGGAACCGTCGGACCGGCCACCGACATGTTCGCCTGGGCCGCCACCATGGTGTTCGCCGCGACCGGACGCGCCCCGTTCGGCGGCGACTCCGTCCCGGCGGTGCTGCACCAGGTGCTGCACGGCGAGGCGGACGTGCGCGCGCTGCCCGCCCCGCTGGCCGAACTGGCCGCCATCTGCCTGGCCAAGGACCCGGCCCGCCGCCTCACCGCCCCGGACCTGCTGCTGCGGCTGCTGGACGCGGCCGGAGCCCGCCCCGGCCCGGACTCGGGCGACCTGCTGGAACACGGCGCGACGATGGCCACCGCCGAACACCTGGCCGCGCCGCCGCCACCGCCCCCGGCGCCCGTCCCGACCAGCGGACCGCCGCCGACGCCGTGGACACCACAGGCGCCCGGCGGTCCCGCACGCAGGCCGACGCGTGTGGTCGGCGTGCTCGCCGCCACCTGGGCGCTGATCATCGCGGGGGTGGTGGGCCTGGGAGTCGCGGGCGTCCCCCTGATCCCCGGCACCGGCGGGATCGGCGCGTCCGGCGACGCCGAGCGGAAGACGGTCGACATCGGCGTCCTGGGACCGTTCTCGGGCGACCTGTCCACGCTCGGGCAGCCGATGCTCGCCGGTGCCCGCCTGGCGGTGGACGAGTACAACGCCTCACGGCCCCGGGTGCGGGCGCGGCTCATGCAGTACGACACCGGCGGCAAACCGGAGGGCGCCACGCTCGCGGCGACCCGGGCCCGCACCGACGGCGTCGCCGCCGTCATCGGCCCCATGACGGGCCAGGAGGCCATGCCCGCCGGGCAGACGCTGGAGAGCGCGGGCATCCCCAGCGTCACCCCGTCGGTGGCCGACCGGACCCTGACACAGCGCGGCTGGCGGTACTGGCACTCCGTCGTCCCCGTCTACGAGACTCGGATCGCCGCGCTCGCCGACCTGGCCCTGACCGCCGCACCGGGAACGCGCAAGGCGGTGCTGATCGCGGACGGAACCGCGGCGACCACCGTGAACGCCGACCCCATCGAGAGGCACCTGCGCGGCAAGCGCGTCACCGTGCGGCGCGTGACGGAGCCCCCGGGCTCCACCTTCACGCGCGCCATCGACGCGATCAAGAAGGAGGGCGCGGACACCGTCTTCTTCAGCGGCTACTTCCCCGAGAGCGCGCGGCTGCTCAAGAACGCCCGGCAGGCCGGGGTGAAGGCCCGCTTCTACCTGCCCGAGGGCTCGCAGCTGCCCAACTTCGTCGAGATGGCCGGGCGGGACGCCGCAGAGGGCACCGTCACCATCTGCGGCTGCCTGGACGCGACGTCACAGGCCGGCGGCACGACGCCCCCCGCCTACAACGCGTTCGCCCAGCGGTACGCCAAGGCCAACGGCGGCTCCCAGCCCGGCACCTACGCGGCCGAGGCGTACGACGCGGCGACGGCCGTCACCCGCGCACTCGCCCAGGGCAGGAGCACGCCCCAGGACATCAACGCCTACCTCGGCACCATCGACGTGCAGGGCGTCACCCAGCGGATCAAGTTCGGCGCCGGCGGAGCGCTGACCGCCCCCGTCATCTACGCCTACCAGGTGAAGGGCGGCAGGTTCGTCTCACTGGGCGACGCGCGCACCGCCCGGGTGTCCTAGCCCTGGGGCGGTTCCTCCTCCAGGAGGTCGTCGAACTCGCCGTCCTTGACGCCGGCGATGAAGGCGTCCCACTCGGCCTCGGTGAAGTACAGGATCGGGCCGTCGGGGTTCTTGGCGTCGCGCATCACCACGGCGCGCTCACCGAAGTCCTTGTGGTCGACGGGCACGTCCTTGCCATCGATGAACTCGATGATGACGCCGTCGCTGAGCACCGGCTGCTGCTCGGTCACTGGCACACCTTCTCCGTCCCAGGTGGGGTGGACGGCTCCCAGGCTAGCCCGGCCCGCCCCCACCCGCCCGCCCCTTGACCCCGAACACACGGACCCGAGAACGACCCGCGAACCCTTTGTCCCACTTGGGAAAGAATTGTCGCCCGGCGCGAGCGGCGGGCTTCACCAGGCCGCCTGCTGGAGGCAGCGCGGCGGTCTGGGTCAGCGGTGTGGACGCGGACCGTCGGCAGCCGTGCCGGCGCGGTTAGCCTGGGAAAGAAGGGGAACGAATACGCGGCCGTCGACACGCGGACGACCCCAGAGCGGTAGTGGTCCCCGAATCAAACGAATCAACCGGGCCCTCAGGCATGGCCACACAACGTCTTCGAAAGACCACAGGACACCGCCATGGAACTCCGAGAGATCATCCCTGACCGGATCGGCTTTGGTACCGCACCGCTGGGCAATATGTTCCGCGCGGTCCCAGACGACCAGGCACGCGCCACGGTGCAGGCAGCCTGGGACGCGGGCATCCGTTACTTCGACACAGGTCCCCTCTATGGGGCCGGCCTGGCCGAACTCCGGCTGGGCGAGGTGCTCTCCCGACAGCCTCGAGACGCGTATGTGCTGTCCACCAAAGTGGGTCGCGTGATCCTCGACGAGGAGGAGACCGGTGCCCGGGACCTGGGTGAGAAGGGAACCCTCTTCGAGTACGGCCGCAAAAACAAGATCGTGCACGAGTGGACGGCGGACGCCACAGAGCGCTCCATCGAGGGAAGCCTGCAACGACTGGGTGTCGACCGGATCGACATCCTCTGGGTCCACGACATCGCGCAGGATTTCCACGGTGATGTGTGGCTGCAGAAATTCGAGGAGGCACGCACCGGCGCATTCCGGGTGCTGTCCCGCCTGCGCGACGAGGGCGTCATCAAGGCCTGGGGAGTCGGTGTCAACCGCACCGAGCCCATCGAAATCACGCTCGCCCTGGAAGAGCCCCGGCCCGACGGGTTCCTGCTGGCGGGACGCTACACCCTGCTCGACCACGCACACGCACTGCAGCGTCTCCTGCCCATGGCCGCCGAGCAGGGGGTCGGCATGGTCATCGGCGGCCCCTACAGTTCCGGGGTGCTCGCCGGTGGCACCCACTTCGAGTACGCGGACGCCTCCCCCGAAATCATCGAAAAGGTGCGGCGTCTCCGGGAGATCACCGACCGGCACGGGGTGAGCATCAAGGCCGCTGCCCTCCAGTTCTCCCTCGCCCACCCGGTCACCGTCGCGGTCGTCCCCGGCGCCACGAAACCAAGCCGCATCGCCGAGGACCTCGCCGCCCTGGAGGAGAAGGTCCCCGTCGACTTCTGGGCCGACCTGCGCCGGTCCGGCCTTGTCAGTCCTCAGGCACCACTGCCGGAAGGCGCCTGAGGACATCCGGTGGACCGCACACCCGGCAAACCCTGGAGGAACGTCATGGCATCCACATCAGTGAGCCGGCTCGTCCCGGCATCCCCCGAGCGTGTATGGAAGCTGATCGGTGGTTTCGGTTCGCTGCCGGACTGGCTTCCCTACATCCCGGAGAGCACTCCCGAGGAGGGAGGCCGCGTCCGGCGGTTGAAGAACCCTGACGGCGACGTCATCGTCGAACGCCTGGTGGACTTCAACGAAACCGAACGTCGCTACAGCTACACCATCCTGCAAGCGCCCTTCCCCGTGGTCGACTACATCTCCACCCTGCGGGTGCATCCGGTGACCGGCCAGGAGGACGCGGCCGAAGTCCAATGGTCGGGACGGTTCGTCCCCCATGGCGCGACCGACGAAGAAGTGGTCGCCCTCTTCACCGGCATTTTCCGCGATGGCCTCGCCGCCCTGCACAACGCCCTGAGCTGAAGCCCGGGTGGCGGCAAGGGCCCGTGCGGGCTGGTTGTTGTAGATGGCCATCGAGGCCATGGCGTCGGTGGCGAACGCGCACAACTCGTCGTGCCCGGCCTGGTCGGCGTGCTCGAACGCGTCTATCACCCCCGCCTCAGCAGCCAGTGGGTCACCGAGGTCGTGCGCCAGCCAGGCGAGCATCTCCGACAACCATGCCGCGTGAACGCGAACGGTCTCGGCTCGGTGAGGACACTTCGGGGATCCGGGAACTCGACGGCCGTCAGACCGTCCTCGATCAGCTTCAGATACGGCGGGGATGTTCAGCGCGGACTGACCGCGTCGCTCATCGTCGCCTCACTGCCCGGCTGTGCCGGTCTTCCTCTCGGAAGTCCTGCACGACGGTCAGGTCGCGGTAGCGCTCGTTGAGCACGCGATCAAGGTCCCCGGCCCGCCGGCGCACCGCCGCCAGCAGGCGCGAGGTTGTGAGCGCCTGCCGTCCTTGCTCTGCGGCCTCCTCCGGTTCCGCCAGCCCGGCCAGTGCCAGGGCCATGTCGAGGCGGGCCATGGCCGTCCGGCTGGGCGATCTTGACGGGGCAGGCCACGCGAGTTCGGTGTCAAGGGCGGCCTGGGCGTGTTGCCTGGCACGGACGAAATCGCCCTGCGCGGCGTCCCCGAGCCAGATGTACGCCTCTGCTATATGGCCGGTCATGCCGAAAGCGGCCAGGGTTCCGGTGTCCATGGCTATACGGAGCGGTGGACGGTCCGGGAGGCGTTCGTGCAGTTCGCTGGCCTGCCGGAACATCTCCTGGAACCCTTGCCGATCGCCCTGCCGGGCATGGGAACGGGCTGCCTGGGTGCGCAGGCGCACCGCCAGTGGGTGGCGCGCCGGCGCTTTGGCGATACCCCGCCGGGCGGCGGCAAGCGCGCGAGCGGGTTGGTTGTTGTAGATGGCGATCGAGGCCATGGCGTCGGTGGCGAAGGCGCACAGCACGTCGTGCCCGGCCTGTTCGGCGTGTTCATAGGCGTCGACCGCCCACGCCTCCGCGGCCAGCGGATCACCGAGGTATTGCGCCATCCACGCGAGAATCTCCGACAGCCAGGCCGCGTAGACGAACAGTTCGCGGGACTCCTTGAGAGTTCGTGGACCGTCGATGAGTTCGGCGACCCGGATGCGGTAGGCACGTGCGCTGTTGAACACGTCGATAGGCGGATCGAAATTCTGGCGGCGGTCGAGAGTGGCGAGTACGGAATCCATGTGTGCGAACGTGCTGCGTCCGAGGGCGGTAGCGTTCGCGTGCTGGGTGAACTCCATCGCCTCGCGGTGTCTCCAAGGACCCTTGGCAGCACCTCGGGAGCGACGGCTGCCGCCACTCCCAGCCCTAGGGCGACTCGGCGTTTCATCTGCCCACCCCCTCTGGACGGACCAGCTTCAGATACGGCGCGCGGGTGTTCGGCTCGGACTTGGCCGCGTCGCCATCGTCACCTCGCCGATCGGTCGTGTCGATACGCCTCCCGGAAGTCCTGGACGGCGCCCAGGGTTCGGTAGCGGGTGGTGAGCACCCGATCAAGGTCCCCGGCCCGCCGCCGCACTGGATCCACTCGGCGCGCGGTGGTCAGCACCTGCCGTCCCAGCGCGGCGGCCTCCTCTGGTTCCCCCAACTGGGCCAGTGCGATGGCGAGGTCGACGTGGGCCATAGCTTCCCTGATGGGCGAACGGGAGGAGACGGGCAACGCCAGTTGAGCGTCGACCGCGGCCTGGGCGTGCTGCTTGGCGCGGAGGAAGTCGCCCCGCTCGGCGTCACCCAGCCAGATGTACGCCTGTGTCGCATGGCCCGTGATGGCGAAAGGGGCCAGGTCGGCGGTGTCCAAGGCGAGCCGGAGCGGAGCGCGCGCCGGAAGCCGCTCGTGCAGGTCACGGGCCTGCCGGAACATCTCCTCGCACGCCTCCCGGTCGCCCAGCCTGGCATGGGCGCGGGCCGCTTGAGTGCGCAGATGAATCGCCAGCGGATGCCGTCCAGGCGCCTTGGCGACGCCCTGCCGAGCTGCGGCAATGGCTCGTGTGGGCTGGTCGTGGTAGATCGCGACTGAAGCCATGGCGTCACAGGCCCACGCGCACAGCTCGTCGTGCCCGGCCTGGTCGGCGTGCTGGAACGCGTCGATCGCCCAAGCCTCAGCGGCCAGCGGATCACCAAGGCAATGCGCCAGCCATGCGAGCATCTCCGACAGCCATGCCGCGTAGACGTACAGCTCGCGAGCTTCCTTGAGAGTCCGCGGCCCCTCAATGAGTTCGGCGACTCGGTTGCGGTAGCTGCGCGCGGTACTGAACAGGTCGGCCGGCGGATCGATGTTGTACTTCCGGTCGAGGGTGAGGATGACGGATTCCAGGTGGGCGAACGTGCCGTGTCCGACGGCACTGGCATTCGCGCGCCGGGTGAACTCCATCGCCTCGGCCGCAGTGTCCGGGAGGACTCTGTGCAGGAGTTCGGGGGCGACGGCGACGGTCGCTCCCAGTTTCAGGGCATCTCGGCGTTTCGTCGGGCCACCCCCTTGCGTCGAAGTGGATGGATATCCATCATCGTCGCCCGTTTGGGGCAGCTTTGTCTCGTTCTGGGGGTGGAGTTCCGTCTCGGTGATACCGAACACGGTGGCGTAGGCGGTGACCCAGTCCCGGGGGTACACCTGGCCGCTCTCATGGCGGACGATCTGCCGGGCGAGGGCCTTGACCTTGTCCGTGGGGTGGCTGGTGATCCCGATGGCCTGACGTAGTTGCCGGGCCATCTCGAAGGTTCCCCATCCGCGCGATTGCCGCTCGGTGCGCAGCCGCTCGGCCCACGCTGGACGCTCCTGCTCCATGGCACCTCACACCCTTTCGTTCGGGGTGGCCGGGGACAGAGAGGGGGTGTCCCCGCGGGTGCTGCCATTGTCTACGTTCCGTAACTGGTTCGCAGCGCTTTGAATCGGCGGTGCGGATGCGCGGTGACCGCCGGGTCCGCCGTGGGAGGCGACCGAGACCGTCCGCCCGCGAAGACGAGGACGGCCCCGGCCCGGTGCGGACAGATCCGGGGCCTCGCCGGACGGTAGGAGGAGGTCCGACTATGGACGAGCGTGCGGGCGCCCTCGACTCGTGCGACCCACTGGCGCCGCTCGGCACGCAGTTGTCCGTGCGTGGACTGGTGGTCGAGCGCGGCGCGAACGGGCTTCATGTCGCGGTCAAGGGGGACCCGGACGCCTGTGACACCATCGCGTGCCGCCCGCGGCCGGAGGACGGCGGCAGGCCGTGGTTCTGGACGTCACGCGGCGAGCCGATCGCTGAGGCCGACGACGAGCACATGGACGACGCGGCCCTGTACGTGCTGGTGCGCCTCGCCGAGCGCTCAGGGGACGCGAGGGCGGAGCGGTGATGGGCGGGCGGAACGCCGACCAGGCGCTTGCCGTTCTGCGCGCACGGTTTCCCGAGGCGCAGGTGTGGCGCGGAGAGCACACCGGCAAGCTGTGGGGTCTGGTGCGCGACCCGTCCGGCCGGGCCCACCTGGTGGAGGCCGAAAACCCCGTCGAACTCGGTCGGCTCCTGGAGGACGCGCAGGGCGGGCTGCCTCCGGCGCCGCGACCCGTCACCGGTCGCGCCCGCCCGGTGCCGCGTCGGGCGGGCGTGCCTACGTCCATGCCGGTGTACGGGCGGCATGAGGCGCCGCGGGCGCCGTGGTGGCGGCGCTTGGCGGGTGCCTTCGTCCAGTTGGACGACGAGGAGTGGTGAGCCGGGGGCGGCCGTGCGGTGGACTGCCCCCCCGTCCCGGATCGTCGCCCCCATCCAGCGTCGCGCCCTTGCCGACCCGGGGGCGGTGCGGTACGGCGGGGCGGGTCCACGCGCGGGTGGCCCGCCTCGCCTTCCTCGGGGAGCTAGAAGTCGTGGAGGAGGCGGGCGGCGGCGATTTCCAGGCGGGACTGGGACTCCTCGGGGGTGGCGCGGCCGCGCAGCATCTCGATCATCTCCATGGTCCAGACGCTGGTCAGGGCCCGGACCACGATGCGGCGCGGGTCGTCCTCGGGGAGGTCGGCGTCCGGGCCGGCGGCGGCGCGCAGGAGGAGGGCGGCGAGGCGGTCGCCGATGTCGGTGCGCACGTCCGACAGCAGGAGCGAGCGGATCAGCGCGTCGGCCAGTTCGGGTTCGCGCATCAGGCCCCGGGTGGCGCGCATGAGCACCTCCACCGTGCGGCCGGGCGGGGAGTCGGTGCGCGGCGGGCGGCGCTCGACGCTGCCCTCCAGCAGGTCCAGCTCCTCGCTGACCACGGCCACGACCAGGTCCATCTTGGACGGGAAGTAGCGGTAGAGGGTGCCGAGGGCCACGCCCGCGCGTTCGGCCACGGTGCGCATCTGCATGGCCTCCACGCCGCCGCGCGAGGCCAGCGCGGCGGCGGCCTGCACGATGCGGCGGCGGCGCTGCAGCTGGCTGCGGGAGCGGCCGCCCTGCCGACCCGCACCGGCCGTGCTGTCGTCGGTGGTCGTCGGCTCTGCGGTCACGGTCGCTTCCCTTCCTCGCGCGTGCCCTTGTGCGGGCCGCTCGCATCTGTGCGGCCCCAGCCTACCTTCCGGCGAGAACCTGTTATCTGAATTCGTTCCGGCGGGCGGTGGGACCCGTTCGGCGCGTGGCCCGGTGGGCGTTGTGAACGCGGTGTCCGGCCGGGCCTCTGGACAGGAACTAGAATCTGTTCTAGTTTGCGCCGTGAGGTCGGGACGGCGAAAGGGGGCGCGGGAGTGACCGTGGCGGCGATGCTGACGGCGCGGGCCGCCGACGACCGGCCCGGCCTGCGCCGCGCCGAGGACGGACGCGCCTGGACCTGGCGCCAGGCGGTCGCCGAGTGCGCCGTCCGGGCCGCCTGGCTGGCCGCAGAGCCGCACCCCGCCGACCGGCCGGTGCACGTGGGCGTGCTGCTGGACAACGTGCCGGAGTTGGTGTTCCTGCTGGGCGGGGCCGCGCTGTCCGGGTCGGTGCTGGTCGCGCTGAACACCACGCGATCGGCCGCCGAGCTGGCCGGGGACGCCGAGCGGGCCGACTGCGACGTGATCGTCACCGAGTCCGCGCACGCCGGACTGGCCGCCGCCGTCGGCGCGGCGACCGGGCTGCCCGTGCTGGACGCCGGCGGCGAGCCGTACCGCGCCCGGCTCGCGCGGCACGCCGGCGCGCCCCTGCCCGACGTCACCGGCGTCACGGACACGACGCTGCTCATGCTGATCTTCACCTCGGGCACGTCCGGCCGTCCCCGCGCCGTGCGCGTCACCCACCGCAAGGTCACCGTCCCCGGCCGGAACCTGGCCGGACGCCTGCTCACGCCGGACGACGTCGTCTACTGCCCGATGCCGCTGTTCCACTCCGGCGCGGTCATGGCCGCCTACGCGCCCGCGCTGGCCGCCGGGGCCGAGCTGGTGCTGCGCCGCCGGTTCTCCGCGTCCGGGATGCTGCCGGACGTGCGCGCGCACGGCTGCACCTACCTGCACTACGTCGGCAAGGCGCTGTCGTACGCGCTGGCCACGCCCGCCGCGCCCGACGACGCCGCCAACCCGCTGCGCGTCGCGTTCGGCAACGAGGCGGCCCCGGCCGAGCAGCGCGCGTTCGCCGACCGGTTCGGCTGCCATGTGGTGGACGGCTACGGCTCCACCGAGACCGCCATCGCCTTCACCCCGGACCCGCACGGCCCGCCCGGCGCGCTCGGCCGCCTCGGCGACGGCGTCAAGATCCTCGATCCGGAGACCGGCGGGGAGTGCCCGCCCGCCCGGTTCGACGCGGCCGGACGGCTCGTCAACGGCGACGAGGCCATCGGGGAACTGGTCAACACCGCCGGGCTCGGCCTGTTCGACGGCTACTACAACGAGGACGCCCCCGACCGGCTGCGCGACGGCATGTTCTGGAGCGGCGACCTCGCCTACGCCGACCCGGGCGGTCACGTGTTCTTCGCCGGGCGGTCCGCCGACCGGCTGCGCGTGGACGGGGAGAACTTCGGCGCCGTGCAGGTGGAACGCGTTCTCGCCGATCTGCCGGGGCTGCGGGCGCTGGCGGTGTACGGGGTGCCGGACGCCGCGTCCGGCGACCAGGTGATGGCGGCCCTGGTCACCGACGGCGCCCCCGGCGACTTCGACGCCGAGGGGTTCGCCGCCTACCTGCGCGGCCGCGCCGACATGAGCCCCAAGTGGCCGCCCCGGTACGTGCGGGTGGCGCGGGAACTGCCCGTCACCGCGTCCAACAAGATCCTCAAGCGGAGGCTGGCCCGGGAGGGCTGGCGCACCGGCGACCCGGTGTGGTGGCGGCCCGGCCGGGAACTGGTCTACCGCAGGATGACGCCGGACGACGCGGCCGCCCTGCGCGCCGAGTTCGCCCGGCGCGGCCGCCTCCACCTGCTGGCACCCGACCCGGCCCCCGAGCCCTCGCCGAAAGGGAGCGACTGACGTGGACTTCAACCTCGACGAGACCCAGCGGGAGCTGCGGGACCTCGCCGCCGACGTGCTCGGACGCGAGGCGTCCCACGAACGGCTGGAGGCGTTCGAGAAGAGCGGCGCCCCCTACGACGCGGCCACCTGGAAGGCGCTCGCGCAGGCCGGGCTGCTGGGCGTGTGCCTGCCCGAGGACGCGGGCGGCGCCGGGCTCGGCCCCGTCGAGATGGCGGTGATCCTGCGGGAGGCCGGCGCGCACGTCGCGCCCGTGCCCCTGTACGCGGCGCTCGCGCTGGCGGCCGTCCCGATCGCGCGGCACGGCACCCCCGCCCAGCGCGCGCTGCTGGCGCCACTGGGCGAGGGCGGCACGGTGCTGACCGGCGCGTACCGCGAGGTGGGCCCGTCCGGGACGGTCACCGCCACCGCCCGCGGCGACGGCGACGGCTACGTGCTGGACGGCGTGAAGACGTTCGTGCCGTACGCGGCGGAGTCGTCCCGCATCCTCGTCCCGGCCCGCCTGGACGGCGGTGACGTCGAGGTGTTCCTCGTGGAACCGGGCGCGGTGTCGCTCACCCCGCAGCCGTCGGCGACCACCGAGCCGCTGTCGCGGGTCGAGCTGTCGGGCGTGCGGGTCGGCGCGGACGCCCTGCTCGGCGGCGGCACCCGCGGCGAGGCCTGGCGGACGTTGCACCGCGCCGCCGTCGCGGGCGCGGTCGCGGTGGCCTCCGGCGTCATCGACAGCGCGCTGAAGCTGACCACCGACTACGTCAAGACGCGCGAGCAGTTCGATCGGCCGCTGGCGCAGTTCCAGGCCGTCACCATGCAGGTCGGGGACGTCTACATCGCCAAGCGCGCGCTGGACGTGGCCATGTGGGCGGGCGTGTGGCGGTTCGCCGAGTCGATGCCCGACGCCGACGAGGTGCTGGCGGTCGCCGCGTACAACGCCTGCGACCCGGTGCCGCGCGCCCTCTACACCTGCCAGCACCTGCACGGCGGCATCGGGCTGGACGTCACCTACCCGCTGCACCGCCGTTTCGCCTGGGGCAAGCAGGTCGGCCACCTGCTCGGCGGCGCCGACGACCAGCTCGACGCGCTCGGCGCCCTCCTCGCCGCACCCGCGCCCGGGGAAGCCGCCGCGACCGTCACCGCCGGGAACTGAGGAGCGTCACGCGTGTTCATCGACCTCACCGACGAGCAGAAGAAGCTGCGCGCCGAGCTGCGCGAGTACTTCCAGGGCTGCCTGACCCCCGAGCAGCGGGCGGGCATCGCCGACGACCCGTTCGGCACCGCGTACATGGAGCACTGCCGGCGGCTCGGCCGCGACGGCATGCTCGGCGTGGCGCTGCCCAAGGAGTACGGCGGACGCGGCTACGGCCCGGTCGAGCAGCAGATCTTCGCCAACGAGATCGCCCGCGCCGAGGTCCCGTACCCGATCATCACGCTGAACACGGTGGCGCCGACGCTCCTGCAGTACGGCACCGACGAGCAGAAGCGCACGTTCCTGCCGCGCATCCTGGCGGGGGAGTGCCACTTCGCGATCGGCTACAGCGAGCCGGGCGCGGGCACCGACCTGGCGTCGCTGCGCACCACGGCGGTCCGCGACGGCGACCACTACGTCGTCAACGGGCAGAAGATCTTCACCTCGGGCGCGCACTACGCCGACTACATCTGGCTGGCCGCGCGCACCGACCCGCACGCCAAGAAGCACAAGGGCATCTCCATGCTGATCGTGGACTGCCGCGACCCGGGCTACTCCTGGACGCCGATCGTCACCATGGACGGCCGCCACCACACCAACTCCACCTACTACCAGGACGTGCGCGTCCCGGCCGACATGCTCGTGGGGGAGGAGAACAAGGGCTGGGACCTGATCGTCAACCAGCTCAACCACGAGCGCGTGACACTCGGCCCGGCGGGCAACATCGGCCACACCTACGACCGGTTCGAACGCTGGGCCCGCACCACCGCCGGGCGCGACGGCAGGCCGCTGATCGAGCATCCGGACGTGCGCCGCGCCGTCGCCCGCGTGCACGCCTACCTGCGCGTCAACGAGCTGCTCAACTGGCAGGTCGCGGCCGACCAGGACCTGGGCTGGCTGGGCGCCCCGGACGCGTCCGCCACCAAGATCTACGGCTCGGAGCGGATGCAGGACGTCGGCCGGATCGTCGGCGACACGCTGGCCCGGTTCGGCGACCCCGGCGACCCGGCCACCGCCGAGTTCATCCGCGTGCTCGACCACGGCGTCAAGGGCGCGGTGGTGCTGACGTTCGGCGGCGGCGTCAACGAGGTGCAACGCGAGATCATCGCGATGCTCGGCCTCGGCCTGCCGCGCGCCCCCCGCTAGGAGGTTCACCGATGACGACGACGCAGGAGGCGGCGGAGACGTCCGTCCACGACCGGCTGACCGAGGCGGCCGAGCGGCTCGCCGCCGCCGGGGAGCGGCCCGCGCCGCCCTGCCCGGACCCCGTCAACGCCGCGATGATCCGCAACTGGACGCAGGCGCTCGGCGACACCGGCGACTGGTCGCGGGTCGCGCCGCCCGCGATGATCCAGGTCTGGTCGATGCCCGGCCTCGTCGCGGGCAAGGGAGACTCCGCGGCGGACGAGGTGCTCCGCATGCTGGACGAGGCCGGCTTCACGGGCGTGGTCGCCACCAACTGCGAGCAGACCTACGACCGGTACGTGCGCGTCGGCGAACATCTGCGCCCGGCCATGCGGTTCGGCGGCCTGACCGGCCCGAAGAAGACCGCGATGGGCGAGGGCTACTTCGTCACCTGGTACCAGACCTGGTACGACGAGGACGACCGGCGCGTGGCCGAGATGCTGTTCCGCGTGCTGAAGTTCCGGCCGCGCAGGCGCCGCGCCGGGGCCACGACCCCCATGAGGCCGGTGACCAGCCTGGACACCGCGTTCTTCTGGGAGGGCGCCAAGGCCGGTGAGCTGCGCATCCAGCGGTGCGCGGACTGCGGCGCGCTGCGCCACCCGCCCGGGCCGATGTGCCCGTCCTGCCACTCGGTCGCCCGCGACCACACGGTGGCGAGCGGACGCGGCCATGTGCACAGCTACGTCGTGCACCACCACCCGCCCGTCCCCGGCCGGACGCCGCCGTTCGTCGTCGCCGTGGTCGAGCTGGAGGAGGGCGTGCGCGTCGTCGGCAACGTCCTGCGCTGCGACCCCGGCGAGGTGACGGTCGGCATGCCCGTCCGCGTCACGTTCGAGCACGTCGACGACGAGCTGACCCTGCCGCAGTGGATCCCCGCCGACGCCCCCGAGGACGAACCGCCCCCCGAACCCGACGAACCGGCTCTGCTGGAGATCCCGCTGACGCCCACGTTCGTCATCGCCACAGCCCTGGCCACGCGCGACTTCACACCCGTCCACCATGACACCGCGCTGGCCCGCGCCCAGGGCACCAAGGACATCTTCCTCAACATCCTCACGACCATGGGCCTGGTGCAGCGCGCCGCCCTGGCCGCCGTCCCCGGCGCGACGCTGAGCGGCATCGCCGTGCGGCTCGGCGTCCCCGCCTACGCGGGCGACACCCTGCGCCTGTACGCCGAACGCGTGGACGCGACGACGCTCAGGGTGCGCGGCGCGGTGAGCCTCGGGGACCACGTGACCGCCACCGTCGAGTTCGAGGAGGGCGCGTGAGCGTCTCGGGCAAGGCCGCCGTCGTCGGCATCGGCGCGACCGAGTTCTCCAAGGAGTCGGGACGGTCGGAGCTGCGGCTGGCCGCCGAGGCGTGCCTGGACGCGATCCGCGACGCCGGGCTGCGGCCGTCCGACGTGGACGGGCTCGTCACCTACACCGCCGACACCAGCTCCGAGATCGCCGTACAGCGCGAGCTGGGCATCCCCGGGCTGCGGTTCTTCTCCCGCGTCGACTACGGCGGCGGCGCCGCGTGCGGCACGGTCGCGCACGCCGCGATGGCCGTCGCGACCGGGCAGGCCGACGTGGTCGTGTGCTACCGCGCGTTCAACGAGCGTTCCGGGCACCGGTTCGGGCAGGCGACCCGCTCCGGCCGCGCCGACGCCACGGGGCTGGAGTTCTCCTGGCACCTGCCGTACGGGTTCGCCACCCCGGCGGCGTGGGTGGCCATGCAGGCCCGCCGCTACATGCACGAGTACGGCGCGACCGGCGAGGACTTCGGCCGCGTGGCGGTGGCCATGCGACGGCACGCGGCCACCAACCCCAAGGCGTGGTTCCACGGACGTCCCATCACGCTGGAGGACCACCAGGCGTCCCGGTGGATCGTGGACCCGCTGCGCCTGCTGGACTGCTGCCAGGAGTCCGACGGCGGCGTGGCGCTCGTCGTCACGTCCGTGGAACGCGCCAGGGACCTGCCGCGTCCGCCCGCCGTGGTGACGGCCGCCGCGCAGGGCACCGGCCCCGACCAGATGATGATGTTCGGCTACTACACCGGCGACCTGGCGGCGCTGCCCGCCATGGGCCGGGTCGGCGCGACGCTGTGGCGGCAGTCCGGCCTGACGCCCGCCGACATCCGGACCGCGATCCTGTACGACCACTTCACCCCGTTCGTCCTGATCCAGCTGGAGGAGCTGGGCTTCTGCGGACGGGGCGAGGCCAAGGACTTCGTCAAGGACGGTGGCATTGAGCTCGACGGCCGGTTGCCCGTCAACCCCAACGGGGGTCAGCTGGGTGAGGCGTACATCCATGGCATGAACGGCATCGCCGAGGCCGTCCGCCAGATCCGCGGCACCTCTGTCAACCAGCTCGACGACGTCGGGCACGTGCTGGTGACGGCCGGAACCGGCGTTCCGACGAGCGGCCTGGTCCTGAGCGCCCTGCCGTGAGCCGGGCTACTTCCCCTCCGGCGGGAAGTTGAGGCCCTGCTCCAGGACGGCGAAGGCGTCGTCGACCGCGTCGGATATCTGCTCGTAGCCCATCTTCGGCGAGCGCATCGCCTCGGCGGCGGCGTGGAACGCGCTCACCGCGGCGGCCGCGACCACGTGCGGGCGCAGGTCGGTGTCGGGGTCGGTGCCCATCCGCTCGGCGATCAGGCGGGTCAGCTCGGCCTGCTTCTTCTGCGTCAGCTCCAGGCTGCCCGCCATGAGGGTGTCGCTGTCGGCGGTCAGGTCGAGCAGGCAGCGGAAGCGCGCGGGGGCGAATCCCATCTCGCCGCGTTCGGCCGCGCGGGTGGTGTCCACCGCGATGCGGCGCAGCGCGGTCAGGATCGGCTCGTCGGTGTAGCGCTCGGCCACCATCCGCATGAGGGCGTGGTGCTGCTCCTCCTGGAAGGTCAGCGCCACGTCCTCCTTGGAGGCGAAGTAGCGGAAGAACGTGCGGGACGACACCTCGACGGCCTCGGCGATCTCGTCGACGGTGGTGGCGTCGAAACCCTTCTCGGCGAACAGCCGGAACGCGGCGTCGACCAGGGCGTCCCGGGTCTGCCGTTTCTTGCGTTCACGGCGCCCGACCGGCGCCGTGGGGGCGGGGCGGACCTGCGGACCGGCGGGGTGGGCCTCGGGGGCGGTCGCGGTCATGAGCGCAGTGTGGCATTCCCGCCACGCCTTTCGCCAGTGGAAGTCCGGCCGATTCGGGCATGAACGGGACATGTCGGTCGGGCGGCCCGGAAGTCACCTGCGCCGTCGCACGACCGTCATAGACTTGGCCGCCGAGTGGAGGGGGCAGAAGCCATGGGCAAGCACAGCAAACCGCCCACGCGTCCCTGCCCTGGATGCCAGGGGACGGGCACGCACAGGGGCCACACGTGCGGGGTCTGCCGGGGCGAGGGACGGATATGACGATCTACCCCCCCGACGGGTGCACCTTCGAGGTCACCTACACCCTCGGCAAGCGCGGCATGGGTCAGGAGTCCTTTCCCGACGTGTACGCCCTCGGCCGCTGGTTCAAGGAGATGGAGCGCCGCGGCGCGTTCGAGCCCGAGGACTTCCAGACGCCGGACGAGGACGGCCGCAACGGCTACCGGATCGTGTGCGTCACCGACAGCGAACGCGTGCCGATCAGCTACTTCCACCCGCGCCTGGTGATGGGCCGCATCGAGGGCGCCCGCTAGCGGCCCCGTCGGCCGGGGCTCAGTCTTCGCTCGGGCTCGGCGTCGGGTTGGACGTCGGCGTGGGCGCGGCCGGGGGCTCGGGCGACGCGGCGGGCGGCGGGCTCGACGGCGACGAGGGGGCCGGGGAGCCGGGGTCGGCGGGCGTCGCCGACTGCGACGGCTCCGGCGTCCGCGCGGGCGACGACGGTGTGGCGGACGGCGTGCCCGGCGACGTCGATCCCGGGGCGGACGGGCTACCGGTCGCGGTGCGCCGCTCGTCCGGCGTGGACGATCCGCCGCCTCCGCTGGACGGTGCGCCGCCGCCCGGCCCGCCGGGCACGCCGGACGCGCCGGTGCCGCCGGTCGCCCACGGCGGTGCCGCCGGACGGCTGGTCTGGGTGAACGGGCCGGTGCTCGGGCCGCCGCGCGTGGCATCGGACGCGCCGCCGGGGGGACCGCCCGCCGGGCGGGCCGAGCCCGCCTCCGTGCGGTCGCTGCGCGACGTCGGCACGAGGTTGGCCGCGCCGCCGCCGTTGCCCACCGGCCACGAGATCAGCATG
>NZ_BAAAZG010000042.1:103308-180104 GCF_039536785.1 Actinomadura miaoliensis
AGTCCCGCGGCGACGCCGACCCTCCTGGCCTTGCCGCGGCGGGCGCCCGAGGGGGCGGGCTCCGGCGCGGCCTCGGCGCCGATGACGACCAGCGGGCTGGTGGCGGTGACGCTGGGCAGCGGCCGCCGCGCCTCCGCCTCGCACGCCGCCAGCACGCGTTCGCGCAGCTCGCGCGGCGGCTGGGCCGGTGCGCGGCGGGCCAGCAGCTGGGGCAGCCTGCCCTTCTCGAACGCGCCGATGAGCTCCAGGTGCGTCCGGGTGCCCGCGGGGGCGCGCATGAGCGCGTCCAGGACGGCGCGTTCCAGGCGGATGCGGGCGGCGTGCAGCAGCCCGCGCGCGGTGTCGGGGGCGACGCCCACCACCCGGGCGATGTCGTCGATCTCCAGCCACTCGCCCGCCCACAGCAGCAGCACCTCGCGGTGGTCGGCGCGCAGACCGGCGGCGGCGCGCAGCAGCGGGTCGCCCTGCCCGGCGGCCGGCCGCGGGGACGGCGGGCGGCTCTGGAACACGCCGTCCGGCAGGCCGCCCAGGGCGCCGCGTTCCAGGCAGGCCGAGCGGGCCAGCGCGTACAGCCACAGCACCGTGTCGCCGCGCGGCGGGTGGCGTACCGTCGCGACGAACGTGCTGGTGACGGCGTCCGCCGCCGCGCGGTCGCCCACCAGCGACCAGCAGTAGGCGTACAGGCGGGCGGCGTGCGCGTCGTACAGGGCTCCCGGGTCCGCGCGCATCATTCCTCCGTCGTGACCTGGGCCGACCCCCCAGGCAGGACAAAACGGTGGGAAACGGGACTCTAGTGCAATCTGCGACGGAGTGGGTAGTTGGGTTGGTTTCACTAACTTTTCTCAAGATTGCCGGATAGGTGATCCGGTTCACCGGGGAAGGCTTCGAGACCGTCGCCGAAGGACTGTTTCGACACAAGGGGGTGCCCCGGTGGTCCACCTGACCGTGGACGAGGTCCACCAGTACATACGCGGTGTCTGCTTCAAGAAGGGCCCGCCCGGCACCGTCGGCGCGGAGACCGAGTGGCTGGTGCTCGACCGCGCCGCGCCCGGCGCGCCGGTGCCCCCCGCCCGGCTGCGCGCCCTGCTCGACCGGGCCGGGCCGCCGCCGCACGGCAGCCGCATCACCTACGAGCCGGGCGGCCAGCTGGAGCTCAGCTCGGCGCCGTTCCCCGGGCTCGGCCCCGCGCACCGCGGCCTGGGCGCCGACATCGCGCACGTCCGCGACGCGCTCGCGCCCGCCGGGCTCGTCCTGGCCGGGCACGGCGTCGACCCGGCGCGCGGCCCGGTCTTCCAGGCCGAGCACCCGCGCTACCAGTGCATGCGCAGCTACTTCGACTCCCGCGGCTTCACCGACGCGGGCATGGCGATGATGTGCTCGTCCGCGTCCGTCCAGGTGTGCCTGGACATCGGCGCGGACGCCGCCGACGCGGCGCGGCGGTGGCGGCTCGCGCACGCGCTCGGCCCGGTGCTCGTCGCCGCGTTCGCCAACTCCCCGGTACGCGCCGGGCGCCGCACCGGCCTGCGCTCCACCCGGCAGGCCGTCTGGACGGAACTGGACCCGTGCCGCACCCTGCCCGTCCTGCGGCCCGGCGCCGACGGCGACCCCGCCGAGGCGTGGGCCCGGTACGCGCTGGACGCCCGCGTCATGGTGCTGCGCACCGCCGCCGGCGACTGGGTGGCCGACCCCGGCATGACGTTCCGCGAGTGGCTGGCCAAGGGGGAGCCGGGGCTGGACGACCTCGTCTACCACCTGTCCACCCTGTTCCCGCCGGTCCGGCCGCGCGGCTGGCTGGAACTGCGCATGATCGACGCGCTGCCCGGGGAGTACTGGGCGGTCCCGGTCGCCGTCGCCACCGCCCTGCTGGACGACGCGCGCGCCTCCGCCGCCGCCGAGGCCGCCACCGAACCGGTCGCCGACCGGTGGGCGGCCGCCGCCCGCGACGCGCTCGCGGACCCGGCCCTGGCCAGGGCCGCCCGCACCTGTTTCCACGCCGCGCTGGACGCCCTGCCCCGGCTCGGCGCCCACCACCTGATCCCGCTCGTGGAGGAGTACACCTCGCGCTACGTCGACCGCGGCCGGTGCCCCGCCGACGACGTCACCGGCACCTCCGGCCCGCCCCTCCGCCCCGACGAACCGACCCGTGAAGGAACCCGTCATGCCTCCGCTGAGCTCGCTTGACGAACAAGCGTTGAAAGAACTGATCGCGGCCGAGCTGCAATCGGCGCGGGACCGCAGCCTGGGCCTGACCACCGAGGCACTGGACGAGCCCGAGCTGACCGCCCAGGTCTCCCCGCTCATGTCCCCCCTGGTCTGGGACCTGGCGCACGTGGGCAACTACGAGGAACTGTGGCTGCTGCGCGCCGCCGCCGGCATCGAGCCCATGCGCCCCGAGATCGACGACCTGTACGACGCGTTCGAACACCCCCGCGTTGAGCGCCCCAGCCTCCCGCTGCTGCCCCCCGAGGAAGCCCGCGAGTACATCGCCACCGTCCGCGCCAAGGTGCTCGACTCCCTGGACGCGGTGCGGTTCGACGGTTCCGGACCGCTGACCACGGGCGGGTTCGTCTACGGCATGGTCGTGCAGCACGAGCACCAGCACGACGAGACCATGCTGGCCACGCACCAGTTGCGCAAGGGCGCCCCCGCCCTGCTCGACCCGCCGGAGACACCGGCCCCCGCCCGTGACACCGTGCCGGCGGACGAGGTCCTCATCGAAGCGGGCCCGTTCGAGATGGGCACGTCGGACGACCCGTGGGCCTACGACAACGAACGTCCCGGTCACGTCGTCGACCTGCCCGCCTACTACATCGACACCGAACCCGTCACCAACGCCGCCTACCTCGCCTTCATGGAGGCCGGTGGCTACGACGACCCCCAGTGGTGGCACCCCAAGGGCTGGGAGTGGCGCTGTGCCAAGGGCAAGCGCGCCCCCGCGTTCTGGACACGTGAGGCGGGCCAGTGGCTGCGCCGCCGTTTCGGCAAACTGGAACCGGTGCCCTTGGACGAGCCCGTACAGCACGTGTGCTGGTACGAGGCCGACGCCTACGCCAGGTGGGCGGGCAAACGGCTGCCCACCGAGGCCGAGTGGGAGAAGGCCGCACGCTGGGATCCGGTCGCCGCCCGCTCCCGCCGCTACCCCTGGGGCGACGAGTACGAGGAGGGCCGCGCCAACCTGGGACAGCGCATGCTCCATCCCTCCCCGGCGGGATCCTTCCCTTCGGGGGCGTCCGCGTACGGGGTGCGGCGGATGCTGGGGGACGTGTGGGAGTGGACGTCCACCGACTTCCACGGCTACCCGGGCTTCCGGTGGTTCCCCTACAAGGAGTACTCCGAGGTGTTCTTCGGCCACGAATACAAGGTGCTGCGCGGAGGCTCCTGGGCCACGCACCCCCTCGCCGTACGCGGCACGTTCCGCAACTGGGACTACCCCATCCGCCGCCAGATCTTCACAGGGTTCCGTCTTGCGCGTGACGCGGCGGAGCCGCCGGCGCGGCCCTCTGGGGGCAACTGATGTGCAGGCACGTGGGATACCTCGGGGCGCCGGTGACGTTGCACTCGTTGATGTACGAGGGGGAGCACTCGCTGGAGCGCCAGTCGTACGCGCCGCGCATGACGCAGGGGAACCTGCTGAACGCCGACGGGTTCGGCGTGGGCTGGTACCACGAGGGGGAGGCCGTCCGGTTCCGCAGGGCGCAGCCCATATGGACCGACGCGTCCTTCCGGGAGGTCGCCCGCGTCGTGACGTCCGGATGCGCGGTCGCCGCCATCAGGTCGGCGACCGTGGGCTTCCCCGTGGACGAGAGCGGCGCCCAGCCGTTCCGTGACGGCCCCCGCCTGTTCAGCCACAACGGCGTGGTGGAGGGGTTCGCGGGTGTGGAGGCCAAGCTGCGCGAACTGGCCGGGGACCTGGCGCCGGTGCCCGACGCGCGCGCCGCCGTCGACTCGGCCCTGCTGTTCGCCATGGCCGCCCGGCACTGGCGCGACGGCGCGTCCCTCGCCGAGGGCCTGGCCGCCGTGGTGCGCACCGTCACCGCCCTCGCCCCCGGCCGTTACAACCTGCTCGCCGCCGACGGCACCGCGCTCGCCGCCACCACCTGGGGCGACTGCCTGCACGTCCGCGCCAGGCCGGACGCGGTGATGCTGTCGTCCGAACCCCTGGACGAGTCCGGATGGCAGGCCGTGCCCGACCGTTCGCTGGTGACCGCGGACGCCGAGTCCGGCGTCCGCGTCACCCCCCTGTGAAGGAGCCGCCCGTGGACCGGTACCTGACCGCCGACGACCTGGCCAAGACGCTGCGCCGCGACGTGCGCGACGGGCTGACCGCGACGCCGAAGACGCTGCCGCCCAAGTGGTTCTACGACGAGCGGGGCAGCGCGCTGTTCGAGGAGATCACCCGGCTGGACGAGTACTACCCGACCCGGCGGGAACGGGAGATCCTCGCCGCGCGGGCCTCCGACATCGCCGCCGCCACCGGCGCCGAGACGCTGCTGGAGCTGGGCGCCGGATCGGGGGAGAAGACCCGGCTGCTGCTGGACGCGCTGGACGGCACGCTGCGCTCCTACGTGCCGGTGGACGTCAGCGGCGACTTCCTCGCCGAGGCCGCCGGGCAGATCGCCGCCGACCACCCCGGCCTGGCGGTGCGCCCCGTCGTCGCCGACTACGAGCAGCACCTGCACCTGCTGCCCGGCGGGCGGCGCCGCCTGATCGCCTTCCTCGGCGGGACGATCGGCAACATGCCGCCCGGCGCCCGCGTCGGCTTCCTCGGCGGCCTGCGCGCGGGCATGGCCGACGGCGACGCGCTGCTGCTGGGCGCCGACCTGGTCAAGGACGAGCGCCGTCTCGTGCGCGCCTACGACGACGCGGCCGGGGTCACCGCCGCGTTCAACCGCAACGTCCTGCACGTCGTCAACCGGGAGCTGGACGCCGACTTCGACCCCGGCGCCTTCGAGCACGTCGCGCTGTGGGACGCCGAGCGGGAGTGGATCGAGATGCGGCTGCGCTCGGCCCGCGACCAGGCCGTCCGGATCGGCGGGCTGGACCTGGCGGTGTCGTTCGCGGCGGGCGAGGAGATGCGCACCGAGATCTCCGCCAAGTTCCGCCGGGAACGCCTGGAGGACGAACTGCGCGCCGCCGGCCTCGCCCTCGCCGAGTTCTGGACGGACTCGGCGGGCGACTTCTCCCTGTCCCTGGCCCGTCCCGCCTGACCGTCCCGCCTGACCGTCCCGCCTGACCGTCTCGTCTGAGCTGGTCGCCCCCCGGTCCATCCTCACCGGACGGGCCGGGGGCGGCGCGCGTCAGGCGGTCGCGCGGGAGGGGTGGGCCAGGTGCAGGCGGCGCAGGTTCTCCACCAGGCGCGCGGCGATGTAGCGGTGACCCTCGGGGGTCGGGTGCACCCCGTCCTTCTTGATGAAGACCGCCGCGTTGCCGGTCCCTTCGGAACGGTCGCCGGTGATCCACCGCTCGGCGATCGGGTCGATGAACGGCACGCCCAGCTGCTGGGCGACCCCGCGCAGCTGGTCGCGCACGGCCAGCGCGGCGGGCGGGGGCGTGTCGCTGCCCCAGATCGGGCCGATCAGCGCGATACGGGTGCCGGGCCAGCGCTGCCGCGCCCGCACCAGCAGGTCGCGGGCGGGCGGGCCGACCTGCACGTCCCGGACGCGCGCGTCGTTGTGCCCGCCGGAGATGATCAGCAGGTCGGGGGCCGGGCGCCAGCCGAGCTGGCTTTCGAACATCACCCCGAACGGCGTGCGGCCGGCGCCGCCCTGCACGAACCCGGTGCCGCCGCGTCCTCCGACGATCACCTGCCAGCCGAGCAGCCGCGCGGCCGCCGAGGCGTAGGCGGTCTCGACGAGGGTGCCGCGTTCGCCCACCGTGTAGCTGTCGCCCAGGAACATGACCACCGGGGCGCGCGGCACGGACGACGCCGAGGGGGCGGCCGGGGCGGCGGCGTTCGGGCGGCTCGGCTCGGAGAACGCGCCACAGCCCGTCGCCAGCAGGGAACCGAGGCACAGCGTGGCGATCGCCGCGCCGCGGCGGGCGCGGCGAGATGTCATGAAGTGACCACCATTTCTCCGGGGACGCACCGAATACTACTGAGGACCGCGCCTCCGGAGGGGCGGTCTTACCCGACACGTGGCGTTCACCGGCGGCTCATTTGGCCGACCCGGACGTGCCACCCGCCGACGCGAGCCTTCCGCGCGTGAATCGACGCGACCGGCTCCGGGAACTGGATCTGCTGCGCTTCGCCGCGGCCATGGCGGTGGTGCTGTACCACTTCACCGGCTTCGGCGGCTCGGGCCCCTGGCCGGAGCCCGCCCGGGCGGTGTTCCCCGGCCTGGGCGAGATCACCCGGTACGGCTATCTCGGCGTCGACCTGTTCTTCATGATCAGCGGCTTCGTCATCCTGATGAGCGCGTGGAACCGCGGGCCGGGCGAGTTCGGGATCTCCCGGGTGACCCGGCTGATGCCCGCGTACTGGGCCAGCGTGCTGCTGGGCGCGGTCATCTACCTGGTGTTCGGCCTCGGCAAGGGCGTCCCGGGGCTGGTCGTGCCCAACCTGACCATGCTGCAGGCCGGCCTGGGCCTGCAGAACGTGGACGCGGTCTACTGGACGCTCTGGGTCGAGCTGCACTTCTACTTCCTGGTGGCGCTGCTGGCCGCCCGGGGCATCACCTACCGGTCCTGCCTGGTGTTCATGGCCGCCTGGATGCTCCTCGGGGTGTTCGCCGACGAGGCGGAGAACAAGTTCCTGCAGGTCATGCTGGTGCCGACGTGGAGCCCGTACTTCATCGCGGGCATGGCGCTCTACCTGATCCACCGGTTCGGGCCGACACTGCTGCTGTGGGGGTACGTGGCGGCGGCGTGGCTGCTGGCGACGCACTGGGCCGCCTGGCGCACCGACGTGGCGTTCAAGGGCGCGCACGAGGTGGTGGCGTCGGCCGCCGTCGCCGGGATCTTCCTCATCATGATCCTGGTGGCGACCGGGCGGCTGTCGTGGCTGCGCTGGCGCGGGCTGACCGTGCTGGGCGCCCTGACCTACCCGCTGTACCTGACGCACTCGCAGATCGCGCTGCCGCTGCTGGAACGCGCCTACCCGTCCCTGGACCGCTGGACGGCCCTGGTGCTGGTCACGGCGGTGTCGATGCTGGTCGCCTACGCGGTGTACCGGCTGGTCGAACGCCCGGGGCAGGCGTGGCTGCGCCGCCGGTTGCGCGCCTCGCTGGTCCCGCTGCGCCGCCCGCCGGAGCAGCAGGCCGCCGAGCCGTCCGTCCCCGCCCCGCGCCCGGCGGACGGCGATCTCGTCGGGGCGGGCGGCCGTCC
The DNA here is from genome assembly GCF_039536785.1 of Actinomadura miaoliensis. Taxonomy (NCBI): domain Bacteria; kingdom Bacillati; phylum Actinomycetota; class Actinomycetes; order Streptosporangiales; family Thermomonosporaceae; genus Actinomadura; species Actinomadura miaoliensis. The sequence goes on from NZ_BAAAZG010000042.1 coordinate 110,632, forward strand.
CGCCTCGCTCGGGTGAACGACGGGAAAACTCATAACGTTCGGCGTATTGACATATCTTTTCCCGGTTCCTTAGTGTCTTCGCATGTCAGAGCGTGATCGTCCGCTCCATGCGCGGATCCGCATGGAGATCGAGGCGCGCATCAGGGACGGCCGCCTCGGCCCCGGGACCCGGGTGCCGACGGAGGCCGAGCTGGGCCGCGAGTTCGGGGTGTCCCGGATCACGGTGCAGCGGGCCCTGCGCGACCTCGCCGAGGCCGGGCTGGTCGTCCGGTACCGGGGACGCGGCACGTTCGTGGCGCAGACGGCGAGCGAGGAGAACCTCCTGCGCTTCACCGGACTGCTCACCCCCGGGCCGGAGAAGCACGGCGACCACCGCGTGGTGTCCGTCGAGGTGCTGCCGGCCGGCCGGGCGGCGCTGCGGCTGCCCGGCCTGGACGACGACGAGGCCGTCGTGCAGCTGGAGCGGCACAAGCTCGGCGACGACGGCGTGGAGGTGCTCAACACCGAGCTGGCGGTGCTGCCGTTCCGGTACGCGCCCGACCTGCCCGACCGCCCGCTGGAATCCCTGATCACCCACGTCTACCTGCGGGAACGGGGCGTCGCCCTGCGCCGGTCCCGGCTGTACGTCGAACCGCACGCGCTGACCGAGGAGCAGGCCGCGCTGTTCGGGCTGCCCGCAGGCGCACCGGTGTTCCGGTGGCTGCGGGTCACCTGGGCCGCCGGCGACGAGCCGGTGGAGGTCATGGAGGCGATCCTCCCGGCCACCACCGAACGGTTCTACGTCGAGACCAACCTCGCCTGACGCCTCGCCCGGCTGGACCGTTCCCACCTGTCATCCACCGCCGATCCCCGCAAGTTCCCGCCCCATACCCCACCTCTTCCGATGGTGAGCCCTCCCCGGGCTCCGCGGACCTGCCTGGAGGTATGTCCCGTGCCCCCTCATCCCCTCGTCCCATCCCGCGTGACCGGCCTGGCCGGCCTGACCGCCGCGGCCGCGCTGGCGCTCGGCGCCTGCGCCGCCCCCAACCCCTCGGCCGCCGCGGGCACCGTCGTCGTCGCCGGATACGGCGGCTCCTACCAGGAGGCGTTCGAGCAGTCGGTGATCCCCGGCTTCGAGAAGTCCTGCGGCTGCAAGGTCACCTACATCGCGGGCAGCTCCACCGACACAGTCGCCAAGCTCAAGGCGCAGGCCGGCCGCCCGCAGATCGACGTCGCGCTGATCGACGACGGCCCGCAGGCGCAGGCCGCGCAGGCCGGCCTGCTCGCCAAGCTCGACCCCGCGCGGGTGACGCGGCTGCCGCAGGTCGCCGAACTGGCCCGGCTGCCCGGGGACGTCGGCGTCGGCTTCGGCCTCACCGCCACCGGCATCGCCTACAACCCCGACTGGTTCGCCGAGAACGGGCTGCCGGAGCCGACGAGCCTGGAGGACCTGGCCTCCCCCAAGCTCAAGGACAAGGTCGTCCTGCCGTCCATCACCAACACCTACGGCGTCCACCTGCTGGTCATGGCGGCCAAGGCGGGCGGCGGCTCGGAGAAGAACATCCAGCCCGGGTTCGACGTGGTGCGCAGGCTGGCCGCCAACGCCGTCACCTTCGACAACACCGCCGACGTCTCCAACTACTTCCTGCAGGGCCAGGCGGCCGCCTCGGTGTGGGGCAAGTCGCGCGTCGAGACCCTCGCCGACAAGAAGTTCCCCATCAAGTTCGTCTACCCGAAGGAGGGCGCGGTCCCGCTGCTCGCCACCGCCAACGTCGTCAACAAGGCGCCGCACCCCGACCTGGCGGCCCGGTTCGTCAACGAGCTGCTCGGCCCCGAGGCGCAGAAGAAGCTGGCCCAGGACGGGTACGACGGCCCCACCGTGAAGAGCGTCCAGCTCGACCCCGCGCTGCGCGACAAGGTCGTCAACCTCGACCGGGCCGCCGAGCTGACCCGGCTCGACTGGGCGACCGTCAACGCCGGCCGGTCCGCCTGGACCGACACCTGGAACAAGCGGGTGGAGGCGTGATGACCGGCGCGCGCCCGGACCCGGCCGGCGGCCGGCGGCTGCGCCTGACCGGGGTCCGCAAGAGCCTGGGCGGCCGGGAGATCGTCAAGGGCCTGGACCTGGAGACCGAGCCCGGCGAGTTCCTCACCCTGCTCGGCCCCTCCGGCTGCGGCAAGACCACCACGCTCAACATGATCTCCGGGCATCTCACCGCCGACGGCGGGACGATCGAGGTGGATGGCCGCGACGTGACCGGCACGCCCCCGCACCGCCGCTCCATGGGCATGGTGTTCCAGTCCTACGCGCTGTTCCCGCACATGACGATCGCCGACAACGTCGGGTTCGGGCTGCGCATGCGCAAGGTGCGCGGCGCCGAACGCGACCGGCGCGTCGCCGAGGCGCTGGAGATGGTCGGCCTGGACGGCATGGCGGACCGCTATCCCCGGCAGCTGTCCGGCGGGCAGCAGCAGCGCGCCGCGCTGGCCCGCGCACTGGTGATCCGTCCGGACCTGCTGCTGCTCGACGAGCCGTTCTCCAACCTGGACGCCAAGCTGCGGGTGCGGCTCCGCGAGGAGGTCGTGGCACTGCAGCGCCGCGTCGGCATCACCACGATCCTGGTCACCCACGACCAGGACGAGGCGCTGGCCGTCTCCGACCGCATCGCGGTCATGGCGGAGGGCACGATCCACCAGCTCGCCGGACCCGAGGAGATCTACCGGCGCCCCGCCACCGGGTTCGTGGCCGAGTTCGTCGGCGAGGTCAACGCCTTCGACGGCGTCGCCGAGGGCGGCGACGGCGCCCGGATCGGGGACGCGGTCGTCGCGGCCACCCCCGCGGCGGGCCCGCCGCCCGCGGCCGGCACGGCGATCCGCGTGTACGTGCGTCCCGAGGCGGTCCGGCTGCGCAAGGACCGCGCCGCCGCCGGGCTGACCGGCACCGTCACCGGGACGCGCTTCCTCGGCTCCCGGGTGCGCTGCGACGTCGACACCCCGGCGGGCCCGGTGACGGCCATGCTCCCGTTCGACGCCGAGCCGCCCACCGTGGGGGAGGAGGTGACGTGCACATGGCGACCGTCGGACGCGTCGCTGGCCCGGCGGTAGGCACCGCGGACCGGCCGCGCCTGCGCACCGGCCTGCTGCTCGCCGCCCCCGCCATCGCGATTTTCGCGCTGCTGTTCGTGGCTCCGCTGTGCACCCTGGTGGCCAACAGCTTCCGCACCCAGCAGGGCGCCCTCACCCTGGACAACTACGTCCGCTTCCTGGGCGACCCGTTCTACCGCGGGGTGCTGCTCAACACCTTGAAGATCGCCGCGCTGACCACCGTGGGGTGCCTGCTCGTCGGCTACCCGTTCGCGCTGTACCTGCGCGGCCGGTCGCCGCGCGTGCGCAACTGGCTGGCGCTGATGCTGCTGTCCCCGCTGCTGGTCAGCATGGTGATCCGCGCGTACGGGTGGCTGGTGGTGCTCGGCCCCAACGGACCGGTCGCGGGCGCGTTCGAGGCGGTCGGGCTGGGCGCGCCCCGGCTGCTCTACAACGACACCGCCGTGCTCATCGGCATGGTGCACGTCATGCTGGCCTACATGGTGCTGCCGCTCATGGGCAGCCTCGACCGGATCGACCCGACGCTCGTCCCGGCGGCCCGGGGCCTCGGCGCCTCCGGCTGGACGTGCTTCTGGCGGATCACCGTGCCGCTGTCGGCGCCCGGCATGCTGGCCGGGGCGATGATCGTGTTCAGCCTGACCGCGTCCAGCTTCGTCACCCCGGCCATCCTGGGCGGCCCGAAGGTGAAGCTGATGCCGTACTTCGTGTACACGCAGGCCACCACCACCCTGGACTGGCCGTACGCGGCGGCCATCGGGTTCGTGCTGGTGATCGTCACCACCGGGCTGCTGCTGGGGTACGCGCGGCTGCTGCGCCGGGGCAGGGGCGAGGTGGTGTTCGCATGAGCCGCCTGGGCCGCGCGCTCGGCACCGTCTTCGCGGTGCTGGTCGGGTTGTTCCTGCTGGCGCCCGTGCTGGCGACGGTGGCGTCCTCGCTCACCACCACCCGGTACGTCACGTTCCCGCCCAAGGGGCTGACGCTGCACTGGTACGCCGAGCTGCTGAACAAGCCGGAGTTCCTGTCGTCGTTCCTGCTGAGCGTGGTCGTGGCGCTGGCGGCGGCCGTGGTGTCGTCGGCCGTCGGGCTGGCCGGGGGCCTGGCCATCCACCGCTACCGCTTCCCGGGGCGCGCGGCGTTGGAGGGCCTGCTGGCGGGCGCGTTCGCGGTGCCCACGATCGTGCTGGGCATCGGGCTGCTGCAGTGGTTCGCCCAGCTCGGGCTGGCCGCGAGCCCGCTGACGCTGCTGCTGTCGCATCTGGTGCTGACCGTGCCGTACACGGTGCGGCTGGTGCTGGCGGGCCTGGCCGGGCTGGACCGCTCCGCCGAGCGGGCCGCGGCGGGCCTCGGCGCGTCGCCGCCGCTGGTGTTCTGGCACGTCACGCTGCCCGCCGTGCGCGGCGCGCTGGTCGGCGGGGGGTTCTTCGCCTTCATCACCTCCTTCGACGACCTGACCGTGGCGCTGTTCGTGGTCACCACCGACCTGCAGACGCTCCCGGTGCGGATCTTCAACTACCTGCAGTACGACTACGACCCGACGGTCACCGCCATCGGCACCCTGATGGTGCTGTTCGCGGCGGTCGCCGTGGTGGTGATCGAACGCGTCGTCGGGGTCGCCCGGCTGTTCGGCGCCGCCGAGGACGGGCACTGACCCACGGGCCCGTCCGGTTGCCCGAGCCCTCTGCACGAGCCGTCTTCACGATCGTTCTCACGAGCCGTCCCATCCACGAGTAAGGAGCTTGCGTGCGAGTCGTCGTCATCGGGGCCGGAGTGGTCGGCGCCGCCGTCGCGGCCGGGCTGGCCCGGCGCGGCGCGGAGGTCACCGTGCTGGAACGCGACGTGCCCGGCGCCGGGACCACGGCCACCTCGGTCGCCTGGATCAACGCCAACAACAAGGACCCCGAGCCGTACTTCGCGCTCAACCACGCGGCGGTGCGCGCCCACCACGGCCTGGCCGCGGGCGGCGGCGACTGGTTCTTCCCGACCGGCAACCTGGAGTGCGCCGCCGCGCCCGAGCACCGCGAGCAGCTGGCGGCGCGCGTCGCCAAGCTGCTGGACCGCGGCTACCCGGTGCGGCGGATCACCGCCGAGCGGGCCCGCGCGCTGGAACCCGACCTGATCCGCCCGGCCGACGCGGACTACGTGTTCTTCCCCGAGGAGGCCCACACCCTGCCGGTCAGGCTGCTCGGACGGTTCCTCGGCGAGGCCCGCGACCTGGGCGCGCGGGTGGTCGCCGGCGCCGAGGTCCGCGAGATCGCCGCCGGGCCGTCGGGGGTCACCGTGACCGTGGCCGGCGGGGACGCCTACACCGCGGACACCGTCGTCACCTGCACCGGACGCTGGACCGAGGAGGTCGCCGCCCGGGCCGGGCTGACCGTCCCGATGCTCGATCCGCGCACGTCCGGGCCCACCACCAACGGGTACCTGGGGGTGACGGCGGCGCTGCCCGCGCGGCTGTCGCGGGTGCTGACGACCGACCGGCTCAACCTGCGGCCGGACGGCGGCGGACGCATCCAGCTGCAGGCCCTCGACCTGGACGCCACCGCCGACCCCGCGGTCGAGCCCGGCCCCGCGATCGGCGCGCGGATGCTGGACCGGCTGGCGGACGTGCTGGCCGCCACCGACGGCGCCCGCATCGAGCAGATCCGCGTGGGGCAGCGCGCCATGCCCGCCGACGGCCTGACCGTCGCCGGCTTCGCCGACCCGCACGCGCGGATCTACGTGGTCGCCACCCACAGCGGGGTGACCCTGTCGGCGCTGCTGTCCGAGGTCGTCCCGCAGGAGGTGTACGGCGGCGAGGCCCCGCTGCTCGCCCCGTTCCGCCCGGGCCGTTTCGCCGACGGCACCGCCGGCCCCGCCCCGGCCCCGGCCCGCAGGCCGGGCGAGCAGTGACTCACGCCTCGGCCGCGGCGGCGGGCAGGGCGCCGGGCACGGCGGCGAGGTCCACCCCGGCCTCGGCCAGGACGTCGGCCGCGGTGCCGCGGCCGACCACGGCCAGCCCGGCCAGCAGGTGGTCGCAGCCGATCCGGTCAGGGGCGAGATCGCGGGCGATGGCGAGGGCCTTGCGCGCGTAGGGCGTCCAGGCGATGCGTTCGGCCGCCTGCGAGGCCCCGAGCGTCAGCCGGGGCTCCAGCAGGCGGCGCAGCTCGTCGGGGGACGCGCCGCGCGCGGCCAGCAGCCGGGTGGCGCTGTTGTCCTCGGCGAGCAGCCCCCACAGGACGTGCTCGGTGCCGATGTAGTTGTTGCGGTTGCGCACCGCCAGGGCCTTCATGTGGGTCATGGCCTGGCGCAGTTCCTCGGCGTACTCGTCCGGGTCGTAGGCGCGGTGCGGGACGAGGAAGCGCTGCTGCGCCGCCTGCCGTGACACCCCCAGGGCCGAACCGATGTCGGTCCACGAGCAGCCGTGCAGGCGGCAGTGCTCGACGTAGTCCTCGACCAGGTCGTCGGCGAGCGCCTGCAGCCGTCCGGCGATGTCGGCGGCCGTGGTCAGCAGCGCGATCCAGTCGGGCTGCGCGCCGTCGCGCCGGTGCGCGGTGGCGCAGGTGCGGTCCACCTCGGCGATGAGGTCGTCCAGATCGGGAAGGCTCATGAGGCAAGTGTTCGTTGACAAATCCGGTTTGTCAACGAACACTTGCCAATCTTGTGGACGGTGGGAACGCGCCCGGCTCAGGACAGGGCCTTGATGACCAGGGGCAGGACCTGGCCGACCGCGTTCATGTCGTTGGTGAGCCGGTTCTTGGTCAGCGCGAACGCGATGCCCGTGGCGGTGTCGCCGCACGCGAAGCTGCCGCCGACCCCGCCCACGCCGAACAGGGTCGGCGAGTCCAGCTCCGGGTCCATGGGGAAGCCGACGGAGTAGCCCAGGCCCCAGGTGGTCGGCATGCCGAACACCTGGTCCGGGCCGCTCGCCGACGGCGCGGTGACCTCGGCGAGCCGCTCGGGGGAGATCAGGCGGACGCCGTCCACCTCGTCCAGCAGCGCCGCGTACAGCCGGGCCATCGCGCGGGCCGAGGTCTTGCCCCCGGCGGGGATGTCGGCCTCCAGCATGTCGGTCCGGTTGCCCAGCGCGGCGGTCGGGAACGCGTGCATCGGCGCCGACCGGAACAGCGGCAGGTCGGCGGGCATCTCGCCGAACGCCTCCGCCTCCGGTGCCTGGCCTTCGGGCATGGGGGCGTCCTCCAGGCGGGCCAGCCGGCCGTGCTCGGACGCGGGCATACCGAAGTACAGCTCACCGGACACGCCGAGCGGCCCGGCCACCTCCTCTTCCAGCACCCGGGAGATTGGCCTGCCGGTGACGCGGCGCACCACCTCGCCGAGGATGTAGCCGAACGTGTAGGCGTGGTAGCCGATCTTGGTGCCGGCCTCCCACCACGGCTCGGCGTCGGCGACCGCCGCGCACATCTTCTCCCAGTCGCACAGGTCCTCGATCGTGCTGTCCAGCGGGATGCCCGGCACCCCCGCCGTCTGGTTGAGCGCGTGCTGGACGGTCACGCCGCCCTTGCCGTGCGCGGCGAACTCGGGCCACAGCTCCGCCACCGGGGTGTCGTAGCCGAACAGGCCCCGCTCGACGAGAACGTGCACGACCGTGGCGGTCGCCGCCTTGCCGATCGACCAGTTGTAGAAGACGGTCCCCAGGGTGACGGCACGTCCGGTGTCGGGGTCGGCGACCCCCGCGGCCGCCTCCACGACGGGCTTGCCGTGCTGGTAGACGGCGACCTGGACGCCCCGCTCCGCCCCCGACTCCACCATCTGCTCGATGGCCTGCTGAACCTGTGCCTGCAAGTCCGCGTTCATCTGTCGGTGCTCCCTTCCAACGTTTGCACCCGTACAGACTGGCGGTCCTGCGCAAACTCATCGCGGCATTGACCTAAACCTGGCGCGTCCTGGTCGTCGTGTGGCGTGGGGCGTCTGACGTTGGAGGTGTGACGTTTCCAGGCGCGCAGGCGCTGGAGGAGGTAAGGGGCGGGCCCTCCGGCCGTGAGCGGGGATCGGGCGGCCCGCCCCCTCCAAACGCGGGGTCAGGCGGGGGCGTCCAGGGGACGCAGCTCGTCGGCGTAGCTGACGGACACGCGGCGCATCACGCCGTCGCGGTCGATGGAGTACTGGCCGAGCCGCCACAGCGGCGGCGAGTAGGCGTGGATGGACACGCTGGCCTCGGCCACGCCCACGAGGCGGTGGATGTGGTCGGGCCCGAAGCAGAACGACCGCCCCTCGGTGACGACCGTGCGGACGTGGTCGCCGCCTATGCGCGGGTTGCATTCCTCCAGCGCACCCGAGACGACGCGCACCGCCCCCGAGGAGATGTCGTGGTCGTGCCAGCCGGTGTCGTTCTGCGGGGTCCAGCACAGCAGCCAGACGTCGACGTACTCGTCGCGGTGGAGCGAGGCGTAGTGCCGCTGGTCGTCGGAGAAGGCGACGTGCTGCCGCCACAGCCCGGGTTCCTGCGCCAGGGCGTCGACCAGTGTGCGCAGCTCGCGCTTGTCGAGTGTCCTGGCGGGCAGGCTCGCCAGACAGGACGAGGCACCGGGGGAAGGGGGGGTCAGCAGTGCCTCAGACGGCATGGATTCGCTCCTCTCCATTCAGTAGGCGGTACGGATTGGTGACGCGGAAGGCGTGCCGGGCCGCGTCACCCTGCATGAGGTCGGCGGGAAGCGCGTACGGGCGGTCCGAGCCGTGCACGACGACGTCGACCCCGAGTGCGCGCACGACGGCGTCGGCGGCCCGCGGCCCGTAGGAGGAGGTCTCGACGAAGGCGTCCGGGTCGACCTCGCCCCGGCCGCCGCCCCGGGCGGCCAGGCGTTCACCGTGCACGGGGGCGAGCCCCGCCAGCAGCGCGAAGCACACGCGCAGGCGCGGATGACGCGGACGGCCGTAGGCGCGGAACGCGAACCAGGCGGCGTGCATCTGCTGCACGTAGGGCACCAGCGCCGTCCACCACGCCGGGACGTCGCCGTCGACGCGGGGAGCCGGGCCGGGGTGGACGAACAGCGGCAGGCCGCGTCGCTCCAGCACGTCCAGCAGGGGCGCGCAGCGGGCGTAGCCGGCGGCGTCGGCCAGCGCGTCGGCGGGGAGCTGGAGCCCGACGAAACCGCGGTCGAGGTCGTCGGCGAGCGCGTCCGCGTCGATCTCCCGCACGCACGCGGCCGCCCAGGCGCGGAACGGCTCGGGCAGCGCGGCGGCGCCGTCGTGGTAGGCGTCCAGAAGTGGCCGACTCTCCTCCGTTGGCAGCCATTCAATGCCCAGAGGTGAGGACAGTGAGACCAACGCGGCGTCCAGGCCGTCGGCGGCGACCAGCTCGGCGCGGCGGGACGGGTCGTGGTCGGCGGGATCGACCTCGTACGGCGGCTCTCCGTGCAGGTGAAGCGTCCATCCGTCGAGCCGGGGCGGGGTGCGGCGGGCGCGCAGGGCCTCGACGAGGGGAGCCCCCCACAGATGCTGGTGCACGTCCACGCCGGGCATGCGCGATCCCCCCGGAACTCTCTCGGTTGTACTGAACCGCATCAGTGAACCGTTTCAGTGAAGCGGTTCAGTCAGCGGCGCGTCAAGTCGGTGCCCCGGGACTGTCGGCGCCGCCCTCTAGGGTTGGACTGTGCCAGGCAGGCGCAAGCGCGCGACCATCAGAGAGGTGGCGCAGGCGACCGGGCTGTCGCCTGCGGCCGTCTCGTACGCGTTGCGCGGCATCCAGACGTCGGAGGAGACCCAGGAGCGGGTGCGCGCGGCGGCCGAGGAGCTCGGCTACGAGGCGCATCCGATCGCCCGCGCCCTGGCCAGCGGCCGCACCGGCATGGTGGGCCTGCTGTGCGGGTCGCTGGAGGACTACTGGCAGCAGTCCCTGGCCGTGGGCATCGGCCGGGCCCTGCTCGCCCGCGACCGCTACGCGCTCATCGTCGACGCCGTCGGCGACCCCGAGCGCGAGCTGTCGCTGGCCCGGCAGCTGCGCGACCAGCGGGTGGACGGGCTGATCGTCCAGCCGCTGGACCCGTCCGCGCCGCTGTGGGCCGAGCTGGCCGAGACGCTGCCGGTGGTGTCGATCGGCGACGTCCTGGCGGGCGGCAACTCCCAGGGCGAGGTGGTCTTCGACAACCGGCGGGGCGTGACCCTGGCGCTGGAGCACCTGCGCCTCCTCGGGCACCGCCGCGTCGCGGTGTTCACGCCCACCGGCTCCAGCACCCCCGACCGTCCCGCCGACGTCCACGTCAACGCCGAGGCCAAGCGGCTCGACCTGGAGGTCGAGGTGGTCGTCGCGCCGCAGTCCCTGGCCGAGGCCACCGACACCGCCCGCCGGGTGCTGGAGGGCCCCGGCCGCCCCTCGGCGGTCTTCTGCTTCTCCGACGTGATCGCCTACGGGGTGTACGCGGCGACGCGCGCGCTCGGCCTGGCCGTCCCCGGCGACGTGGCCGTGTGCGGATACGACAACCATCCGATGTCGGCCCTGCTCACGCCGCCGCTCACCACCGTCGACTGGGACATCGGCGGCATCGTCGACACCGCGGTCCGCCTGGTGGTGGACGTCATCGAGGAACGCTCGCCCACCCGCCGCGTCGTCTGCGAGCCCGCCCTCCGCGTGCGCGACTCCACGGCCCAGAAGACCGCATGACCTCCCGTGGCCTGGCCGCGGTGCGTGCCCGCTCGGTGCGGGCCGCCGTCCGTCGTCTTCCGTGGCTCGGTGCGGCGCTACGGCTCCTGAGGGCCGAGAGGGGGGAGAGGCCACGGGGCCGGCGGGCCGTCCTGAGACGGGGTCGTGCCGGGCGGCGCGGTGGCCTGGCGCAGGGTGCGGGCCAGGCGGGGCAGCAGGTCGGCCGCCGACGCGATGTCGGTGTCCAGGGGCCGGTCCTCCACGCGCGCGTCCAGAACGCCGGCGGCAATGTCGTAGGCGGCCCTGAGCGGGCCGCCCGCGGGGGCGCGGCCCTGCATCCGCAGCGCCCGCACGGCCGCGACCAGCTCGCAGCCCAGCCCGATCCGGTACGCACCGAGCGCGTCGGTGGTGGCGCGCGACGACTGCGTCGAGAAGCCCGCGTGCTCCTCCACGCCGCGCGACAGCACGGCGCTGCCCAGCGCGGCGGGCGTGGCCAGACGGCGGACGTCGGCCAGCGCCGAATGCGCCACGTACTCCAGGATCATGATCCCCGAGGACGCCTCCGTGGCGCCCTGGAACGGGTACAGGCCGGTGAACGACGGCTCGGCCAGCGTGCCGAGACGGGCCGCCGACAACGCCATGGTCTGGAACAGCGCGGCCCGTACCGAGTCCAGGGCCAGCCCCACGTAGGCGGTGTGGAAGTTGCCGTTGTGCCAGACCGTGCGGCCCGCCACGTCCACCAGCGGGTTCTCGGCGCGGGCGTTGATCTCGCGGGTGACGGTGTCCTCGGCGTAGGCGGCGGCCTCCAGCGCCGGGCCGTGCACCTGCGGGAACGCCCGGTAGCCGTACGGGTCCTGGATGCGCGCGGGCGTGGGCTGCTCGTAGGCGAGCAGGGTGCGCATCGCGTCGGCGACCTGCTGCTGGCCCGGGTGCGGGCACGCCTCCTGGACGGCCGGGGAGTACGGCTCCTCCGACCCGCGCACCGCGAACAGCGACAGCGCCGCCACGACGACCGAGGCGTCCAGCAGTTCGCGCAGGTCGGTGACGGCCAGCGCCGCCTCGCCGAGCGTGGCCGCGTTGGAGCTGATGAACGCCAGCGCGTCCGCCGAGCGCAGGGTGAAGCCGGGGCCGCGCTCGGTGCCGCCGTCCGCGCCGCCGCCCAGCCAGGCCCGCTCGCCCAGCAGGCACAGCGCGGTGGACGCCAGCGCGGTCAGGTCGCCGGTGCCGATCGCCCCGTACACCGGCACGGGCGGCAGCAGGCCCAGGTTGAGCACGTCGGCGAGGGCCTGCAGGACGCCGGGGTCCACGCCCGAGCCGCCCGCGGCGATCTGGTTGAGCCGCACCGTCAGCATCGCCCGGACGATCTCGGGGGCGACCAGCGGGCCCGCGCCGGCGGCGTGGCTGCGCAGCAGCCGCAGGCCGTGCGCGTCGGCGTCCTCCCACTCCACGTCCACGACGCGGTTGGCGCCGACCCCGGTGGTGCGGCCGTACACCGGTTGGGCGGCCGCCACGTCCCGGGCCACCCGCCAGGCCGCTGTGGCACGTTCCACACCGTCCTCGGCTATGGCGATCGTCACGTCGCCGCGTGCGGCCCGGGTGACCTGGGCACAGGTGAGCGATGTGCCATCGATAACGATTCGGCTGTTTTCCACGCCCTCACGGTACTTTCCGTATTTTTCAGGTAGTTATGCTTCGGTGACGGGGCGGGCCGGTCTGGCGGCCATGGCTCCGGCGGTATCGATTGACTACCGTGAGGTAAGGACGTACCCGAGCAAAGCGTTACGGAGCAGGCAGCCGCCACCAGGACGATGACACCCACCGGACAACCCACCGGACACCGCGGCGTCGCCCCGACGCCCACGAGGACGTGACCACCTTGATCACCTTTGCGGGCGTGACCAAGCGCTACCCCGACGGCACGGTCGCCGTCGACCATCTGGACCTGGAGATCCCGGCCGGGCGGATCACCGTGCTGGTCGGCCCGTCCGGCTGCGGCAAGACCACCACGCTACGGATGATCAACCGGATGGTGGAGCCCAGCGAGGGCACCGTGACGGTGGACGGCCGGGACGTGCGCGGCGTCGACCCCGCCACGCTGCGCCGCGGCATCGGCTACGTCATCCAGCAGGCCGGGCTGTTCCCGCACCGCACGATCGTCGACAACATCGCGACCGTGCCGTACCTGCTGGGCTGGGACAAGAAGAGGGCCCGCGCCCGGGCGCACGAGCTGATGGAGCGCGTCGGCCTGGACCCGGCGCTGGCCCGCCGCTACCCCGCCCAGCTGTCGGGCGGCCAGCAGCAGCGCGTCGGCGTCGCCCGCGCCCTGGCCGCCGACCCGCCGATCATGCTGATGGACGAGCCGTTCAGCGCCGTCGACCCGATCGTGCGCGCCGGCCTGCAGGAGGAGTTCCTGCGGCTGCAGCGCGACCTGGAGAAGACGATCGTGTTCGTCACCCACGACATCGACGAGGCGGTCAAGCTGGGCCACCGCATCGCGGTCTTCCAGGTCGGCGGCGTGCTGGCCCAGTACGCCACCCCCGACGAGCTGCTGGAGCGGCCCGCCGACGACTTCGTCACCGACTTCCTCGGCGGCGAGCGCGGCATCCGCCGCCTGCGCTTCTTCCAGGAACTCGACGCCGAGGACTCCGCCGCCGGCACCGCCGGGGACGCCGCGGCCGAGGGCGAGGGCGGCCGGACCGCGGCGGCGGGGCGGTGAACGCGCTGGCGGCGGCCGCCGCCGACGGCGAGCCGCTCATCCGCTGGGACTGGATCTCGCGCAACCTCGGCGGCTCCATCGCCGAGGCGTTCCGCGAGCACCTGGTGCTGTCGTTCACGCCGGTGCTGCTCGGCCTGCTGATCGCGCTGCCGCTCGGGCTGGCGTGCGCGCGCTGGTCGCGGCTCTACCCGGCGGTGCTGGCCGCCACCAGCGTGCTGTACGCGGTGCCCGCCATCGGCCTGTTCGTGATCTTCGTGGCGTTCACCCAGCTCACCTACACCACGGTGATCGTCCCGCTGGCGCTGTACACGCTGTCGGTGCTGGTGCCGAGCGTGGTGGACGGGCTGCGGTCCGTCCCCGACCACGTCCGCCAGTCCGCCGAGGCCATGGGCTACCGGCCGCTGCGGCGGCTGCTGCGGGTGGAGCTGCCGATCGCGCTGCCGGTGGTGATGGCCGGGCTGCGGGTCGCCACGGTCGCCAACATCAGCCTGGTCAGCGTGGGCGCGCTCATCGGCATCGGCGGTCTCGGCCAGCTCATGGTCACCGGGATGAAGTGGCCCGGCGGCGGGTTCACCACCCCGATCGTCGTGGCGATCGTGCTGATCATTCTGCTGGCGCTGGTCGCCGACCTGCTCCTGCTGCTCGTCCAGCGGCTGCTCACCCCCTGGGAGCGGGCCGGGCGCCGCGGGAGACGCGCCGCGCGCCGCGAGGCGGCCGCCGAGCCGCGCCGGGCGGCCGTGACGAAGGGCGGGGGCGCCGCGTGAACGTCATCTGGAACTCCCTGGGCTGGTTCGGCGAGGCGGGCCGCTGGTCGGGCCCCGACGGCATCCCGGCCCGGCTGCTGGAGCACCTGTGGTACTCGCTGCTGGCCTTCGCGATCACCGTGGCGATCGCGCTGCCGCTGGGCCTGGTGCTGGGCCACCTGCGGCGCGGCCGGGCCGCCGCGGCCGCCGGTTTCCTGGTGATGTCGTCGGCGAACGCGGCGCGCGCCCTGCCCACCCTGGGCCTGCTGATCCTCGCGGTGATCATGACGTCCGCCGGGGACCTGGTGCCGATCCTGGTCCCGCTGGTCGCGCTGGCGATCCCGCCGGTGCTGGTCAACACCTACGCCGGGGTCCAGCAGGTGGAGGCGGGGCTGCGGGACGCGGCCGAGGGCATGGGCATGACCGGACGGCAGGTGCTGGCGCGGGTGGAGCTGCCGGTGGCGATGCCGCTGATCCTGCTCGGCCTGCGCACCGCGCTGATCCAGATCATCTCCACCGCCACCATCGCCGCCTACGTGGGGCTCGGCGGACTCGGACGCTACATCGTCGACGGCTACTCCCGGCAGGACTACGACAGCATGGCCGGCGGCGCGATCCTGGTGATCGCGCTGGCGGTCGTCACCCAGCTGGCGTTCGCCGCCCTGTACCGCGCCGCGGTCTCGCCGGGCGTGCGTCCGGGAGCCCCCCGCCGCACAGAGCGTCCCGGAACGAAGCGGCGCGCGCGGAGCGCACCGCCTGTGAGGAAGGAAACCCTCCCATGACCCGGATGATCCGCGGGGCGGCGCTGCTGGCCGCCGCCGTGCTCGCCCTGTCGGCCTGCGGCGGCGGAGGCGGTGACGACAACCCGCTGAGCGGCGGCGGAGGCGACGGGAGCACCATCACCATCGGCGGCGCCGACTTCCCCGAGAGCGGCCTGATCGGCGAGATCTACGCGCAGGCGCTGGAGGCCAAGGACGTCAAGGTCGAGCGCAAGTTCGGCATCGGCTCCCGCGAGGTCTACATCAACCAGGTCAAGAGCGGCGCGATCCAGGTCTTCCCCGAGTACAACGGGGCGCTGCTGGCCTACGTCGACAAGGAGAACCCGGCCAGCACCAGCCAGGAGGTGGACGCCGCGCTCAGCCAGAAGCTGCCGCCCGAGCTGGAGATCCTCAACCCGGCGCCGGCCGAGAACAAGGACACCCTGGCGGTCACCCAGGCCACGGCCACCAAGCACAACCTCAAGACGATCGCGGACCTCAAGCCGGTGGCCAAGGACATGGTGCTGGGCGGCCCGCCGGAGTTCAAGACACGCAAGCAGGGCCTGGTCGGCCTGGAGAAGGTGTACGGGCTGAAGTTCAAGGAGTTCAAGTCCCTGGACACCGGGGGCCCGATCACCGTGTCCAACCTGAGCAAGGGCCAGGTCCAGGTGGCCAACCTGTTCTCCACCGACGCGGCGTTCAAGAAGAACGGCTTCGTCGCCCTGCAGGACCCCGAGAACGTGTTCGGCGCGCAGAACGTGGTGCCGCTCGTCTACAAGTCCAAGGTGAACGACACGGTCCGCAACGCGCTCAACGCGGTGTCGGCCAAGCTCACCACGGAGGGGCTGCTGGAGATGAACGCCGACATGTCGGAGAACAAGACCGACCCGGCCACCGTCGCCAAGAACTGGCTCGGCAAGAACGGCCTCGCCTGACCGGCCTCCTCGCACAGCCACCCGAACGGGCCCCGCGCCGACCGGCGCGGGGCCCGTTCACGTCGGCGGAGAAGCCCTGCCGCCCAGGCGGGTGGTGAGGTCGGCGGCGATGGCGCGGACGCGTTCGGCCAGCCACGGCCAGGACTCCTCGGGGCGGCGCTCCCGCCGGAACGTCACGGCGACCGCGGCCGTGGGATGGCCGGTGTGGTCGAACGCGCAGGCGGCGATGCTGGCCAGCCCCTCGGTGATCCAGCCGTCCTCGTACGACCAGCCGCGCCGCGCGTCGACGGCCAGCACGCGGCGCAGCTCGCGCAGCGACGCCGGGCCCCGCCCCGTCCGGTGCACGAACGGCGCGGGCCCCGGGAACAGCGCGCGGACCTGGGCGGCGGGCAGGTGCGCCAGCATCGACCGTCCGCTGGCGGTCAGCTGCGCGGGCATCCGCACGCCCACGTCGGTCACCAGCGTCTCGGGCCGCGGCGGCTGCTCCTTGAGCAGGTAGAGCGTCTCGGCGCCGTGCAGCACGCCGAGCTGGGCGGTCTCGCCGACCCGGTCGACCAGGCGGCGCAGCAGCGGGCGGGCGAGCCGCTCCAGCGGCCCGTGCCGCAGGTAGGCCGAGCCGATCTCGAACGCGGCCACCCCCAGGCCCCAGCGCCGCTCCTCGGGCAGGTACGTCACGAACCCGTCCTCGGCCATCGCCGCCAGCAAGTGGTACGTGCTGGAGCGCGGCACGTCCAGGTGACGCGCGATCGCCGACGCCGGAAGCGGACCGGCGGACGCCGCCAGCAACCGCAGCACCGCCAGCGCCCGCCGCGCCGCCGGCACCTGCTCGCCCATCGCGCCCCCCTCGTCCGGATGACCCTCGTCCGGATGACGCCATTGTCTCGTATGTCAGACACAGCGGCCGTTCGGGGGCTGGGGAGCCGGGGCTCGGCGCG
Organism: Actinomadura miaoliensis; assembly: GCF_039536785.1. Lineage (NCBI taxonomy): Bacteria > Bacillati > Actinomycetota > Actinomycetes > Streptosporangiales > Thermomonosporaceae > Actinomadura > Actinomadura miaoliensis. The sequence goes on from NZ_BAAAZG010000042.1 coordinate 127,376, forward strand.
CTCCAATGGTGGGTATGGATTTCGGCATGGGGGGCGCAGTCGTCGAGGTCGGCCCGGAACCGCTGGCCTTCGACCAGGTGGTGGCCGTCGCGCGGGACGGGGCGGCGGTGGCGCTGTCGGACGAGGCGCTGAAGCTGATGGCCGCCTCCCGCGCCCACATCGAGGAGCTGGCGGCCCGTCCCACCCCCGTCTACGGGGTGTCCACCGGCTTCGGGGCGATGGCGACCCGGCACATCGAGCCCGAGCTGCGCGAGAAGCTGCAGGTCAACGTGGTGCGTTCGCACGCCGCCGGGTCGGGCCCGGAGGTGGAGCGCGAGGTCGTCCGGGCCATGATGCTGCTGCGGCTGCGCACCCTGGCCAGCGGGCACACCGGCGTCCAGCCCCGCACCGCGCAGACCCTGGCCGCGCTGCTCAACGCGGGCATCACCCCGGTCGTGCACGAGCACGGCAGCCTCGGCTGCTCCGGCGACCTGGCGCCGCTGTCGCACGTCGCGCTCGCGCTGATCGGCGAGGGCACGGTGCGGGACGCGTCCGGCGGGCTCCGCCCGGCCGCCGAGGCGCTCGCGGACGCGGGCATCGAACCCGCCGTGCTCGGCGCCAAGGAGGGCCTCGCGCTGATCAACGGCACGGACGGCATGCTCGGCATGCTCGTCCTGGCCATCGCCGACCTGCGGTGCCTGCTGACGGCCGCCGACCTCGCCGCCGCGATGAGCGTCGAGGCGCTGCTCGGCACCGACCGCGTGTTCGCCGCCGACCTGCAGGAACTGCGGCCGCATCCCGGGCAGGCCGTGTCCGCCGCCAACCTGCGGGCCCTGCTCGCCGACTCGCAGATCATGGAGTCGCACCGCGGCCCCGACTGCACCCGCGTCCAGGACGCCTACTCGCTGCGCTGCTCCCCGCAGGTGCACGGCGCGGCCCGCGACACCCTCTCCCACGCCGAGCTGGTCGCCTCCCGCGAGCTGGCGTCCGCCATCGACAACCCGGTGGTGCTGCCGGACGGGCGGGTGGAGTCCAACGGCAACTTCCACGGCGCGCCCGTCGCCTACGTCCTGGACTTCCTGGCCATCCCGGTCGCGGACGTGGCGTCGATGTCCGAGCGCCGCACCGACCGCATGCTCGACCGCGGCCGCTCCGGCGGGCTCCCGGCGTTCCTGGCCGACGACCCCGGCGTCGACTCCGGCCACATGATCGCCCAGTACACGCAGGCCGGGATCGTGTCCGAGCTCAAGCGGCTCGCCGCGCCCGCCAGCGCCGACTCCATCCCCAGCTCGGCGATGCAGGAGGACCACGTGTCCATGGGCTGGAACGCCGCCCGCAAGCTGCGCCGCGCCGTGGACGGCCTGGCGCAGGTCGTCGCCGTCGAGATCCTCACCGCCGCGCGGGCCCTGGACCTGCGCACCCCGCTGCGTCCCGGGCCCGCCACCGGCGCCGCCGTGGCCGCGCTGCGCCGCCGCGTCCCGCCGCCCGGACCCGACCGCCACCTCGCCCCCGAGATCGCAGCCGCCACCGAACTGGTCCGCGACGGCACCCTCGTCGCCGCCGCCGAAACCGTCACCGGCCCCCTCTCCTGACAAGGAGCGATCGTCATGTCCGCTGGTCCCCGGCCCGTGCGCGCCCCGCGCGGCACCTCGCCCACCGCCGCCAAGGGCTGGCCCCAGGAGGCGGCCCTGCGCATGCTCATGAACAACCTCGACCCGGAGGTCGCCGAGCACCCCGACGAGCTGGTCGTCTACGGCGGGTCCGGCAAGGCCGCCCGCGACTGGGACTGCTTCGACGGCATCGTCCGGTCGCTGACCTCGCTGGAGGGCGACGAGACGCTGCTGGTGCAGTCCGGCAAGCCGGTCGGGATCTTCCGCACGCACGAGTGGGCGCCGCGCGTGCTGATCGCCAACTCCAACCTGGTGCCGCAGTGGGCCACCTGGGAGGAGTTCCGCCGCCTGGAGTCGCTCGGGCTGACCATGTTCGGGCAGATGACCGCCGGGTCCTGGATCTACATCGGCACCCAGGGCATCCTGCAGGGCACCTACGAGACGTTCGCCGCCGTCGCCGCCAAGCGGTTCGGCGGCTCGCTGGCCGGGACGATCACGCTGACCGCCGGGCTCGGCGGCATGGGCGGCGCCCAGCCGCTGGCCGTCACCATGAACGGCGGCGTGGCGATCTGCGTCGAGTGCGACCCGTCCCGCATCGACCGCCGCGTGGAGCACCGCTACTGCGACGTGCGCGTGGACGACCTGGACGAGGCGCTGCGCCTCGCCGAGCAGGCCCGCGACCGGCGGGAACCGCTGTCGATCGGCGTGCTCGGCAACGCCGCCGACATCGTCCCCGAACTCCTGCGCCGCGGCGCGCCCATCGACATCGTCACCGACCAGACCAGCGCCCACGATCCGCTGAAGTACCTGCCGCGCGGCGTGGCGTTCGAGGACTGGGGCGCCGAACGCGACAAGGACCGCGACGGCTTCGTCACTCGCGCCCGCGAGTCGATGGCCGCGCACGTCGAGGCGATGGTCGGGTTCCAGGACGCCGGCGCCGAGGTGTTCGACTACGGCAACGCCATCCGCGGCGAGGCCCAGCTCGCCGGCTACCAGCGGGCGTTCGACTTCCCCGGGTTCGTGCCCGCCTACATCCGTCCGCTGTTCTGCGAGGGCAAGGGCCCGTTCCGGTGGGCGGCGCTGTCGGGCGACCCGCGCGACATCGCCCGCACCGACCAGGCGATCCTCGACCTGTTCCCCGACAACGAGCCGCTGACCCGCTGGATCCGCATGGCGGGGGAGAAGGTGCACTTCCAGGGCCTGCCGTCGCGGATCTGCTGGCTCGGTTACGGCGAACGCGACAAGGCCGGGGCGGTGTTCAACGACCTGGTGGCGCGCGGCGAGATCAGCGCCCCGATCGTCTTGGGCCGCGACCACCTGGACTGCGGCTCGGTCGCCTCCCCCTACCGCGAGACCGAGGGCATGGCCGACGGCTCCGACGCCATCGCCGACTGGCCCCTGCTGAACGCGATGCTGAACACCTCCTCCGGCGCCACCTGGGTCTCCCTGCACCACGGCGGCGGCGTCGGCATCGGCCGCTCCATCCACGCCGGCCAGGTGTGCGTGGCCGACGGCACCGACCTGGCCGCCCAGAAGCTGGAACGCGTCCTCACCAACGACCCCGGCACCGGCGTCATGCGCCACGCCGACGCCGGGTACGAGCGCGCCCGCGAGGTCGCCGCCGAACGCGGCGTCCGCATCCCCATGAACGAGACCACCGCGGACGAGGGCTGACGGCGTGGGCTTCGAGGAGATGTGGTCGGCGCTGCTGCCGGTCGGCCGCGACCCGGACGGCGGCGGATACCACCGGTTCGCCTGGACGCCGCCGGAACTGGAGTGCCGTGCCTGGTTCCTGGACGAGGCGCGCCGCCGCGACCTGGACGTCGAACGCGACCGCAACGGCAACCTGTTCGCCTGGTGGCGCCCGGACGGCGCCGCCGGGCGGGCCGTCCTGACCGGCAGCCACCTGGACTCGGTGCCGGGCGGCGGGGCGTTCGACGGGCCGCTCGGCGTGGTGTCCGCGCTGGCCGCCATCGACCTGATGCGCGAACGCGGCGTGCGCGTCGACCGGCCCGTCGGCGTGGCCGTGTTCGCCGAGGAGGAGGGGGCCCGCTTCGGCGTCGCCTGCCTGGGCTCGCGGCTGCTCACCGGCGCCATCGACCCGTCCCGCGCCCGTGCCCTGCGCGACGGCGACGGCCGCACGTTCGCCGACGTGCTCGCCGCCCACGACCTCGACCCCGACGCGATCGGCCGCGACGACGACCTGCTCGGCCGCGTCGGCTGCTTCGTCGAACTGCACGTCGAGCAGGGCCGGGCCCTGGACGAGCCGGTCGGCGCGGCGAGCGCGATCGTCCCGCACGGGCGCTGGCGGTTCGACTTCACCGGCGAGGGCAACCACGCGGGCACCACCCGCCTGGCCGACCGCCGCGACCCCATGCTGCCGTTCGCGCGCATGGTGCTGGCCGCCCGCGAGGCCGCCGAACGCCACGACGCCGTCGCCACCGTCGGCAAGGTGGACGTGACACCGGGCGGGGTGAACGCCATCCCGTCGTCGGTCGCGGCGTGGCTGGACGCCCGCGGCCCGTCCGACGACGCCGTCCGCCGCACCGTCGCCGACGTGCACGAGGCCGCCCGCGCCGCCGCCGCGTCCCACGGCGTCGCCGTGGAACTGTCCGAGGAGTCCTACACCGAGGTCGTCGGGTTCGACACCTCCCTGCGCGACCGCCTCGTCGCGGCCCTCGGCGGGGTGCCGGTGCTGCCCACGGGAGCCGGGCACGACGCGGGCATCCTGTCGGCGCGGCTGCCGACCGCCATGCTGTTCGTCCGCAACCCGACCGGGGTGTCGCACGCCCCCGCCGAACACGCCGAGACGCCCGACTGCCTGGCCGGTGTCGAGGCCCTCGCCGCGGTACTGACCGACCTCGCGCGCGGGTAGTGATTCCGTTATGCACTGGCATGCCGAGTTCGCCTGGCTCGGCGACCACATGGCCGCCGACGTGCTCATCGAGGCCGACGGTGAACGGTTCACCCGCGTCACGCCCGGCGTCCCCGCCCCTCCGGACGCCCGCCCCCTGCCCGGCCTGACACTCCCGGGCCTGGCCAACGCCCACTCCCACGCCTTCCACCGCGCCCTGCGCTCACGCGCCCAGGGCGACCGCGGCACCTTCTGGACCTGGCGGGAACAGATGTACGCGGTCGCCGAACGACTCGACCCCGACACCTACCGCGCCCTGGCCACCGCCGTGTACGCCGAGATGGCGCTGGCCGGGGTGAGCTGCGTCGGCGAGTTCCACTACCTGCACCACCGCCCCGGCGGGGAACCGTACGACGACCCCAACGCCATGGGGGAGGCCCTGATCGCGGCCGCGGCCGACGCGGGCATCCGCATCACCCTCCTCGACACCTGCTACCTGACCGGCGGAATCGGCCGGCCGTTGCAGGGCCCCCAGCTGCGCTTCGGCGACGGCACCGCGGGCAACTGGGCGCGGCGCGTCGACAGCCTGTACGACCACACCGGCAAAAGCGGCCGCCTGCACGCCCGGGTCGGCGCCGCCGTGCACTCCGTCCGCGCCGTGCCCCGCGAGCAGATCGGCGCCGTGGCGGACTGGGCGCGGCAACGCCGGGCGCCGCTGCACGTCCACCTGTCCGAGCAGCCCGCCGAGAACGAGGCGTGCCGGGACGCCTACGGCATGAGCCCCACGCGGCTGCTCGCCGAATGCGGCGCGCTCGGCGCCCGCACCGTCGCCGTGCACGCCACCCACCTCACCGACGAGGACATCGGCCTGCTCGGCACCACCATGACCGGCGTGTGCATGTGCCCCACCACCGAACGCGACCTGGCCGACGGCATCGGCCCGGCCCGCGACCTGGCCGCCGCCGGATCACCGATCTGCCTCGGCTCCGACCAGCACGCCGTCATCGACCTGTTCGAGGAGGCCCGCGCCGTCGAACTGGACGAACGGCTGCGCACCCGCGAACGCGGCCACTGGACCGCCGGGTCACTGCTGGCCGCCGCCACCTGGAACGGCCACTACGGCCTGGGCTGGCCCGAGGCGGGACGGCTGGAACCCGGCTCGTACGCCGACCTGGTCACGGTCGCGCTCGACTCGCCCCGCACCGCCGGAGCCGGCCCCGACCACCTGGCCGAGGCCGCCGTCTTCGCCGCCACCGCCGCCGACGTCCGCCACGTCGTCGTCTCGGGCCGCGAGATCGTCCGCGACGGCCGTCACCTGCTTGTCGGGGACGTCGCCGCCGCCCTGGACTCCGCCATCACCGCCGTCACGCAGGAGGCTTGAGACCCCGCGCCCCCAGTGCCCTGCCGAACCGCTGGGCCGGAGCCTCGACCCAGCGGTAGGTCACCCAGCTCACCGCCAGCAGCACGACCACGAACACGACGAGCCTGTGCACCTCGTCGCGCCCGGACGTGCCTAGAAACCGGCCGGACAGCATCAGCAGGACGTGATGCACCAGGTAGACGGAGAAACTGATCGTCCCCAGGCCCGTCCACCACCGCGGAAACCGCCGCTCCCGCAGCAGCCACACCCCGGCGAACGACCCGGCCGCCAGCAGCACCGAACCCGTCCAGTAGACCCGGAACCCGGCGACCTGCTCCTCGGGCACGCTGACCTGCGCATGCCAGAGCCCCGCCGCGACCACACCCGCCAGCACCGCCAGCATCGTCCCGGCGGCAGCCCGCCGCCCCATCTGCCCGTGCTCGGCCCGGTACACCACCGTGCCGGTGAACATCACCGCCAGGATCACAAAACCCTCCCAGGCGCCGATCCGGCTGTTGAGCGCGACCAGCAGAACAGCGACGACCCCACCTGCCACCCCTCCGGCGATCCGCACGGCCCCCCGCCCGTACATGGCGAGCCCCACCGCCGCCGCGAGCAGCACAGCCGTACCGAGCACGACCACGCCGATCCCCGCCGTCCGCGAGAACAACGCGACGGGCAGCACCCCACCGGCCACCAACGCCGCGACGACGCACACACCCGCGACCGCCCCCGGCCGCCGGCCACCCTTCACCACGAACAGCGCCACGACCACCAGGTAGAAGGCCATCTCGTACGACAGCGTCCACAGCACGTTGATGGCGTTCGGCACCGCCAGCACGTCCTGCAGCATCGTCACGTGCGCCAGCACCGCCACCACCGGGTCGTAGTCGCCCAGCCCGGCCCGCATCTCGCGCAGCCCCGACACGGCCAGCGCCACCGGCACCGCACACGCCACCGCCAGCAGCGGGTAGATGCGGAAGAACCGTCCGATCCAGAACCGGCGCACGTCCCCGTGACGCTCCAGCGAGACCGGCACGATGTACCCGCTCACCAGGAAGAACAGCAGGACGCCGTACCGCCCGGGGTCGAACCAGCCGACCATCTGCGCCCGCAGCTCCGGCACGTAGTAGAACGACGCGTGATGCAGCGCCACCACCAGCGCCGCCCACCCCCGCAACGCGTCCAGCCACCCCAGCCGCACCGCGACGGCGGTCTCATCAGGACGCGACAGAACAGCGGGGGGAGCCACCCCGCAAGACTAAACGCCCCCGAAGTCACCCAAATCGTCAGCCGATGAGGCGCTGGGCGCCTTCACGCGCCCGGTCGGCGGGGATCGCGAAGCCGATGCCGATCGAACCGCCGCCCCCGCCCCGCATCAGCGTCGCGATCGCGGTGTTCACGCCGATGACCTCGCCGCGCGCGTTGACCAGCGGGCCGCCGGAGTTGCCGGGGTTGATGGACGCGTCGGTCTGCAACGCGGTGCCCCCGGTTCCGCCGTCGCCCATGCGCACCTCCCGGTTCAGCGCGCTGACGATGCCGCTGGTGACGGTCCCCTGCAGGCCCAGCGGCGAGCCCAGCGCGAGCACCGGCTCGCCGACGCGCACCCGCGACGAGCGGCCGAAGGGCAGCGGGGCCGGGCTCTGGTCGGCGGGGATCGCCAGCACCGCCAGGTCGCGGGCGCGGTCGGAACCCACCACGCGCGCCGGGACGCGGCGGCGGTCGGCCAGCACCACGGTGACCCGGCCGCCGTCCCCGACGACGTGCGCGTTGGTCAGCACGCGCCCCTGCCGGTCGATCACGAACCCGGACCCGGCGCCCAGCCTGCCGCCCGACCGCACCTCGATCGACGTCACGCTCCCCTGCACCCGCGCCGCCACGGCGCTCAGATCGCCGGCCGCGCCGTCCGCCGTCCCGGCGGCGGCCTGCGGTGCCGTGGGCGCCGGCACTCCTGCGCTCATCCGCCCGGCGACGCCCCCGGCCAGCCCCCCGACCACCAGCGCCGCCAGCACGACCGCGACGACCACCAGGCCGGCCCCGCTGCTGCGACGCCGCGACCCACCGTAATCCCACGGGTCCGACGGCACGGGCTCCCTGAACGGATCGTCCCGAGGCCACGTAGCAGTGGGAAAGCCAGGACGGCCTGATTCATACGTGCCGTACGGGACGCCGTTGCGGGCGGTCCCCGTACCCAGGCCGTACCCGGGATCTGCGTGCGGTGGGTAACTCATGCGGCTCCTCACTCTCACAAGTGAGTACTCCGCCCCCACCGCACTCCGTTCAACGGGCCACAACGCCCCCTGCCGCCATGCGCCCGGAGCGGTCTGAGTTACCCCTTCGCCTTCGTGACGATCTGGCTTATCTCGTCCCGGCCGAACGCCCGCAGGGTCGTGCTGCGGACGTTGCCCGCCCCGCCGTTCCGCAGCAGCGCCGCGGCGGCCGTTTCGTCATCGGGGGCCTCGATGATCCCCACCAGGTCGTACTGACCCACGGTCCAGAAGAGGTCCACGAGCCTGGCGCCCATCTCCTCCAGCATCGCGGCGAATGTCTCCGCCCGCTTCATGGTGTCCTCGTAGGCCCGGATCCCTTGATCCGTCCAATTCAGCAGCGAGATGTAAGTCGGCACCTCGTCTCACCTCCTGGGGACGACGGCTCAGTCACCGACTCCTACCCCGCGTCCGACCAAGCGAGCCCCCACCACCGGTCACGGTGCCCCCACGTACAACCGCACGACCAAACCGCAGCAGCTCGCGTTCACCGGAACGAGATCGGCTGGCACACCCTCGCCATCGAACACGTCCTGGATCCCCGCCCGCACGTCGGCCCTGGCTTCCTCTGGCGTATCGCCGTAGCCGTAGACGGCGGCGTGTATTCGCGTGGCAAGGGTCTGACGCGCGGGCGGGGTGGCTCGTAGCCTGAAGGCAGCGAGTCTCCAGGAGGTGCGGGCTCATGCGTGGACGTGACATCGATCCGGCCGACCCGGAGCTGTCCGTGGGGCAGCGGGTCCAGTACTTTCGGCGGCGACGTGGCATGAGCCGCGAGATCCTGGGCGGGCTGGTCGGCAAGAGCGCCCGCTGGGTCAAGGCGGTGGAGCGCGGAGAGATCAGGGAGCTCAAGCTGCCGACCGTGCTCAGCCTCGCGGAAGCCCTGCGGCTCCGCGACATCGCACAACTCACGGGCGGCCGACCGCTGCCCACCAGCATGTTCCGTGGCCCCGGCCATCCTGCGCTGCCCGCCGTCCGGGACGCCATCAACTCGGTGTCGGTGTCCATGACCGACCCGCCCAGCCCGTTGGAGCACCTGGAGACGCGGCTGGACGCGGCGTGGCGGGCGCGTCATGCGGCTCCCGACCACCGCACCGTCCTCGGTGCGCTGCTGCCCGACCTCATCAAGGACGCCAAGAACGCCGTGCGCGCGTATGAGGGAGCGGAGCGGCGGCGCGCCCTGTCGCTGCTCGCACGCGTCTACAACCTCGCGCAGTTCTTCCTCGCTTACCAGCCGGCCACCGATCTGTATTGGCGTGTGGTCGAACGGTCGATGATGGCGGCGGAGGAGTCCGAGGACGCGCGCGCGTTCGCCGCTGCCGTGTGGTGCACCGCCCAGGCCCACCGGGACGCGGGCGATTTCGACGCGGCCGAGGCCGTCAATCGCGAGGGGCTCGAACTGCTCAAGCCGCGCATCGATGGCGCGGAGGAGAATCTGTGGGCGCTCTGGGGGGCTCTCCACCACGAAGTGGCCTACACCGCGGCGTGTGGTGGGGAACGGGGCACGGCGTGGCGGTGGTGGGAGAAGGCCGAGAAGATCGCTCAGTCTCTGCCGACCAGCTACTACGAGCCGATGACGTCGTTCAGCAGGGTGATCATGGGGGCGCACGCGGTGACGGTCGCCGTGGAAGCGAGGCAGAGCGGCGAGGCGCGCAGGCAGGCGGTCCGGACGGCCGCCGCCGCAATTCCGTCGCAGCCTCGCAAGGGGCGTCACCTCATCGAGGTGGCACGCGCGTGGCGGCTCGGCGGCGACGAAGAGACGGCGCTGCGCTCGCTCGACGACGCGTACGTCGCCGCACCGGAGACGATCCGCTACAACGGCTACGCCCGCCGGATGGTCACCGAACTGGCCCAGGAGGGGCCGCTCGGCCTCCGGCGAGACGCGCGCGACCTCGCGGACCGGATTGGCCTGCTTGTGTGAGGTCCCTGGTCCCCTGAGGTAGGGGACAACTTCCTGTCCTCCTCGCGCTGCGGGGCGTCCTAACGTCCCGCCATGACAAAGTCACGCAGAGTGATCAAAGTTGGCCGCGGCGTCACATCGAGGCTGGCGGCCGAGTTCCCCGGGTGGGGTGTTGAGTGCCGGGGTGGGGGGTGGGTGGCGCGGCGAAGGCCGCTGGTCGGGGTGCGGTTCGTCGACTTCGTCGTCTCGGAGGTGGGGGCGGACTCGGCGGGGGAGTTGCGGGCGGCGCTCAGGCTGATCACGCGGACGGACGCCGTTGTGCTCGTGCGGCGGCTCGGTCGCGCGCTGGAGGAACGCGGGCGCCGCGTCTATGTGCGTCGCGACATCCTGGTCGCTGTCGACTCGGGTGGCGGTGAGTGGCCGGTCGTCTGGGACGGTGTGCAGTTTCGGTGGGGGGACGGGGCGCCGGTGCCACCCGCCCGTGACATCCAGGAGACCGCGGAGCTGATCGATCGGGCCATGCGGCGGGAGTCGGGGCGGTGATCGGGTTCAGGGTGTTCGGTGTCGACGCCGAGCAACTGCACACTCCGGCGGCGCGGGCTCTCGAAGAGCGGTTTCCGGGGGTGCGGGTCTGGTACGGGCTGGCGACGCGCAAATGGTGGGCGCTGGAAGGAGGGCGGCTGCTCGAAGCCGATACTCCTGAGGATCTCGCGGGGCAGATCGCCTGGATTCGGAGGTTAGCGTGAACGCATCCCCGCGAATCGGAGAAATGCGGGTGACGATTCGGGATGTCCTAAAGAAACCGGGGGCGCGGCATGTGCCTGGCCTGGGGTGTCTAGGGCGGTCGGTGGAAGATCGCTAGTGGTTCCGGCGAATGATCGCCGGATGGTGATCGCATGGTGACGTGATCGTGTCCTTGGTTCGCCGCGCCGGGGGCGGCTCCTGTGATTGTCTCTGCTGCCGGGATTTTTGCAGTACGGGGGATTGGAGCGTATTGTGCGGCGTTTTCTGGTTATAGCCGCGGTCATGGCGGCGCTGGCGGTGACAGGGGGACCGGTGGCGGCCGCGGCGGCCGGGCCGGTCGTCATCCGGGACGACGCCGGGGTGCTGCGGACGGCGTCGGTGCGCCTGGCGGCCGAGCCGCTGCCCATGCCGGTGCGGATCGCCACCGCGCGCACGCCGTCCACCAAGGCGGCCTTCGGTAGCTGGGTGACGAGCCAGCGGACCTCGTCCGACATGCTGGTGATCGGGTACAACCCGTCGCTGGACTACCTGTACTACACGGCGGGGCCGGCGTCCGGGCTCACCCAGACGGACATGAACCTGGCGACGCAGGAGTTCAGCCGTACGGCCAGGAGCACCCGGGACGTGACGTTGAGCATCAACGCCCTGCTCCGCCAGTTGCGCTCTTCGGCGCCGAGCTCATCGCCGACGCCGCCGTCGTCGCAGGCCGTGCCGACGGCGCCGTCCGTGACGACGCCGACCTACGACACCGACACCACCTACACCGGGTCCCGGCGGCGCGGCAAGGGGATCGGCAAGCTGATCGTGTTCGGGATCGGCGCCGTGGTCGTCCTCGGAGTCGGTGCCGTGGGGGCGCTGGTCAAGGGCAAGGGCAAGCCCGCGCCGGCTCCCGTCGCCCAGGCGCCGGTCCCGGCGGCGGCGCCGATGCCCGGTGTCCCGCCCATGCCGGGCCCGGGGATGCAGCCGGCGGCGCCCTATCCGCCGCAGCCCGCCGCGTATCCGCCCGGCGGGGGCGTTCCGCCGGCCCCGCCGCAGGCGTACCCGCCGGTGCCTCCGCCCGCGTACGGCTATCCGCCCGCGCCGCCGCAGCAGCCGGGTCACGGCGGTCAGCCTCCGCACGGCTGGTAGCGCGAAAAACGCGTTGCCGCGATCACGCGGAGTCCGGACACTCGTTGGCGTAGATCGCCCCGGTTCGAGAAAGGGCCATGATGTCCACGCTGCGGGTCACCGCCGAACAGCTGACCATCCACCCGCACGACAACGCCGACGCGCTCGAACTGGCGCAGGTCGGCCTCTACCGGGCGGTCGTCGCCAAGGGCCGCTACCAGACCGGGGACTGGGCGCTCTACATCCCCGAGGGGGCGCTGCTGCCGGACGAGCTGATCGAGGAGCTCGGCCTCACCGGCAGGCTGGCGGGCTCGGCGAAGAACCGGGTCAAGGCGGTCCGGCTGCGCGGCGAGCTGTCGCAGGGCATCGTGTGCGTGCCCAAGGCCGTGGACGGCGTCGACCTGGCCGAGGCGCACGCGCAGGGCCGCGACTTCGCCGCCGAGCTGGGCGTCACCAAGTGGGTGCCGCCGATCCCGGTGCACATGGCCGGGGAGGTCGAGCCCGCGCCCGACCTCATCCCGTGGATCGACATCGAGGACATCAAGCGGTACCCGAAGCTGTTCGAGCCCGGGGAGCCGGTGGTGGCCACGGAGAAGATCCACGGTACGGCGTGCGCGTTCACGCTGGTCGGCGGCGAGGCGTACGTCTCCTCCAAGGGGTTCAGCGCCAAACGGATGGCGATCAGGCGGGACGCGTCCAACCTGTATTGGCGGGCCGTGGAGGCTTACGGCGTGCCCGAGGCCGCCGCGCGGATCGCCGAGCGGCTGGGCGCCGAGCGGGTCGGCGTGTTCGGCGAGGTGTACGGCAACGGCGTGCAGGACCTGGCGTACGGTGCCGACGCCAAGGGCGAGCGTCCCGGCTACGCGGTGTTCGACGTCGCGGTCTCCGGCGACGACGGCAACGTGCGCTGGCTGGACCCCGCCGAGCAGGCCGAGATCCTCGACGAGCTGGGTCTGCCGCGCGTGCCCGAGCTGTACGCGGGGCCGTACGACGCCGACGTGCTGATGGAGCTGGCCACCGGCAGGGAGACCGTGTCCGGCGCGAGCGCCCACCTGCGCGAGGGCGTGGTGGTGCGGACCGCCACGGGCCGCTACAGCCCGGTGGTGGGCGGCCGCGCGATCGGCAAGTTCGTCTCGCCCGCGTACCTGACCCGCAAGGGCGGCACGGAGTACGAGTGAGCGCCTCCGGCGGTCCGTCTCACATGCCAGACGGATCGTCGGAGCCGGTCGCCGGTGCGGCCGGCGGCGGGTGCGATGCTGGCCGGGTGAGCATCGTCATCACGAACATCGGCGAGCTGGTGACCAACGACCCCGGCCTCGGCGAGGACGCGCTGGGACTGCTCCGGGACGCGGCGGTCGTGATCGACGGCGGCACGGTCGCCTGGGTCGGCCCCACGGAACGGGCGCCCGCGGCGGACGAACAGTACGACGCGGCCGGACGCGCGGCCCTGCCCGGCTTCGTGGACTCCCACGCGCACCTGGTGTTCGCCGGGGAACGGGCCGAGGAGTTCGCCGCGCGGATGAGCGGCCGTCCCTACACGGCGGGCGGCATCCGCACCACCGTGGCGAGGACCCGCGCCGCGTCCGACGACGACCTGCGGGCCAACCTGCGCAGGCTCGTCGACGAGATGGCGCGGCAGGGCACCACCACCGTCGAGTGCAAGTCGGGGTACGGGCTGTCGGTGGAGCAGGAGGAACGGTCTCTGCGCATCGCCGCCGAGACCGTCGACGAGGTGACGTTCCTGGGCGCCCACGTCGTCCCGCCGGAGTACGCCGACGATCCCGGCGGCTACGTGCGGCTGGTGACGAACGAGATGCTCGCCGCCTGCGCCCCGCACGCCCGCTGGGTCGACGTGTTCTGCGAGGACGGCGCGTTCGACGCCGACCAGTCCCGGGAGATCCTCACGGCGGGCATGCGGGCGGGTCTGACCCCGAGGGTCCACGCCAACCAGCTCGGGCCGGGCCCGGGGGTGCGGCTCGCCGTGGAACTCGGCGCCGCCTCCGCCGACCACTGCACCCATCTCACCGACGCCGACGTGGACGCCCTCGCCTCGGCCGCGACGGTCGCGACGCTGCTGCCCGGCGTCGACTTCTCCACCCGCCAGCCCTACCCGGACGCGCGGCGGCTGATCGACGCGGGCGCCACCGTGGCGCTGGCCACCGACTGCAACCCCGGTTCCTGCTACACCTCCAGCATGCCGTTCTGCATCGCGCTCGCCGTCCGCGACCTGCGCATGACCCCCGCCGAGGCGGTGTGGGCGGCCACCGCGGGCGGCGCGCGAGCGCTACGCCGCGACGACGTGGGCCGCCTGACGCCCGGCGCGCGCGCCGACGTGCTCGTGCTGGACGCCCCGTCCCACATCCACCTCGCCTACCGTCCCGGAGTGCCGCAGGTGGCCGCCGTGTGGAAGGCGGGACGCCGCGTCCAGGCATAGACGCGTCCAGCCGGGTAGATGCCTCCCCCAGGAGGTAGACATGGCGGAATTCCTTACCGACATCAAGACGCTGCGCGAGCGCGCCCGGCAGGAGATCGACAAGGGGCCGATCACGTCCGCGTACGGGGCGGACGTCGACCGGGTCGTGCAGGTCTGCAACGAGGCCCTGGCCACCGAGATCGTGTGCGTCCTGCGGTACAAGCGGCACTTCTTCACCGCGACGGGCATCCACGCCGAGTCGGTGGCGCAGGAGTTCGCCGAGCACGCGCGGGAGGAGCAGGAGCACGCCGACATGATCGCCGAGCGGATCGTCCAGCTCGGCGGCGAGCCGGACTTCTCCCCCGACACCCTGACCATGCGGTCGCACGCCGAGTACGACGCCAGCGCCGACCTCATCGACATGATCAAGGAGGACCTGGTGGCGGAACGGATCGCCATCGCGTCCTACACCGAGATCATCCACTGGCTCGGCGAGGGCGACCCCACCACCCGCCGTGTCTTCGAGCAGATCCTCGCCCAGGAGGAGGAGCACGCCGACGACCTGCGCGGCCTCCTCGAACGACTCCCCTCCGAGCTGGGACGCGCCTAGGACCGGGCGGTGCCCAGGGCCGTGCCGCCACGCGGGCGGGGGCGTCACGACCCGCCCAGGTAGCGGCGGTTCACGCGGATCAACGGGTCGCGGCGGCGGGAGATGTAGTCGGCGGACAGCACCTCGGCGACGAACAGGACGTGGTCGCCCGCCTCGATGCGCCGGCGGGTCTCGCATTCGAGGGCGGCCACGCCGTCGTCGACGATGAGGGCCTCCGAGTAGGGCCCCCGGTGGTGGGGCTCGCTCGCCAGCAGGATGCGGGCGCTGGGGCGGCCGGCGGCGGCGAAACGCCCCGCGAGGGCGCGCTGCCCGGCGCCCAGCACGGTCACGGCCCAGCGGTCCCGGCGCTGGAGGACCTCGCACAGGTAGGACGTGGCCGTCACCCCGGCCAGCACCATCGGCGGGTCCAGCGACACCGACATGAAGGAGGTGACCGTCGTGCCCAGGTCGTCGCGGCCGTCGCGGACGGTCAGCACCACCACGCCGGTGGCGAAGCCCGCGACGGCGTCGGTGAAGTCGGCGCCGCTGACGTTCGTCTCCCGGGTCAGCGGATCTCCCACACGCCGGGGAGGGTGAGCGGACCGGCGGCGGGCAGGCCCAGGCGGGTGGCGACGCCGGCCAGCGACCCCCAGCCGTCCAGGCGGGCCGCGGCGGCCGTGCGGTCCTCACTGGACTCGGCCGGACGCAGCCGCTCCAGCGGGGAGACGTGCGGGTAGGAGCGGACGGGGGCGTCCTCGGGCAACCCGGCCTTCTTACGGGCCAGGTCGAGGGCGTGGTCGAGGCCGCCCAGCTCGTCGACCAGGCCGTTGTCCTTGGCGTCGGCGCCCGTCCACACCCGGCCGCGGGCCAGTTCGTGCACGCGCTCGCGGGACAGGCCGCGGCCCTCGACGGCCTTGGCGGTGAAGTCCTCGTAGATGCGGTCCAGGGAGGCGTTGACGCGCTCCCACTCCGAGTCGCTGAAGTCCTTGGTGGCGCTGAACATGCGGGCGTGGTCGCCGTCGGCGACGCTGCCCATGCCGACGCCCAGCCGGTCCAGCAGCCCGTTCACCACGGCCTTGCCGACGACCACGCCGATCGACCCGGTGATGGTGCCGGGCTGCGCCACGATCGTGTCGGCGGCCATGGCGACGTAGTAGCCGCCGGACGCGGCCACGTTGCCCATCGACACGATCACCGGCTTGCCCGCCTTGCGCGCCAGCACCACCTCGCGCCAGATCGCGTCGGACGCCACCGCCGAGCCGCCGGGGCTGTTGACGCGGAACACGATCGCCTTGACCCGCTCGTCCTTGACCGCGGCGCGGAACGCGGCGCCGATCGTGTCCGAGCCCATGGCCAGGCCCTGGCCGGGCAGCGGCCCGCCGCGTCCGCTGCGGCCGAGCCGGATCGGGCCCTGCCCGTTGATCAGCGCGACGACGTCCTGGCGGCCCGGCTGCGGCAGCCGCTTGGCCAGGCCCTGCGTGCGGTTGTAGCGCGACACGTACCGCAGCTGCGCCTGCGGGCCGACCTCGGCGCGCAGGTCGGCGTACACCTGGTCGCGGTAGCCGAGCCGGTCGACCAGCCCCTCCTCCAGCGCCTCCCCGGCCAGCAGCGGGCCCCGGTCGACCAGGTCGCGGACCTTGTCCTCGGGCAGGCCGCGGGCGGCGGCGATCCCGGCGACCAGCTGCTCGCCGAGCGAGTCGACCAGGCGCTGGGACGACTCGCGGTGCTCGGGCGTGTAGCCCTGCTCCATGAACGTGTTCGCCATGGTCTTGTACTCGTGCCGCTGGGCGAACCGCGGCTGGATGCCCGCCTTCTCCAGGGCCCCGGCCAGGAACGGCTCCTCCAGCGCCACGCCGGTCAGCCCGACCTCGCCGGACGGCTGCAGGTAGATCCGGTCGAACGCGGTCGCCAGGTAGTACGGCACCGAGCCGTGGCCGCCCTCCCCGAACGTCTCGGCCCAGGCGACGGTGAGCTTGCCCGCCTCGCGCAGCGCCCGCACCGCGTCGCGGACCTCCTGCGCCATGGCCACCGGGACGCCGCTGGCCACCTTGACCACCAGGGCGCGGACCCGCTCGTCGCGGCGGGCGCGGCGCAGCCCGTCCAGCACGTCCCGCAGGTGGGTGCGGCGCATCGACATGATCGCCGTCAGCGGGTCGGCGGGCGGCGTCTCCACCAGCCCGTCGGTGAGGTCGAGTTCCAGGACCAGCGGGGCGACGCGCCGTTCGCGCGCGTGCTTGACGAGGTTGACGACTGTGCCGGGATCCACCATGGCCCCAGCCTATGCGCTGCCCCCGCCCCACCGGCCACGGTCGGACGATCGCCGGACGGGCGGATATCGTCGCCTCATGGGAGACGGCGACGGATGGGCGCGCTGCGGCCTCGGGCACGTGCACTGGGGACGGTTCGGCGCCGCCGGGTTGCTGCTCTTCCACCGCGACCCCGGCGACGGGCTGCTGCGGGTGCTGCTGCAGCAGCGGGCGTGGTGGTGCCACGGCGCCGGCACGTGGGGGATGTTCGGCGGCGGACGGCACAGCGGCGAGGACCCGGTGACCGCGGCGCTGCGCGAGACCGCCGAGGAGTGCACCCTGGACACCCGGGCCGTCCGCGTGCACGGCGTGCGCACCGACGACCACGGCGGCTGGGACTTCGCGTCCGTGATCGCGTCGGTGGACGACCCGCCGGACGTGCGTCCCGCGTCGCTGGAGACCCGCAAGGCCGCCTGGGTGCCGGTAGAGGAGGTGCGGGGCAGGCGGCTGTTCGGGCCGTTCGCCCGCACCTGGCCGCTGCTGAGCACAATGCTCACCCGGCTCGTGCTGGTGGTGGACGCGGCGAACGTGGTCGGTGCGCGCGCCGACGGCTGGTGGAGGGACCGCGCGGGCGCCAACGCCCGGCTGTGCGACGACCTGGCGGTGCTGCGCGACGGGATCACCGGGCTGCCCGACGGGGTGCTGCCCTACGAGCGGGTGTTCCCCGAGGTGGTGCTGGTGGTGGAGGGCGCCGCCCGCGGTGTCGCCGAGCGGCCCTGCGACGGGGTGCGCGTCGTGGCCGCGCCCGGCAGCGGTGACGACCGCATCGTCGAGCTGGTCACCGCCGCCGATCCCGACGCCACGTACCTCGTCGTCACCGCCGACCGCGAGCTGCGTGCGCGCTGCACCGCCGCCGGCGCCTCCGTCACCGGTCCCCGCTGGCTGCTGTCGCGGCTGCCGCGGCGCGGCCGGTCAGGCTGAGTCGATCACCTGGTGGCCCGCCTCCTTGAGGGCGGCGGTCGCCTCGGCGATCAGGTGTTCGGGGACGAGGACCAGGTCGGCGTGGTAGGTGGACGCCACGAACACCGGGATGCCCGCGTCCGACAGCGGGCCCACCAGGGCGGCCAGCATGCCGGCGGCGTCCAGGTCGTGCGGTTCGACGGCGTACAGGCCGAGCCACCGCCGCACCTCGGCGTACGGCGGGGCCTCGCGGATCACGGTCAGGCCCTCCGGGGCCCGCACCAGCGCGATCCACTCGTCGTCCTCGGGGAACACGGCGTTCGGCAGGTGCTCGATCATGAACTGGGACGGCACGATCTGCAGGCGCTGCGCGGTGGTCACCCGGCAACCCTATTCGGGGACGAGCCAGACCGCGCCCAGGGGCGGGACGCGCAGCACGGCGGACGCGGGCTGGGCGTGCCACGGCTCGTCGGAGGCCTCGATGCGGCCCATGTTGCCCACGCCGCTGCCGCCGTACTCGTAGGCGTCGGTGTTGAGGACCTCGCGCCAGCCGCCGGCAAACGGCAGGCCCAGCCGGTAGTTCTCGTGCGGGGCGCCGGAGAAGTTCACCACGCAGGCGACGACGGGCGGCCGCCCCCCGCTCCCGGCGTCCGGCGCGGGGGCCTGCCCGGGGGGCTGCTCCGCGTCCGGCGGGACCGCGTAGCGCAGGTACGACAGGCAGTTCCCGGCGGCGTCGTTGGCGTCGATCCAGCGGAACCCGCCGGGGTCGTTGTCCAGCGTCCACAGCGCGGGCAGGTCGCGGTAGGCGCGGTTGAGGTCGCGGACGAGCCGCTGCACGCCCAGGTGCTCGGCGCCCTCGGCGGCGTTGTCCAGCAGCCACCAGTCCAGCGACCGCGACTCGGCCCACTCGGCGCCCTGCCCGAACTCGCCGCCCATGAACAGCAGCTGCTTGCCCGGGTGCGTCCACATGTACGCCAGCAGCACGCGCAGCCCGGCGAACTTCTGCCAGTTGTCGCCGGGCATCTTGCCCAGCAGCGACCCCTTGCCGTGCACCACCTCGTCGTGCGACAGCGGCAGCACGTAGTTCTCCGAGAACGCGTACACCATCGAGAAGGTGATCTCGCCGTGGTGGTAGTGCCGGAACACCGGGTCGCGCCCGACGTACTCCAGCGTGTCGTGCATCCAGCCCATGTTCCACTTGAACCCGAACCCGAGCCCGCCCAGGTGGGTGGGACGGGTGACGCCGGGCCAGGCGGTGGACTCCTCGGCGATCGTCATGATGCCGGGGTTGCGCTTGTAGGCGGTGGCGTTCATCTCCTGCAGGAAGGAGATGGCCTCCAGGTTCTCCCGGCCGCCGTAGACGTTGGGCGTCCACTCGCCCTCGCGCCGCGAGTAGTCCAGGTAGAGCATGGACGCCACCGCGTCCACGCGCAGCCCGTCGACGTGGAACTCCTCCAGCCAGTAGCAGGCGTTGGCCACCAGGAAGTTGCGCACCTCGGCGCGGCCGAAGTTGAACACCAGGGTGCCCCAGTCGGGGTGCTCGCCGCGCCGGGGGTCCTCGTGCTCGTACAGGGCCGTGCCGTCGAAACGCGCCAGCGCCCACTCGTCGCGGGGGAAGTGGGCGGGGACCCAGTCGACGATGACGCCGATGCCCGCGCGGTGCAGGCTGTCCACCAGGAAGCGGAACTCGTCGGGGTCGCCGAAGCGCGCGCTCGGGGCGTAGTAGGACGTGACCTGGTAGCCCCAGGACGGGCCGTAGGGGTGTTCGGCGACCGGCATGAACTCCACGTGGGTGAAGCCCATGTCCGTCACGTAGGCGGTGAGCTCCTCGGCCAGTTCGCTGTAGCTCAGTCCGGGCCGCCACGAACCCAGGTGGACCTCGTACACGCTCATCGGCTCGTTCACCCAGGAGCGGTCCTTGCGGCGGTCCATCCACTCGCCGTCGGTCCACTCGTAGGTGGAGGCGAACACGCGCGAACCGGTCGCCGGGGGGTGCTCGGTGGCCTGCGCCATCGGGTCGGCCTTGGCGCGCCACTGCCCGTCGGGGCCGAGGATCTCGTACTTGTAGACGGCGCCGTCGCCCACGCCCGGGATGTACAGCTCCCACACCCCGGTCGACCCCAGTGAGCGCATGGGGTGCGCGCGGCCGTCCCAGTGGTTGAAGTCGCCGACGACGCGCACGCCCCGGGCGTTGGGCGCCCACACCGCGAACGCCGTTCCGGTCACCGGGCCGAACGCCGAGGAGTAGCCGCGGGTCCGCGCGCCCAGCGCCCGCCACAGCTCCTCGTGCCGTCCCTCGCTGATCAGGTGCAGGTCGAGCTCGCCGAGCGTGGGCAGATGCCGGTACGGGTCGTCCTGGATCAGCTCGATGCCGTCGGCGTAGGTGACGGCCAGCCGGTAGTCGGGGACCACCTGCGGCGCCTCGTCCTCCTTGCCGCCCGACAGCGACGCCTCCGGCGGCAGCGTGACGGTGAAGACGCCCTGGTGGAAGTGACGCATCTTGTACCGGTCGCCGCCGGGCAGGACGACCTCCACGCGTTCGGCCAGGGGGCGCAGCGCCCGGACGGTCACGCCGTTGCGTCCGGGATGCGCGCCGAGGACACCGTGTGGGTCGTGGTGGTCGCCGCCGACGAGCTTGTCGATCTCCGCACGCGTCACCCGTGCCATGGGCTCATGGCCTCCTCCGTGCCGGGGGTCGTCTCCACTTAGCACTGCCCCCAAGGCGGCCTCTTTCACCCGCGGATTCCGGTCTGTCCGTGAATGCCGAGGTCAGCGCGGGCGTACCGGTCTCCGGCGGAGGACGCCCCGGTGCACGGCCGCGGGGGAGGCGGGACGTGCGACCGCACGGTGGCGCAGCTCTCTCGTTGGGGGTCGCGCCGATGTGACTGCGCCGACCGTGCGGCCACGTCCGTCTGGCCACGGTGGACACATCGCCACCGCCGACCGCGCCTCCATTCCTCCATAACCGCAGCGACAGAATTACCTGTCGCCACCGCGGGTTCCGCTCAGGTGTCCTCGGCGTCCCGGCGCGCCTGGTCGCGCAGCAGCTCGCGCAGCCCGGCCGAATCGTCCGCCGCCACCGTCATCGCGTATCCCGCCTGCAGCTGGGCGTCGGTGAGGTCGCCGCTGCGCGTGGCGTACCAGCGTCCCGCGTCGCTGCGCCATACCAGCCATCCGGGGAACTCCGCCTCGATGGCCGCTTTCAGGTCATCGAAGTCGCCCATCAAGGTCGTCCCTTCCCCGAGGAGGCTGTTCTGTATACAAAAGTCTTACTCCGTCGAAGAGGTGTCAAGCTGTGCGTAAGCGGACCGTCTCCCCGTGGATAGCGGGGAGGAGGCGGGCGGCCGGGACCGCGGACCGGCCGGGACACCGGCGCGCCGCCGTGCGGCGGCGCGCCGGGACGCGGTGGGCAGGGACGCGGCGGCGGGCTCGGATGAGAAGAGGTGATTGCCGGTGCCGGACCGTCCGGCCTACCTCCGGATAGCCGACACCCTGCGCGAACGGATCCGGGACGGCGGGTACCCGCCGGGCGCCAGGCTGCCGACGATGGCGCAGCTGTGCGCGGCGCACGGCGTCTCGGAGATCGTGGTCCGCCAGGCGATCGCGCTGCTGCGCGGCGAGGGGCTCGTCGAGACCCGGCGGGGCGGCGGCACCGTCGTGCGGGCCCGGCCCCGGGTGCGCCGCGTCGCCATGGACCGCTACCGCGCGGTCACCCGGCCCCTGGCCGTCCCGGCGGCCGAGCCGCCCTCCGCCCCGCCCCCGCCGCCCAAGACGACCTTCACCCACGACCAGCGCATCGGCTGGGACGAGTACCGCCTCGACCGGGTCTTCGCCCGCACCCACGCCGACGCCGAACTGGCCGGGCTGTTCGAGCTGCCCGTCGGCACCGAGCTGCTGCGCCGCCGCTTCGTGTTCTACGCCCGCGGGGAACCGCAGCAGATCTCGGTGAACTACCTGCCGTGGGACCTGGTGGGCGGCACCCCCGTGGCCGACCCCGACCGCGAGCCCTGGCCCGGCGGCACCCTGGCGCAGCTCAGCTACCTCGGGCACCCTCCGACGCGGGTGGAGGAGGCGGTGCGCGCCCGCATGCCCACGCCGGAGGAGAGCGAGACGCTCCACATGGCCGCCGGGGTCCCGGTGGTGGCGATCACCCGGCGGATGCTGTCGGGGCCCCAGATCATGGAGGTGTGCCGCGACATCGTCATCCCGGCCGACCGGGTCGTCCTCGACTACGCCATCGACCTGTGAGGCCCCGGCCGTCTCACCCCGCCAGATGCGCCAGCGAGCGCAGCGGCACCGGCAGCCAGGACGGGCGGTTGCGCGCCTCGTACCGGATCTCGTACACCGCCTTGTCGAACTCGAACGCCCGCACCAGCACCGCGTGCTCCGCCGGGTCGAGGCCGCCCGCGGCCGCGTAACCGTGGCAGAAGGCGTCCCGGTTGCGCGCCGCCCACGCGTGCGCCCGCGTCTCCAGGCTGAGCGCGGTGTCGGTCGGCAGGCTCTGGTCGGCGATCAGGTACCGCGCCGCGTACTCGAAGGACCGCAGCATCCCGGCCACGTCCCGCAGCGGGTGGGCGACGGCGCGCCGCTCACCGGGCGTGCGCGCCGGCTCGCCCTCGAAGTCCAGCACGATCCAGCCGGTGTCGGTGCGCATCACCTGGCCGAGGTGGTAGTCGCCGTGGACGCGCTGGAACGTCAGCGGCGTGCGCAGCCGCGCCAGCTCGTCGAACGCCTCCCGGATCGCGGTCTCGTGCTCGGACAGCGCAGGCACGGACCGGCACACCTCGTCCAGCTGCCGGTGCATGCCCGCGGCCATCTCCCGCACGTGCCCGGCCGGCATCTCGGTGACGCCGAACGCGGCGGCCAGGTCGCGGTGCACGGTCGCGGTGGCGGCGCCCAGCCGCTCGGCCTCGGCGGCGAAGTCGCCCCCGGCGGCGGCCGCGTCCTCGTCGGTGGGCGCCTGCCGGTCGCAGACCGTGGGCGCGTAGGCGAACCAGTCGCGCACGCTGGTGATCGCCATGTCCCAGCCGTCGGTGCCGCTGCGCAGGTACTGCGACATCATCGCCAGCGTGGTCGGCTCGCCCGCGCCGGTCTCGCCCTCGGTCAGCCCCGAGGTCAGCGCGGGCGCGGCGGACGGGGCGAGGTCGATCCAGCCGCACACCGCGGGCACGTGGGCGCAGCCCGCCCGCGACAGGGCCAGGTTGACCTCCAGGTCGGGGTTGGCGCCCGGCGCCAGCCGCCGGAACAGCTTGCAGATGTAGACGTCGCCGAAGATCAGCGAGGTGTTGCTCTGCTCGGCCGAGCCGGGCACGCTCTCCAGCTCCGTCTCGACCTCGGTGCCGGGAGCGCGGCGGAACCGCAGCGGCCCCACGACCGACTCGGCGGCCATGCCGTCCAGCAGCACCCGGGTCAGCTCCGCGTCGTACACGGCGTCGTAGACGTGGGCGGACACCGGGTGGTCCGCGCCGACGTCCGGATGCTCGGCGGTGAAGCCGCCGATCTCCCCGTAGCGCAGCCGGTCGGGCATCTCGTGCCGGACGCCGAGCAGCAGCTGGTAGTGGTCCCAGCCGTCGCCCTGCCGCACCGCGACGATCACGTGGTGCAGCTCGGGGCCGTCCTGGGCGCCCGCCGGTCCCGGGTGCAGCTCGGTGGCGGTGCCGATGGAGATCTCACCGATGGCGCGGTCCTTGCCGGCGAACCAGCGCTGCCGCGGCAGCCAGCCCGCCAGCAGGTCGGCCAGCACGTCGTCGGGCGGTCGCATCGTCACATCACCTCCTCCTCGGTGGGCTCGGGCTCCGGCAGCAGGAACCAGTAGAAGCCGTGCCCGGGGAGGGTCAACAGGTACGGCAGCTCGCCGATGGCCGGGAACCGCACGCCGCCCATGCACTCGATGGGCGTGGAGCCGCGGAAGCGGCGCAGGTCCAGTTCGACGGGCTGGGGGAAGCGCGACAGGTTGTTGACGCACAGCACCCGGTCGACGCCCGCGCGCCGCACGCCGTCCTCGTCGGGCCTGGCGGTCCAGTGCGAGGACACGCCTTCGCCGATCTCCCGGACGAACGCGAGCACGCTGGGGTTCGACGCCGACAGCTCCACATAGGAACCGATGCCGAACACCGGATGCCGCTGCCGGATCTCGATCATTTTCCGTGTCCAGTGCAGCAGCGAGCCGGGGTTGTTCTGCTGCGCCTCGACGTTGACCGCCTGGTACCCGTAGATCGGGTCCATGATGACCGGCAGGTACAGGCGGGCGGGGTCGCAGCGGGAGAACCCGGCGTTGCGGTCGGGGGTCCATTGCATGGGGGTGCGGACGGCGTCACGGTCACCGAGCCAGATGTTGTCGCCCATGCCGATCTCGTCGCCGTAGTAGAGGACGGGGGAGCCCGGCAGTGACAGCAGCAGAGCGGTGAACAGCTCCAGCTGGTTGCGGTCGTTGTCGAGCAGCGGGGCCAGGCGGCGGCGGATGCCGATGTTGGCCTTCATGCGGGGGTCTTTGGCGTATTCGGTGTACATGTAGTCGCGTTCTTCGTCGGTGACCATCTCCAGGGTGAGCTCGTCGTGGTTGCGCAGGAAGATCCCCCACTGGCAGTTCTCGGGGATCTTCGGTGTCTGCGCCATGATCTCGGAGATGGGGTAGCGCTGTTCGCGGCGGACGGCCATGAAGATGCGCGGCATGACGGGGAAGTGGAACGCCATGTGGCACTCGTCGCCGCCGGCGGCCGGGTCGCCGAAGTACTCCACGACGTCGGCGGGCCACTGGTTGGCCTCGGCGAGCAGGACGCGGTCGGGGTACAGGCGGTCGACCTCGGCGCGGACGCGTTTGAGGTAGGCGTGGGTCTCGGGGAGGTTCTCGCAGTTGGTGCCCTCGCGCTCGTACAGGTACGGCACCGCGTCCAGGCGGAAACCGTCGATGCCCAGGTCGAGCCAGAACCGCAGGACCTCCAGCATCGCCTCCTGGACGGCCGGGTTGTCGTAGTTGAGGTCGGGCTGGTGGGAGAAGAAGCGGTGCCAGTAGTACTGGCCGCGGACAGGGTCGTAGGTCCAGTTGGACGCCTCGGTGTCGACGAAGATGATGCGGGCGTCGGGGTATCTGTCGTCGGTGTCCGACCAGACGTAGAAGTCGCCGTAGGGACCGTCGGGGTCGGTGCGGGACGCCTGGAACCACGGGTGCTGGTCACTGGTGTGGTTCATCACCAGGTCGGCGATGACGCGGATGCCGCGGGCGTGGGACTGCTCGATGAGCTCCACGAAGTCCCCCAGCTCGCCGAACTCGGGCAGGATCTGGGTGTACTCGCTGATGTCGTAGCCGCCGTCGCGCAGCGGCGAGTGGTAGATCGGCAGCAGCCACAGGCAGTCGATGCCCAGCCACTGCAGATAGTCGAGCTTGTCGATCAGCCCGCGCAGGTCGCCGGTGCCGTCGTTGTTGGAGTCGTTGAAACCGCGCACCAGCACCTCGTAGAAGACCGCCGTCTTGTACCAGTGCGGGTCGCGGGCCACCTCCGGGTTGAACGCGTCGGGCACCGCCTCCGACGGGCTCGGCACGGCCTCGGTCGGAAGGTCGTGCATGGGCTCGCCGCGCGGCACGGTGCCCGGGGCGACGTCCTGCCCGGCGCGGCCGGCGCGGTCCGCCTCGGGCGGATCGGCGCGGTCCACACGGCCCGCGCCGCCCGCGTGGGCCGTGTCGCCGGGCGCCGCGTCGGCGAGCTCGGCGTCGCCCGGCGGTGGAGCGGGGGGTCGAGGGGTTCGCGCGGGGTGACGGTTTCCTTCTCGGGGAGCTGGAGGCGTGTCGCGGTCGCTCAACTGTCGTCTCTCCGGAGCGTGAAGATGTGGGCCGGCTGGATGTGGGGGTCGAGACGGACGTAGTTGGCCTGCCGCCAGGTGTAGGACTCGCCCGACAGTTCGTCGGTGACCACGAACTCCGCGTCGGGGTCCAGGCCCAGCGCGGCCATGTCCAGATGAACGGTCGCCTCGCGGACCATGTGCGGGTTGAGGTTCACCACGGCCAGCACGGTGTCGTCGAGCGCGACCAGCGACTCCCCGGTCTCGGGGTGCACCTCCGCCGACGGCAGCGCCGCGGTCACCCGCTTGGAGAAGCAGATCAGCTCGGGCTGGTCCACGTGGTGGAAGCGCAGGTTGCGCAGCCGGTGCAGGGCCGGATGCCCGCGCCGGAACGCGTTCAGCCGGGTGATCAGCGGGGCGATGCTGCGGCCCTCGCGCTCGGCCGCCTCCCAGTCGCGCGGCCGGTACTGGTACTTCTCCGAGTCGCGGTACTCCTCGCTGCCGGGCCGCACCGGCACGTTCTCGATCAGCTCGTAGCCGGAGTACACGCCCCACGTCGGCGACAGCAGCGCCGCCAGGATCGCGCGGATCTCGAACGCGGGCCGCCCGCCGTGCACCAGGTACTCGTTGAGGATGTCGGGGGTGTTGACGAACACGTTCGGCCGCATGTACGCCGCCGTGTCCCCGCTCAGCTCCCGGAAGTACTCCTCCAGCTCCCACTGGGAGTTCTTCCAGGTGAAGTAGGTGTACGACTGGTGGAAACCGATCTTGGCCAGGGTGTGCATCATGGCCGGGCGGGTGAACGCCTCGGCCAGGAAGATCACGTCGGGATCGGTGCGGTCGATCTCGGCCAGCAGCCGCTCCCAGAACGGCACCGGCTTGGTGTGCGGGTTGTCCACCCGGAAGATCCGCACGCCGTGGTCCATCCAGTGCCGCACGACCCGCAGCACCTCCCGGTAGATGCCCTCCGGGTCGTTGTCGAAGTTGAGCGGATAGATGTCCTGGTACTTCTTGGGCGGGTTCTCCGCGTAGGCGATCGTGCCGTCGGCGCGGGTGGTGAACCACTCGGGATGCTCGCGCACCCACGGGTGGTCGGGCGAGCACTGCAGCGCCAGGTCCAGCGCCACCTCGAGGCCCAGGTCGCCGGCGTACCGCACGAACGCGTCGAAGTCCTCGATCGTGCCGAGGTCGGGGTGGACGGCGTCGTGCCCGCCGTCGGGGGAGCCGATCGCCCACGGCGAGCCCGGGTCGTACGGCCCGGCCTCCAGGGTGTTGTTGGGGCCCTTGCGGAACGTCGTGCCGATCGGGTGGATGGGCGGCAGGTACACCACGTCGAATCCCATGTCGGCGATGGCGGGAAGCCGCTTCATGGCGGTGCGGAACGTGCCAGACATCGGCCCGCGCCGCCCCATCGGGTCGTAGGACGCGCCCTCCGACCGGGGGAAGAACTCGTACCACGCCCCGGTGAGCGCCCGCTCGCGGTGCACCGCCAGCGGGAACCAGTCCGTGGTGGTGAGCAGGTCGCGCAGCGGGTAGCGGTCGATCAGATCGAGCACGTCCGGGTCGCCCACCGCCTCCAGCCGCCGTGTCGGCGGGACGGTGCGGTCGGCCAGCAGCCGGGCCAGCCGGGTGAACGTGGGACGGTCCTTGCCCGGCAGTCCCTCGGCGGCCCGTTCGAACAGCAGCGACCCCTCGGTGAGCATCAGCTCCACGTCCTGGCCGCGCGGCACCTTGATCTCCGCGTCGTGCCGCCAGTGCGCGACGGGGTCGCCCCACGCCTCGATCCGGAAACGCCAGTGCCCCGGCCCGGTCGGGGCGACCTCGGCGCCCATCCGGTCGGTGCCGGGGGCCAGTTCGGCCATGCGCACCGGCGGCTGCACCCGGCCGCCCGGATCGCGCAGCACCACCTCGGCGCCGAGCATCTCGTGCCCCTCGCGGAACACGGTCGCGGTCACCTGGAACGATTCGCCCACCACCGCCTTGGCGGGCCACCGGCCGCAGCCCACCAGCGGTTCGACGTCCAGGATCGGAATGCGCCCGATGCGCGGCGCCTCCCGGTGGGCGGACGGTTCGGCCCCTGCCCGTCCGGGGCCTGTTTCTTCGGGACGTCGCATGCGCCACCTCTACCCGCTCGCGATTTCCAAAACTTCCATGCCCGCGATCCGCCCCTTACCGTCATGTAGTTTTCGGGAAACTTTCCGCGATTTTCCGGACACGCTCTGCGACTGGCCGAAGGGGGATCGTGACCTCATGGTGATCGCCGGGCCGTGTCCGCGACCCGGCCGGCGGCGAGACGCGGCCGTTGCCCGGGTTCGCCTCGGGAACGTCCGGGCAACGCAGAAGCAACCTTTTCTCTAAGGACGTCCTGATCTGCGGAGATGCCGGGCGGCACGCCCCGGCCGGCGGCGGCCGCGGGAGCGCCGTTCCGTACGGGTTCGGTGACCCGCCGCCACCCTTGCGGGCGCCGCCGGCGGCCCCCAACCGAACGGTGATGATCCCGTAGCGGGGTCGCCAGGAGCCGCGCACGGCGCCTAACGTGGCGTTTCGTGAGGGCAATACGACGATTCACCGTACGCACCGTCCTGCCGGAGCCGCTGCGTCCGCTGGAGGAGCTGATCCTCAACCTGCGCTGGTCGTGGCACCACGAGACCAGAGACCTGCTTCGTTCGGTGGATCCCGCGCTGTGGGAGGCGGTCGGGCACGACCCGGTGCGCCTGCTGGGCGAGGTGTCCCCGGACCGGCTGGAGCAGCTGGCCGCCGACCGGCGCTTCCTGCGGCGCCTGGAGGACACCGCCGAGGATCTGCGCGAGTATCTGACCGCCCCCCGGTGGTACCAGTCCCTGACCGAATCCGCGCCGGCCGGGGGATCCGGGAACGGCCGGCCCGCCGAGGCGATCGCCTACTTCTCGCCCGAGTACGGGATCACCGCCGCGCTGCCGCAGTACTCCGGCGGCCTCGGCATCCTGGCGGGCGACCACCTCAAGACCGCCAGCGACCTCGGCGTGCCGATCATCGCCGTCGGGCTGCTGTACCGGCACGGCTACTTCGCCCAGTCGCTGTCGCGCGACGGCTGGCAGCTGGAGCGCTACCCGCCGATCGACCCCAACGGGCTGCCGCTGACCCTGCTGCGCGACGCCGACGGCGCGCCGGTGCGGGTCACGATCGACCTGCCGCAGGGACGCAGCCTGCACGCGCAGGTCTGGCTGGCGCGCGTGGGCCGGGTGCCGCAGCTGCTGCTCGACTCCGACGTCGAGGACAACGACCAGGCCGCCCGTGACATCACCGACCGCCTGTACGGGGGCGGTGGCGACCACCGGCTGCTGCAGGAGATGCTGCTGGGCATCGGCGGTGTCCGCGCCATCCGCGCGTACTGCCGCATCACCGGCCACCCGGCCCCCGAGGTGTTCCACACCAACGAGGGGCACGCCGGGTTCCTCGGCCTGGAACGCATCCGCGAGCTGGTGTCGGAGGAGGGCCTGACGTTCGACGAGGCCCTGGAGGCGGTGCGCGCCGGGACGGTGTTCACCACCCACACCCCGGTCCCCGCGGGCATCGACCGGTTCCCCCGCGAGCTGATCGAACGCTACTTCGGCGGCGACGCCGAGAGCCGCGACGTCCCGCTGGGACGCGTGCTGGACCTGGGCGCCGAGACCTACCCCGACGGCGACCCCGCCGTGTTCAACATGGCGGTCATGGGCATGCGGCTGGCCCAGCGCGTCAACGGCGTCAGCGAGCTGCACGGCCGGGTCAGCCGCGAGATGTTCGGCGGCCTGTGGGGCGGCTTCGACACCGCCGAGGTCCCGGTCGGGTCGATCACCAACGGGGTGCACGCGGGCACCTGGGTGTCCCGCGAGATCCTGGACCTGGTCGCGCGCGAGGCGCCGTCGGTGGTGGAGTCCGGGCAGGGCTGGCAGCAGGTGCGCGACCTGCCCGAGCCCGACCTGTGGCGGGTGCGCCGCGACCTGCGCGAACGCCTCGTCGTCGAGGCCCGCCGCAGGCTGCGCGAGTCGTGGCGGCAGCGCGGCGCCAGCGAGGCCGAGGTGTCCTGGATCGACGAGGCGCTCGACCCGGACGTGCTGACGATCGGGTTCGCCCGCCGCGTCCCGTCCTACAAGCGGCTCACGCTGATGCTGCGCGACCCCGAACGCCTGCGCTCGATCCTGCTGGACCCCGAACGACCCGTGCAGATCGTCATCGCGGGCAAGGCGCACCCCGCCGACGAGGGCGGCAAGCGGCTCATCCAGGAGATCGTGCGCTTCGCCGACCGCGAGGACGTGCGGCACCGCATCGTGTTCCTGCCCGACTACGACATGGCGCTCGGGCGGTTCCTGGTGCAGGGCTGCGACGTGTGGATGAACAACCCGCTGCGTCCGCTGGAGGCGTGCGGCACGTCCGGCATGAAGGCGGCGCTGAACGGCGGCCTCAACCTGTCCATCCGCGACGGCTGGTGGGACGAGTGGTACGACGGGCAGAACGGCTGGGCGATCCCGTCCGCCGACGGCCTGGCCGGCCCCGACCGCCGCGACGCCCTGGAGGCGGCCGCCCTGTACGAGCTGATCGAGGACCACGTCGCGGTGATGTTCTACGACCGCGACTCCTCGGGCCTGCCGCGCCGCTGGCTGGAGATGGTCAAGCACACCATCGCCACGCTCGGCCCCAAGGTGCTGGCCTCCCGCATGGTGCGCGACTACGTCACCGACCTGTACACCCCGGCGGCGGTCGCGTCGCGGGCGATGAGCGCCGACGGGTACGCCGGCGCCCGCGAGCTGGCGGCCTGGAAGCAGCGGGTCGCCAAGGCCTGGCCGGGTGTGGCCGTCGAGCACGTGGAGTCCAGCGGGGAGGAGAGCCCGCACCTGGGCGGCCGGCTGGCCGTGCGGGTCGTCGTGGACCTGGCCGGGCTGGACCCGTCCGACGTGGCGGTCGAGGCCGCCTACGGCCGGGTCGACGAGTCCGACGCGCTGATCGACCCGTCGTACCTGGAGCTGACCCCGGCCGAGCCGGCAGAGAACGAGCGGCTGCGCTACGTCGGCGAGGTGCCGCTGCGGCGCAGCGGCGCGTTCGGCTACAGCGTGCGCGTCGTCCCCCGGCACCGCCTGCTGGCGCACCACGCCGAGACGGGCCTGATCGCCCTGCCGCCCGCGCCGCACGGCATGACCAACGGCGACCTGCGCTGACACCGCGCCGGAAACCGGTCCATAATCATCCGATCATGGACCGGTTTCCGCGGGTCGCCTCCGTGGCGGCCGCCGCCGTCGTCGGCCTGGCCTTCGGCGGCGGCGTCGTCTGGCGGGTGAACGGCACCTCCGGCGAACGGGACGATCCCGTCCGCGCCGTGCGCTCGCCCTGCAATCTGGCGCCCGCCGAGCCGCTGGACGAGGCGCTGCCCGGCGCGGTCGTGGTGTCGTCGTCCGGCTCCGGCGAGCCGGGCGAGGCGTGGTCGGCGAGCAGGGAGTGCGCCCTCGCCCCGAAGGGGACGGCGGAGCCCGCCCTGACGCTGCGGCTGACGCGGTACGGCGCGCACCGGGAGGACACCGACCCGGGGAAACGGGAGAGGATCGTGGTGCGTCCAGGCGCCGAGCGGGCGGCCAGGGAGTTCGCCGCGGGCCTTGCCGACGACTACGGCATCTGCCGGCTGCGGACCGTCACCGGGATCGGCGAGCAGGCGGCGGCGTGCGCGGGCACGTACTACGACGGGCAGTCCCCGGCCTACCGGCTGCTGGCGCGGCGCGGCGATCTGGTGTTGAGCGTCGTCGGCGTGGCGGGCACCGCCGCGCGGCGCGGGCCGCTGGGGCGGCTGGCGGCCGGGGTGCTGGAGGCGGGCCGGTGAGCGGGCGGGCGTCGCTGCGGGAACTGGCCTCCACGCAGGTCGGACGGGTCGTCCTCGGCCTGTTCGGCGGCTGCCTGGTCGGCTCCATGACGGTGCTGACCGGGCAGGTGACCGGGATGCTGCCGCTGGGCGAGCCCCGCACGCTGCGCGCCCCCTGCCGGGACGCGTCGGTCACGGCGCTCGTCCCCGGCGGGGAGGTGGCGCGCGACGAGGGCGGCCGCACGGGCGCGGAGTGCGAGACCAGCGCCCCGTCGCCGCGTCACGCCCGCCTTGAGGTCAGGGTCGAGAAGGCGTGGACGCCCGGCCGGGCCGAGGAGGGCCACCGTCGCGGCTGCGCGTCGCTGACCGGGCTCGGCCCGGTGGGACACCCGCCGGGGCTCGGCGACGAGGCGTGCGTGGTGACGGACCGTGGCATGCTGCCCGTCACCACGGTCCTGGTGCGTCGCGGCGCCCTGCGCGTCACCGTGCGGTACGCCTCGGCCGCCAAGGGCGCCGCAGCCGTCGAGGGCGACGCGGTGGCCGTCGCCCGGCGCGTCACCGCGTCGCCCTGAGAGTCCTTCAGCGCCCACCTGGCGGGATCAGGCGACCTCCGCCTCGTCCTCCTCCTCGGGGGGCGGGTCGGACATGCGCCAGGCGGTGACCAGCATCGGCAGCGACCACACGGTGGCCATCAGCGCGAACAGCAGCACGGTGGCCGCCGCGCTGGGCACCTCCGGCTTGTCCCCTCGCAGCGCCAGGCCGACGACGAAGAACACCACGAGCAGCAGCAGGAGGGTCAGGCGGTGGGCGATGGGGTGGGCGCTCAGCCGCTCGCGGATCTGCCGCTCGTCCAGCAGGTGTACGGGAAGGCTGGCGGTGCCCCGGGTGACGATGTGGATCATTCCCCACAGCTGGGTGCCCAGCGCCAACGCCACCCCCCACAGGACGAACGTGGTGACCATTGCGGCGGTGCTGGGTGCCAGGAACCAGCAGACGACCGCCGCCGCCCACATCAGCCCCAGGCACCCTCCGGCCGCGACCACCAGCCTCCGCCGTCTCTCCCTGGTCTGGTAGCGCGGCGTCTCGCGCTCCAGCACCGTCAGCATCCGTTCCTCGCGCCGGTTGCGCGGCTTCATGATCGGCTCCCGTCGTTCGTCGTGTCCGTGGCGCCCAGGCGCGGGAAGGGGGTCAGCGAGAACACCACCTCGACCGGCACCTCGAAGTAGTCGGCGATGCGCAGCGCCAGATGCAGGCTCGGGCTGTACTCGCCGCGCTCCAGGTAGCCCACCGTCTGGTAGTGGACCTCCAGCGCGGCGGCCAGGTCGCGGCGCGACACACCGCGCTCGGCCCGCAGCATCGCGATCCGGTTGTAGACCTTCTCCTTGTCGGTGGCCATCGGCCAAAGCCTCCCGCGTCAGTACGCGGCGCGCAGGCGCCGCCCGGCCGGCCGTGCCGCGGACTCGCGCCGGGCGGCCCGGCGCAGCAGCGGCGGCGCCAGCAGCAGACCGGCCACCGCCCAGGCGCCCAGGACGGCCGCGGTCTGCGCCGGGCGCCAGCCGCCGCCGATCTCGGCGGCGAGCATCGAGTCGGGCAGGAACACCGAGCGCAGCCCCAGGCCCTGCCAGTACAGCGGGAACGCCTGGGCGACCCACCGCACCGGCTCCGGCAGGGCCGTGATCGGGAACATCACGCCGGAGATCAGCATCAGGCCCGTGATCGGCAGCGACAGGACGCCCGCCGCGTTGCGCGGCCCCGGCAGCAGCGTTCCGAGCGCGGCGCCCAGCGGCGCCACCGCGAGCGTGCCGAGCGTGAGCACCCACGCCAGCGTCAGCCAGTCGTCCGCCGCGGACGGCAGGGTCAGGTCGGTGAACGCCAGCCCGGCCGCCAGCATCGCCAGCACGTACGTGGCGATCTGGCAGAGCACGGCCACCGCCCGCCCGCACAGGTAGGCCGGGATGCCGCCGGGCACGGTGCGCATCCGCAGCAGCACGCCGTCCTCCCGGTCCGCCGTGATGGTCACGGGCAGGTTCAGCAGCGCCACCGAGAAGATCGAGAAGGCGGTGAACCCGGCCGCCATGAGCACCGCCCGGGACACGTCGGTGCCCTCCACGTTCTCGCCACCCTGCCAGTACGCCAGGGCGACGAACACGCCCACGGTGCCGAACAGGTTCCAGGCCAGCTCCCGCCGGTCGCGCAGGAACTGCAGGTGCTCCGCCCAGCCGCGGCGCACCCCCACCATCAGGACCCGTGCGTTCACGCCGCGCTCCTTTCGACCGTGTTCCGGGCGGACTCCACCGTGTCGTGGGCGTGCCCGGCACCCGCGACCAGGCCGAGGTAGGTCTCCTCCAAGGAGGGACGCCGGATCTCCAGACCGGGCACCGGGCCGCCCAGCCGCCGGTGCAGCTCCCAGGCCAGGCCGGACGGGTCGGACGTGCGGGCCGACCGGGGGACGCCGTCCTCGATCCAGCGCACCCGGGAGCTCGCCGCGGCGTGCGCGGCCAGCTCCTCCTGCGTGCCCTGCACCGCGACGCGGCCGCCGACCAGGACGGCGATCCGGTCGGCGAGCCGTTCCGCCTCGGCCAGGTCGTGGGTGGTCAGCACGACCGTCATGCCCTGCTCGCGGGCCAGCCGCTCCACCAGCCCGTGGAACTCGCGGCGCGCCTCGGGGTCGAAGCCGGTGGTCGGCTCGTCCAGGAACAGCAGGTCGGGACGGCCGAGGATGCCCAGCGCCACGTCCAGGCGGCGGCGCTGCCCGCCGGACAGGGTGCCGATCGGCTGGTCGGCCTGTCCGGTCAGCCCCAGCGCGTCCAGCAGCTCGTCGGGGTCCCGCGGCCGCGCGTGGAATTCGGCCAGGTGGGCGACCAGCCGCCGCACCCGCCAGCGCGGATGGTCGCGCCAGTCCTGCAGGACGACGCCGATCCGTCCGCGCCAGGCCTCGTCGCCGTGCTCGGGGTCGGTGCCGAGCACCGTCACCTCGCCCGCCGAGCGCCGCCGGAACCCCTCCAGCACCTCGGCGGTGGTGGTCTTGCCCGCGCCGTTGGGGCCCAGCAGCGCGAACACCTCGCCCGCGCGGACCTCCAGGTCGACGCCGCGCAGCACCTCCGTGCGGCCGTAGCGCACGCGCAGCCCGCGCGTCCTGATCAGTGGATCGCTCATCCGCTTCCCCCGGTCATACAAGTTCCTCGAAAGATAGCAGTATCTCCTTAACGTCTGATAGCAGTAGTACTACATCCCATAAGAATGGTGCAACAGACGGATCGGGGGAGCGGGGCCGGGCGCTGGCAGGATTGGGGGGTGCGATCCCCCCAGCAGTTCCAGAAGCGTGCCGGGCGATGGGTCCGGCCGTGGCGGGGACGCCGCGCGGACGCGGCGCTGGCCGCCGCCATGTTCGTCGTGATGGCCTCGATCGTCCTGGTGGCGCTGGCCCGCGACCCGGGATCCTTGCGCGGCCCGGGGGTCGGCTGGCCGCTGATGATCGTGACGTGCGGGGCGCTGTACTGGCGGCGCGTGCGGCCCGTCGCGGTGTGCGTGGTGACGATGGCCGCCTGCGCGGTGTACTACCCCTACACCGAGCCGGACGGGCCGCTGCTGCTCACGTTCGTCATAGCGCTCTACACGGTCGCCGCCGAGGGGTCGGTGGTCGTCGCGGTGCTGCTCGGCGCCGTCGCCATGGGCTTCGTCGCGTTGGGCGAGCTCAGCAGCACCGTCAACCACCTGCAGGACGCGGCGCTGTGGATGCTGGCCGGGTGGTTCGTCGCGGTCGTCGCGGTCGGCGGGGTGGTGCGCAACCGCCGCGCCTACCTGCGCGAGGCCGAACGGCGCGCGCTGGCCGCCGAACGCGGCCGCGAGGAGGAGGCCCGCCGCCGCGCCACCGAGGAACGCCTGCGCATCGCCCGCGAGCTGCACGACGCCCTCGGCCACAACATCTCGCTGATCAACGTGCAGGCCAACGCGGCGCTGCACGGGCTGGCCCGCGACCCGGGCGGCGCGGAGGCCGCGCTCGGCGCGATCCGGCAGGCCAGCAAGGACGCGCTGCGCGAGCTGCGCGCCACCCTGGGGGTGCTGCGCCAGGTCGACGAGGCCGGCCAGGGCGCGTCCCCGGCGCCGGCCGCGCCCGGGCTGGCCCGCCTGGACGAGCTGACCGGACGCGCCGGGGCCGCCGGGCTGGCCGTGCGCACCAGCGTCGAGGGCGAGCCGAGGTCGCTGCCGCCCGAGACCGACCTGGCCGCCTACCGGATCGTCCAGGAGTCCCTGACCAACGTCACCCGCCACTCGGACGCGGCGTCCGCGCGGGTGCGCATCCGCTACCGCGACGACGCGCTGCACGTGGAGATCGAGGACGACGGCCCCGCCGCCGCGAAACCGTCGCCCGGCGGCGGCACCGGCGTCGACGGCATGCGGGAACGGGCACGGGCGCTGGGCGGCGAGCTGACCGCGCGGGCGCGTCCCGGCGGCGGCTTCCACGTCCGCGCCCGCCTGCCGCTGCGCGAGGGCCGTCCCGGTCCGCGACCGGCCGGAGACCGGTCCGCCACGCCGTGACCGGGGCGGGTCGCCTCGGGCGCGCGGCCGGGGCACCATGGGGGGTCATGAAGGTCTTCGTCTCGGTCGACATGGAGGGCGTCTCCGGGCTGACCGACCCCGAGGAGATGCGCGCCCCCGGCCGCGGCTACGAACGCGGCTGCGAGCTGATGACCGCCGACGCCAACGCCGCCGTCCGCGCCGCCTACGACGCCGGCGCCGACACGGTCGTGGTCACCGACGCGCACGGCATGGGCCGCAACCTGCGCGCCGACCTCATCGACCGGCGCTGCACCCTCGTGCGCGGCCCGTACAAGCCGATGCGCATGGCCGAGGGGCTGGACGCCTCGTTCGACGTGGCGCTGTACGTGGGCTACCACGCCCGTGCCGGGACGCCGCGCGGCGTGCTCAACCACACCTGGATGGGCCGGGAGATCCACAACGCCTACCTCAACGGCGAGGTGGCGGGGGAGATCCGGCTGATGGCCGCCTACGCGGGCACCCTGGGCGTGCCGGTGGGCCTGGTCGCCGGGGACGAGGCCGCCTGCCGTGAGGCCCGCGAGGTGCTCGGCGACGTGGAGACCGTCGCGGTGAAGAAGGGCAGCGACCGGTACGCCGCCGAGCTGGTGCCGCCCGCCCGCGCCCAGGAGATGATCTATGAGGGGGCGCGCCGGGCCCTGGCGGACCCGGCCCGCTGGCGCCTCCACACCGTCCCCGCCCCGTACACGCTGGGCATCGAGTGGAGCTCCACGTCCATCGCCCAGTCCTGCGCGGTGATCCCCGGCGTCAAGCTGGCGGGGCCGCGCGCCACCGAGTTCACCACCGGCGACTACGCCGAGGTCGTCGGGCTGCTCGGGGTGTGCGCGACCATCGGCGGCGAGGTCGGCTGCACCGGCCTGCACTACGACTGAGCGGGTGCGGCCGAGCACGGCGGCGGCGCCGCGCCGGGGCCGCCGCGGGAAACGTTTTGTCGCCCGACCGTAACGGACATGTCGCGTTATGCGTTGACATGTATGTGAACGTCGTTGCAGTCGTACCCCAGGAACCCCGTGTGGCGGTCGTGGACCCCGCGCCGCTGTCGCCCGCGCAGCGCGCCGGTCACGCCTGCGCGGTCTGCGAGAAGCGCTGGCCCCGCCCCACCGAGCGGATCGGCGACCTTCCGGACGGGGCGCCCGTGCTGGCCTGCGTCGAATGCGCCGGGCCGTCGAGCCAGCCCTCGTGCCAGCCGTCGAGCTAGCCGTCGTCGCGGCGCTCGTCGAAGTCGAAGCTCGCCGACGCGAGCGCCTCATAGGCGGGGGCGAGGACGTCCGTCAGCTCACGGCGCCGGATCCGCACCGGCGGGGGAGCGGCGACGCGCAGGATGAAACCGGGGGGCACCGGAGGGGCGGGCGGCCGCTCGCGCAGGTGCGCCAGGCCCGTCGGGGCCGTCCAGAAGCCGGACGGTGACAGCGGCTCGTCGTCCGCACCGTCCGCGTCCATCGGGTCGGGGGAGGCGGCGGGCAGCCGCCGCAACGCCGTGAGCAACTGCTCCTTGGTACGGCCGTTCCACTGCAACACCAGGAACGGATCGTCGTCGAACGCCTCGGCGAGCAGGTAGAGCACCGCGGCGGCGTGCTTGCAGGGGTCGCCGTAGTCCGGGCAGGTGCACATCAGGTGCAGGCCGGCCGCCGACTCGGGGAACAGCGACAACCCCAGCTCCGCCAGCACGTCCTCGATCTCCGGCGGCATCTCCCCGGCCAGCAGCCGCGCCCGGAACACCGCCCGGGACGCCAGCTCGCCCTCCACCGCGCGCCACTCGACCTCCGAGAGCGCGTCGATGCCGACGGCCACCTCGTACGGCTCGTCCACCGAGCCCTGCACGCGCGCGGTCACCTCGTACGGCGCCACTTTGAGATCGATCACCTGGCCCTTGCGGGCGTACGCGCGGCCGCGCTGCAACCGTCCGGTGTCGCCGGACGCCTCGATCAGGTCGACGAACCGCCGCGACCACCACCGCGCGCCGATCGAGCCGCGGCGGGTGCGGGCCCGGATGCCGTCCTCCACCGGGATCGGGTCGCGGTACTCGAAGAACCCGCTCATCAGTCGCTCACCGCCTCGGGGGACAGGCGCAGCACGTCGCGCAGCTCGGCGACCGACAGCTCGGTCAGCCAGTCCTCCCCGCTGCCGACCACCGACTCGGCAAGCGCCTTCTTGCGGTCGATCATCTCGTCGATCCGCTCCTCCATCGTGCCGACGCAGACGAGCTTGCGGACCTGCACGTTCCTGGTCTGGCCGATGCGGAACGCCCGGTCGGTGGCCTGGTCCTCCACGGCCGGATTCCACCACCGGTCGACGTGCACCACGTGGTTGGCGGCCGTCAGCGTCAGCCCGGTGCCCGCCGCCTTCAGCGACAGCAGGAACACCGCCGGCTCGTCGTCCTCCTGGAAGTGCCGCACCAGCTCGTCACGCCGGCGCCGCGACGTGCCGCCGTGCAGCCACAGCACCGGCCGCTCCAGCCGCGCCGCCAGGTACGGCCGCAGCATCGCCCCGAACTCGGCGTACTGGGTGAACACCAGCGCCTTCTCGCCCTGCTCGACGACCTGCGCGCAGATCTCCTCCAGCCGCTCCAGCTTGCCCGACCGGCCCGGCAGCCGCGACCCGTCCTTGAGCAGCTGCGCCGGATGGTTGCAGACCTGCTTGAGCCGCGCCATCGTCGCCAGCACCAGACCCCGCCGCTTGTCCTCCTCGCTCTCGGCGATGCGCTCCAGCATGTCGTCCAGCGTCGCCTGGTACAGCGAGGCCTGCTCGGGGGTCAGGTTGCAGTAGACCTTGATCTCCTGCTTCTCCGGCAGGTCGGAGATGATCGCCTTGTCGGTCTTCAGGCGGCGCAGCACGAACGGCCGGGTGGCGCGCCGCAGCGCCTGGGCCGCGCCCTCGTCCCCGTCCCGCTCGATCGGGATCGCGAACCGCTCCCGGAACGCCGCCCGCGGCCCCAGCAGCCCCGGATTGGCGAACTCCAGGATCGACCACAGCTCCGTCAGGTGGTTCTCCACCGGCGTGCCGGTCAGCGCGATCCGCGTGCGGGCCGGGATGCCGCGGATGGCGCGGGCCTGCCGGGTGCCGCTGTTCTTCAGCGCCTGCGCCTCGTCGCACACCACCCGCTCCCAGGTGACGCGCGCCAGCATCGCCGCGTCGCGGGCCGCCGTGCCGTACGTGGTGACGACCAGATCGGCCTGCGCCGCCGCCCGGACGAGATCGTCGTCGCGGTGCCGCCCCGTGCCGTGGTGGACGTACACGCGCAGCTTCGGCGCGAACTTGGCCGCCTCCCGCTGCCAGTTGCCCACCAGCGACATGGGCACCACCAGCAGCGTCGGCCCCGGCACGGCCGCCCCGTCGCCCCGCCCGTCCCCCCGCTCGTGCACCAGCAGGGACAGCACAGAGACAGTCTTTCCCAACCCCATATCGTCGGCGAGGACGGCGCCGAGGCCGAGACCGTTCATGAACGCCAGCCAGGCCAGCCCCCGCCGCTGGTAGGCGCGCAGCTCGGCGCTCAGGCCGTCCGGGGTCGCCAGCGGGGTGAGGCGGCGGTCGGCCTCGCCGGACAGCAGGTCGCCGAACGCGCCGTCGGCGTCGACGTCGAGGAGCGGGAGGGCGTCGTCGCCGGCGTGGATGACCGCGCGCATCGCCTCGGCGGCGGTCATCCGGCCGCGGCGGGGATGGCGCAGGAAGTCCAGGGCGGCCTGCAGCTGCTGCTCGTCCAGCTCCACCCACTGGCCGCGCAGCCGCACCAGGGGCGTCTTGAGCCGGGCCAGCTCCTCCAGCTCGTCCTCGTCGACGGTCTCGTCGCCGATGGCCAGGTCCCAGCGGAAGTTCACCATGCTGCCCAGGTCGAACCCGGACGACGCCGCCGCGCCCGAGCCCTCCCCGTCCTGCGCGCGGGTGGTGAGGCGCATGCCGAGCTTGGCCTTGCCCGCCCACTGCGGCAGCAGCACGCCGAAACCGGCGGCGGCCAGCATCGGCGCGGCCTGCCGCAGGAAGCGGAACGCGCCCGCGGTGTCGAGGGTCAGCTCGGCGGGAGTGGGGGAGTCGAGCGCGGCCGTCAGGTCGGGGAACAGGCGCAGGGCACGTCCCAGGCCGGTGAGCAGCGTCTCCTCGGCGGCCGCGATCGACGTGGCCTCGCCCGCCCAGACCGTGGCGGCCGGGACGTACAGGCTGGGGTCGTCGGTGCCCTGCAGGGCGAACTCCACGCGCCAGGCGTCGTCGTCGGCCTCCTCGTCCGCGTCGCCGGGGGCGTCGGGGACGTCCGTCGTGGCGGCGCCGGGCTCCACCAGGCGGAAGCACACGCGCAGCGGCCCGGCGGGACGGCGGGAGGCGGCGGCCCAGGCGTCCAGCTCGGCGATCAGGTCATCGGCGTCGTCACCCGGCTCGCGCGGCACGCTGAAGTTGGGGCCGGTCAGCGCCTCCACCCAGCGTTCGGCCAGCGGCACGCGGTCGGGCGCCTTGCCGCGGCGCGGCGGCAGCAGCGGATGCGGCACCACGCCCCGCACGGCCGTGTCGACCAGGCCGGACAGCGCCTCGCGCAGCACCTCGACGGCGGGACGCCCGCCGTCGGCGGCGCGGCAGGCGGCGGGCATCGCGCGCGCCAGGTCGGCGAAACGGGCGGGATCGTCGATGACGGGACGCCACCGCGCCACCAGGTCGCCGTCCTCGCGCAGCAGCGCCGGCAGCACCTGCCCACGCCCGGCCAGCCGCATCGCCTCGTCCGCCAGCAGGCACAGGAATCGCAGGTCGCTGCCGGGGACCACGTCGGC
Organism: Actinomadura miaoliensis; assembly: GCF_039536785.1. Classification (NCBI taxonomy): domain Bacteria; kingdom Bacillati; phylum Actinomycetota; class Actinomycetes; order Streptosporangiales; family Thermomonosporaceae; genus Actinomadura; species Actinomadura miaoliensis. The sequence continues at coordinate 168,292 of NZ_BAAAZG010000042.1, forward strand.
GCTGTGCTCGGCCAGCTGCAGCAGCGTCATCGCCGGGAACGGCTCCAGCACCAGCGCGGGCACCCGCCAGGCCCGCAGCTCCTCCGGGACGACGCCCTCGGCGCCGCACTCCGGGGACGGCAGCGGATGATCGCCATGCGTGGGCAGCGTCATCGTCAGCTCGACGCGGAACGCGCCCTTCACCAGCGGCTCGTAGGAGGTGCCGGTGAAGTCCCGGGTGGCGAACGGGTGCACGTCGGGATGCGGCCGGTACGGGCCGGTGCGCTCCGCCCACAGGCAGAGCGCGCCCCCATGCCAGGTGGCGTGCGCGACGAGCATGAAGAGTGATCCCCGAGAGAGCCGTTACCGAGCGTCCCCGAAGCTACCAGCGAGGACCGACACCGGAGGACGAGCAACCGCAACGGAGCGCAGCGGAGTGAGGATTGCTCGTCCGACTGACGGGGGGTGTAGGGGGGTCGCCCCCCACAGGACAGCGTGGCCGCAGCGGAGTGAGGATTGCTCGTCCGACTGACGGGGGGTGTAGGGGGGTCGCCCCCCACAGGACAGCGTGGCCGCAGCGGAGTGAGGATTGCCCGTCCGACTGACGGGGGTGTAGGGGGTCGTCCCCCACACGGACATGGTTAGGCTCGGGGCGTTGTTCGATCACGGGAGGTCGTTGTGGGCGAGTTCGTGCGTGTCGAGGTGGAGGACGGCATCGGGACGATCCGGCTGGACCGGCCGAAGATGAACGCCCTGAACGCGTCGATGCAGCGGGAACTCGTGGAGGCGGCGCGGGAGGTCACCCAGGACGAGACGGTGGCCGCGGTGATCCTCTACGGCGGGGAGCGGGTGTTCGCGGCGGGCGCCGACATCAAGGAGATGGCGCCGCTGTCGTTCGCGCAGATGTCGGGCGCGCCCTCGCGGCTGCTGCAGGACTTCACCAAGGCCCTGGCGGCGATCCCCAAGCCGGTCATCGCGGCGATCACCGGTTACGCGCTCGGCGGCGGCCTGGAGGTGGCGCTGGCGGCCGACTTCCGCGTCGCGGGGGAGGGCGCCAAGGTGGGCCAGCCGGAGATCCAGCTCGGCATCATCCCCGGCGCGGGCGGCACGCAGCGGCTGGCGCGGCTGGTCGGTCCCGCCAAGGCCAAGGACCTGATCTTCTCGGGGCGGCACGTGGCCGCCCCCGAGGCGCTGGCCATGGGCCTGGTCGACCGCGTCGTGCCGGACGCCGAGGTCTACACGGCGGCGCGGGAGTGGGCCGCGACGTTCGTCGGCGGGCCGGCGCTGGCGTTGCGCGCCGCCAAGCAGGTGATCGACGCGGGGCTGGAGGTCGACCTGGAGACCGGCCTGGAGATGGAGCGGACGCAGTTCGCCGCGCTGTTCGCCACCGAGGACCAGGCGACCGGCATGCGCAGCTTCATGGAACAGGGGCCGGGCAAGGCGACCTTCACCGGCCGCTGAGCCTCACCAGTCGTCGTCCGGGGCGGCTCGCCGCTGGGCGGCGAGGACCTCGTCGGCGTGGCGGGCGCTCCAGCGGCCCAGGGCGGTGATCGGCTCCAGGAGGCCGCGGCCCGGCTCGGTCAGCTCGTACTCCACGCGCGGCGGGGCCTCGGCGTAGCGGCGGCGGGCCACCAGGCCGTTGCGCTCCAGCCGGCGCAGCGTCTCGGTGAGGACCTTGTGGCTGATGCCGCCGATGCGGTCGCGCAGCTCGCCGGGACGCGTCGGGCCGTCGCGCAGCGCGTACAGCACCACGCTCGTCCACGTGCCGGACAGCAGGTCGAACCCCAGGCGGGCCTGGCAGTCCGCGAGGAAGACGTCGTCGGTGGTTCTCATGGCGTCGTCCACAGCCTGCCCCTTCCGATGCGCACCCGGGGGTGCGTAACGAACCGCCTAGCGTCCCGTCCGAACGTATTCGACGGGACGACCGGGAGGTCGGGATGCGCATCGGGACACTGGGCGCCGGGAACATGGCGGACGCGCTCGCCACGCAGTGGGCACGGGCGGGCCACGAGGTCTTCGTCGGGGCGCGAACGCCGTCCAAGGCGGAGGCGCTGGCGGCGCGGATCGGCGCGGGCGCGCGCGGCGGGACGCTGGGTGAGGCCGCGGAGTTCGGCGAGGTCGTGCTGCTCGCCGTCTGGTGGGAGGGGGCGCTGGACGTGGTGGAGGCCGTGGCGGACGCCCTCGGCGGGAAGGTGCTCATCGACTGCACCAACCCCACCGGCCCGCCGGACTTCACCCTGCGGACGGGCGACGGGCCGTCGGCGGCGCAACGCATCGCCGACGCCGCCCGAGGCGGTGCCCGCGTGGTGAAGGCGTTCAACACCTGCCACGAGAGCGTGTGGCGCCTGACGCCGCCGGTGTTCGACGGGCGTCCCCTGGGCGTCCCCCTGTGCGGGGACGACGCCGACGCCCTGCGCGCGGTGCGGAGCCTGGTGCGCGACATCGGATGCGAGCCCGTCGACGGGGGCGGCCTGGACCGGGCCGGGCTGCTCGAGGCGACGACGGCGTTCGCGATCGGCGTCTGGGCGGCGGGCGGGGACCCGGCGGCGATGTTCCCGCCTCTGGAGGTGGCCGCGGGAGCTCCGTGACTGTCCCCGGTCAAAGGGTTTGTCAATGGATAGCATCGGCCGCCATGCGAAGCCCCTTCCCCCCGGGCTCCTCCCACACCGCGTACCGCACCGCTCTCGTCACGGGCGCGTCCAGCGGCATCGGCGAGAGCTTCGCCCGGATCCTGGCCGGACGCGGCACCGACCTGGTGATCGTGGCCCGCCGCGCCGCGCGGCTGGACGAGCTGGCCCGCGAGCTGGTGGAGCGGTACAGGGTGGCCGTGGAGGTGCTGGCCGCCGACCTCACCGACCCGGGGCAGCGCGGCGAGGTGGAGCACCGGCTGCGCGCCGAGCCGGTGGAGCTGCTGGTCAACAACGCCGGGTTCGGGGCGTTCGGGGCCTTCGCGGGGCAGCCGCTGGACGACCAGCTCGCCCAGGTGGAGCTGAACGTGCTGGCGCTGATGCGGCTCACCCGCGCCGCGCTGCCGGGGATGGTGGAACGGGGCCGGGGCGGGGTGCTGAACGTCTCGTCCATGGCGGGGTTCACCCCGTCGCCCGGCAGCGCCACGTACGGCGCCACCAAGGCGTTCGTGACGGCGTTCTCCGAAAGCCTGCACGCCGAGCTGGCGGGCACGGGCGTGCACGTGACGGCGCTGTGCCCTGGGTTCACCCGTACCGACGAGACCCAGGAGTCCAGCCTGCTGTGGCTGCGCCGTGAGGACGTGGCCCGCGCGGGGCTGGACGCGGTGTCGGCGGGGCGCGCGTTGTGCGTGCCGGGCGCGCAGTACAAGGCGGCGCTGCCCGCGTTGAGGGCGATGCCGCGTTCGCTGCTGCGGGCGGCGGTCAACCGGATGTGGCGCCAGGCCGCCGACACCCGCTGACGGCGGCGGGGGCGCCCGGTTTCGCTCGTCTCCGGGGAAAAGCGCCCGGTTCCACTCGCCCCCACAAGAAAAAGCCGGGGGTGTTTGTGGCCGTCGTGACTAGCAGTACGGGCCGGACGGTCGACAGCATCGAACCTACGGTTCCGTAGGCTGTGGCCGCCCGGCACCAGGGCCGCCGTCATGCCGCGGGCTCTCCGCGTCCCGTCCCTGAGCGAAAGAACACCGATGCCCGAGACGTTCGACGACAAGTCCCAGTTGCGCCTGATGGTGGATCTGGAGCCGGTGGTGGCGAAGGAGCTGGACCGTCACCTGTCGATGGCCAAGGAGTGGTTTCCGCACCAGTACGTCCCGTGGAGCCAGGGCCGCGACTTCGACGGGCCCCTGGACGGTGAGCCGTGGAGCCCCGAGCAGTCCGCGCTGAGCACCGAGGCCCGCGAGTCCCTGATCGTCAACCTGCTGACCGAGGACAACCTGCCCGGCTACCACCACGCCATCGCCACCGTCTTCGGACGCGACGGCGCGTGGGGCACGTGGGTGAACCGCTGGACGGCCGAGGAGAACCGGCACGGCATCGTCATCCGCGACTACCTCACCGTCACCCGGGCCGTCGACCCGGTGGCGCTGGAGCGGGCCCGGATGAAGCACATGGAGCTGGGCTACGAGGCGACGCACGGCACGAGTTTCCTGCACGGGGTGGCGTACGTGTCGTTCCAGGAGCTGGCCACCCGGGTGGCGCACCGCAACACCGGCACGGCGTCGGGCGACCCGGTGTGCGAGCGGCTGCTGGCGCGGGTCGCCGCCGACGAGAACCTGCACATGATCTTCTACCGGAACCTGCTGGACGCCGCGCTGGAGATCGACGTGGACGCCACCGTGCGGGCGGTCACCGACGTGGTCAAGGCGTTCCAGATGCCCGGCCACGGCATCGACGGGTTCCTGCGCAAGTCGGTGATCATCGCCAACGCGGGCATCTACGACCTGCGGCTGCACCACGACGACGTGCTCAGCCCGTGCCTGCGCAAGTGGCGGATCTTCGAGCGGACCGACCTGGGGCCCGAGGGTGAGAAGGCCCGCGAGGAGCTGGCGGAGTTCATGACCGGGCTGGACACGGCCGCCGCGCGGTTCGAGGAGCGGCGGGAGGAGCGTCGCGCCAGGCAGGCGGCCCGACGCGGCTGATCGCCGATCTTGTCCTTGTCCGGTCAGGAACGTCCGCCCCGTTCTCGGCGTCAAAGGGGATATGGGGACGCCTCCGCGACTCGGTGAGCACCGGCTGCTGGACGAGATCGGCCGGGGCGGCACCGCCGTGGTGCACCTGGCGATCGACGCGTTCGGCCGCGAGGTCGCGGTCAAGCGGCTGCGCCCGGAGATCGCGGCCGACCCGGCGGCGCGGCGCCGCCTGGCCCGGGAGATGGCCGTGCAGGGGCGGGTGCGCAGCCCGTACGTGGCGCGGCTGCTGGACGGCCGGGTGGACGCCGACCCGCCCTACGTGGTGATGGCCTACGTCCCCGGCTGCCCGCTGAGCGAGCTGGTGGAGTCCTACGGGCCGCCCCGCCGTGACCGGCTGCGGCGGCTGGCCCGGGGGATGGCGCTGGCGGTGGCGGCCGTGCACGACGCGGCGGTGCTGCACCGTGACGTCACCCCCGGCAACGTCATGGTGCACGGGGACCGTCCCACGCTCATCGACTTCGGCATCGCCCACGACGCGGACGCGGGGCAGACGACCCGTCCCGGCATGGTCGTGGGCACACCCGCCTACCTGGCTCCCGAGCTCATCGAGGGCGAGCCCGCCACGACCGCGTCCGACGTGTTCGCCTGGGCGGCCACGGTCGCGTTCGCCGCGACGGGGCGGCCGCCGTTCGGCCGTGGGTCCCTGGAGGGGGTCTGCTTCCGCATCGTGAGCGGGATGGCCGACCTGGACGGGGTGGAGGAGCCCCTGGCCGGACTGCTGCGGCGGGGGCTGGACCGCGACCCCCGGCGGCGCCCGTCCGCGCGGTGGTTCGCGGGGGCGCTGGCGACGGAGGACGTCGGCGCGGCCGGGCCCGTCCCGTACGTCGCGGCATGAGGACACCTCTGGGAGGAGCGCCGTCCGGATGGATCCTGCCGACGAGATGGGCGAAGGTAGGGTTTCGTAAGCGATGAAGGGGGTTGTCACGTCCGGGGACCGAATAGGCCATTACCGCGTACTCCAGACGCTGGGGGAAGGCGGCATGGGCGTGGTGTACCTCGCCGCCGATCCCGAGGGGCGCAAGGTGGCCATCAAGGTGCTGCGTCCGGCCGTGGCGGGGGACACCACCGCCCGGCGGAGGCTGGCGCGCGAGGTGGACTCCATGCGGCGGGTGCACAGCCCGCACGTGGCGGAGATCCTCGACGCCGACGTCACCGCCGAGCAGCCGTACATCGTCACCCAGTACGTGCCGGGCCGCACCCTGGAGGAGGCCGTCGAGGCGGACGGGCCGCGCTACGGGCAGGCGCTGCAGCGGCTGGCGGTGGGCCTGGCCTCGGCGCTGTCGGCCATCCACGGCGCCGGGATCGTGCACCGCGACCTCAAGCCGGGCAACGTCATGCTGGTCGACGACGAGCCCATCGTGATCGACTTCGGCATCGCGCAGGCCGCCGACGCCACCCGGCTCACCGCCACCGGCATGGTCATCGGCACCCCCGGCTACCTCGCCCCGGAGATCATCGAGGGGGAGGACGCCGGGCCCGCGTCCGACGTGCACGCCTGGGCCGGCACGGTCGCCTATGCCGCCACCGGGCGGCCGCCGTTCGGCTCCGGCACCTTCGAGTCGATCTTCTACAAGATCATGCAGGGCGCGCCGGACCTGGACGGGGTGCCCGAGGCGCTGCTGCCCGTGCTGCGCTCGGCGATGGCCCGCAACCCGGCCGAACGGCCCACCGCCGTGGGGCTGGTGCAGCTCACCCGGCGCATCCACTTCGAGGCCACCATCACCGACACCACCCGGGTGGACGAGCACTACCCGCGGCCGGACAGGACGTCCCAGCAGACGGACGCCTCGTCCGACCACTCCCGGGTGTTCTCCATGCCGGGGCCGGCGCCGGTCCCGCCGACTCCGTCGCCGCCGCCCGTCTCCGCCGAGCCGCTGCCCGCTCCCACGCCCGCGCCCGCTCCGGCGCAGCCCAGTGACTTCAAGGGCCTGCTGCCCCCGGCCGCGCCGCCGCCCGCACCCGGCCCGTACGAGACGAACCCCTATGAGCCCGCTCCCTACGAGCCGAACCGGTACGAGCCGTCGCCGTACGACCAGCGGGCGTACGCCCCGTACCACCACGACCCCGCCCAGGGGCAGGCGCGCCGCGCCCAGCCTCCGGAGCAGCTTCCCCCGCCCGCGCCGTACGACCCGTACAACCAGGGCGCCGCCGGCAGGGACCTCGAACGGCGCCGCCCGACAGAACCCGCGCGCCGCCCGGACGAACAACCCCGCCGCAAGCCGTACGGCTGGTACCGGGTGCTCAGCTTCATCGTCCTGGTGGCGCTGCTGGGCTTCGCCAACATCGCCCCCCTCCTCGCCGTGGGCGTCACCATTGTCGGCGTCCTGGTGCTGCGCATGGCGGACAAGGCCGCCCGCCGCATGGAGGACAAGCGCACCCGGCGCGGCCCACGATCCGGCGATGCGGTGGCCGCGGCGTTCAAGACGCCCCTGCACCTGCCGGGGGCGGTGCTCGTCACGGTGCTGCTGGCATCGCTCGCCGTGTTCGCGGGCCTGGTCCTGCTGGCGGTGCTGATGTTCGCCAACCCCGACATGACGGCCTCGCGTGCCATCGCGTACTCGTCCATGGCCGTCATCGTCCTGCTCACCCTGGCTCCGGGGAGCGCCCCGCCACGGCGCCAGCTGGCGCGCACCTGGGGAGCGGTGCTGCCCCGCACGGACGCCGCCCTGGCCGGGGTGCTCATCCTGGGCCTGTTCGCCGGGGTGCTGGTGGTGCTGTCCCGGGGGCAGCCGCCCGACACGACCCCGCTGGGCGGGATGAGCCAGTCCCTGGAGGGGCTGCGCAGCGACGTCCACGACCTGCTCACCGGGCTCCCCTTCGTCTGAGTGGCCCCTCGGGGGGCGCCCGGTCGGTAAGGTGGCGAGCCGATGAGCGGGGAGACCAGGCAACGACAGCAGATCGGCCCCTATCGGCTGCTGGCCCGGCTGGGCGGCCCCACCGGGACGATCTACCGGGCGGCCGATCCCAGTGGGCGCGACGTGGCGATCCGGCTGCTCCCGGACGCGGCGGTCCCGGCCCCACGCGAACGTCTGGGCCGCGACCTCGAACGCATGCGCGAGGTGCTGAGCCCCTACGCGGTGGACGTCCTGGACGGCGACGCCTCCGCCGACCCGCCCTACGTCGTCAGTCGTTTCGTCCCCGGGCAACCGCTCACCGACGTGGTGGCCGAACACGGGCCGTTGCAGGGCGCCGCCCTGCACCGCCTGGCCCTCGGCATGGCCAAGGCACTGGCGGCCGTCCACGAGGCGGGGCTCGCCCACGGAGCGTTCGGCCCCGACACGGTCCTCGTGGTCGACGGCGCCCCCGTTGTCACCGACTTCGGCATCGCCGCCCAGAGCGACGACGGGGCGGCCGAGGACGTGCACGCCTGGGCGCGGACGGTCGTCTTCGCCGCGACGGCCAAGCTCGGCGACACCGACGACACCGGCACGGCCCTCGCCATCGGGGCGGGGAGCGTGCCGGAGCCGCTGTGGCCCGTGGTGGAGGCGGCGCTGTCGGCGCGTCCGCCGTCGGCGGCGGAGGTCGCCGAGGCGGTCGCCGCGCTCGACCTGGGGCCGGCCTCGCCCCCGCCGTCGATTCCCGCCCCGGCGGCCGCGACGCGCGGCCCGGCGCGTTCGGCGCCTCCGGTGGCGGCGTCCGGGCGGCCGCGGCAGGCGGCGGCGGTCGAACGGGGGTGGGCGCGGCTGCTGTCGGCCATGGTGGTCGTGCTCGCGGTCGGCCTGGCGATCATGCTGCCGCTGGTGGGAGCGCTGGTGTCGGTGGTGGCGGTGGCCGTGCTGCGGCTGCAGGCCGCGGCGGACCCCCGGGCCCGGCTGTCGGCGCTGGCCCGCACGGCGGCCACGCTGCCGTACGCGGCGGTGTTCGCGCTGGTGCTCGGCGGCGGCCTGATCGCGCTGTCACTGTTCCGCGTGGAGGCCGACCCGCTGGGGGTGTGCGGGTTCGCCGTGGGCGCCGGGGTGTGCGCGCTGTGGACGGCGCCGGGCGTCACCGGCCCGTACCGCCGGCTCGAACAGTGGTTCACGGCGGTTGCCCGCTCGCCGCGGCGGCTCGCAACGGCCGGGGTCGCGCTCGGCGTGCTGGCCTTCCTCGCCGTGGTCGGCGCGATCTCCCTGACGCCCAGCCTGGCGCCGATGTACGGGCTGCAGACCTCGACGGAGAGCCTGATCGGCCGCCTGCAGGCCGCCCTGCACTGACCGTCCCGCAATGTGATCTCGATCACCCTCGGGTCGCGGGATCGCCCAGGTCGCGGCGGTCGCGGCCCGGTCCCGTAGATCGCCGTGAACGGCGAGTTTGCGCCCCGATTACCCGCGGGTAACATGAGGTGCGCAGCCGGAAAACCGTCCCCCGGGGCCGAAGCCCGTTCGGGAGTTTGGCAGGCTGTGAGGCATCAGCCCGTCGCGTCGACCCGTTGCAGGGGCGGCGCCTCCGAGCCGCTTTACCTCAGCGGCCGAACTGAGTGCAGGGAGGTCGGCCACCGGCCATGAACATCGTCGTCCTGGTGAAGCAGGTTCCCGACACCGAGAGCCCGCGCAAGCTCAAGTCCGAGGACAGCACGCTGGACCGTGCCGCCGCGGACGGTGTCATCAACGAGCTCGACGAGTACGCCATCGAGGAGGCGCTGCGCATCAAGGAGGCCCACGGCGGGGAGGTGACCGTCCTCACCATGGGCCCCGACAAGGCGACCGACTCCATCCGCAAGGCGCTGGCCATGGGCGCGGACAAGGCCGTGCACCTCGTCGACGACGCCCTCGCCGGCTCCGACGCGCTGCAGACCTCCTACGCCATCCAGCAGGTGCTGGGCCGCACCGGGTTCGACCTGGTGGTGCTGGGCTCGGAGTCGACCGACGCGCGCACCGGGCTGCTGGCGGCGATGCTGGCCGAGCGCCTCGGCGTTCCGCAGCTGTCGCTGGCCAACAAGGTGGAGATCGACGGCACGTCCATCACCGTGCAGCGGCAGACCGACTACGGCTTCGACAAGGTCGAGGCGAGCCTGCCCGCGGTCGTCAGCGTCGTGGAGAAGATCAACGAGCCGCGCTACCCCTCGTTCAAGGGGATCATGGCGGCCAAGAAGAAGCCGGTGGAGACGCTCGGCGTCGCCGACGCGGGCATCGACGCCGGCCAGGTGGGGCTGGCCAACGCGGCCACCGCGGTGGTGGACTTCGCCGAGGCCCCGCCGCGCAGCAAGGGTGAGATCGTCACCGACGAGGGCGACGGCGGCGTCAGGATCGCCGAGTTCCTCGCGTCGAAGAAGTTCGTCTGAGCGGGGAAGGGGACACGCGAACCGATGGCCGAGATTCTCGTCCTCGTCGACCACGTCGACGGTGAGGTCAAGAAGGTCACCCTCGAACTGCTGACCCTCGCGCGCCGCCTCGGCGAGCCGGCCGCGGTCTGGGTCGGCCCGGGCTACGAGGGCGCCAAGGACAGGCTGGCCGAGTACGGCGCCGCCAAGGTCTACGTGGCCGCCGACGAGGAGCTGACCTCCTACGTCGTCGCGCCCAAGGCCGCGCTGCTGGCCCAGCTCGTGCAGAACGGCTCGCCCGGCGCCGTGCTGGTCTCGGCGACCGGCGAGGGCAAGGAGATCGCCGGGCGCCTGGCGGTCAAGACCGGCTCCGGCGTGCTCACCGACGTGGTGGACGTCGCCGAGGGCTTCGTCGGCGAGCACTCGATCTTCGGTGGCGCGATCATCGCGCACGCCAAGGTCACCAAGGGCACGCCGATCATCGCGGTGCGGCCCAACTCGATCGCCCCCGAGGCCGCCCCCGCCACCCCGGCCGAGGAGCAGGTCTCGGTGACCCTGTCGGACACCGACAAGGCCGCCCGGATCGTGGAGAAGGTCGTCCAGGAGAAGGGCGAGCGCCCGGACCTGACCGAGGCCGCGATCGTGGTCTCCGGCGGCCGCGGCGTCGGCGGCGCCGAGAACTTCAAGATCATCGAGGACCTGGCCGACTCGCTCGGCGCGGCGGTGGGCGCCTCCCGCGCCGCCACCGACGCCGGCTGGTACCCGCACCAGTTCCAGGTCGGCCAGACCGGCAAGACCGTCTCGCCGCAGCTGTACGTGGCGGTCGGCATCTCAGGCGCCATCCAGCACCGGGCCGGCATGCAGACCTCCAAGACGATCGTCGCCATCAACAAGGACCCCGAGGCGCCGATCTTCGAGCTGGTCGACTACGGCGTGGTGGGCGACCTGTTCCAGGTGGCCCCCCAGCTCACCGAGGAGATCAACAAGCGCAAGTGAGCGCCTGACACGCCAGACGCCCCCGCCGGCCGGCCCGGCGGGGGCGTCGGCGTGTCAGCTGCGCGTCGCCGAGGGCGCGGGGTAGGGGATGGCCTTGAGCACCTCGGGCCTGATCATGCCCTGGAGCGCGGTGTAGGGGATGCGATGGGCCGTCTGGCCGCACGCCATCTCGTAGGCGCCGAGCTCGGGGGCGTCCACCAGCACCTCCAGCTCACGGGCCGTCAGCGCCATCTGGACCTTGGTGCTGTCGAGGTCGGCGGCCGTGAACGCCGGCGGCCGGTCGGCCAGGCACGTGCCCGCCGCGCGCTCGCGTACCCGCGCGGAGAACTCCGCCAGCCCCTGCCGGGTCAGCATCGAAGGCAGGAAGATGTCGGCGGTGCGCAGAGTGCCGCCCGTCGTGAGGTCGACCGTGACGGTACGGGCCCGGCTCCAGCTCGAATGCCACAGCGTCGGCGACCGCATGGCGAAGTCGTAACGCACCGACGCATAGCGCGGCCCGTTGAGGCGTACGTGCGGACGGACGGTGACGGACGAGTTGGCGTCGGTGCCGGGGCCGTTGGCGAGCGCCGAATGGTAGGCGTTCTTCTGGGTGTCCACCGGGCCGCGCAACGCGGCGTTGACGCGCTGCACCAGCGCGGCGTTCGCACTGCCCCTGACCTGGGCGAGCTGCCCGGACATCGACAGCGGCAGCGAGGCCGAGGTCTCCTGCCACGCGGCCAGGGAGACGCTCAAGGGCGGAGTACGCGGACGCTCGGGCTCGTCGGCCGTCGCCACGTAGACGGCGCCCCCGGCGCCCGCCACCACCGCCGTGCCCGCCACCGCGAGCGCCGCCTTGCCCACGAGGCCGCTCGCCACCCCACCGCCGGCCGCGGCCGGCTCGGCCGCTCCGCCCCCGGCCCCCGCGGCGGCACCGCCCGCGCCTGAGGCCGCCGCCCCCGATGCGGC
>NZ_BAAAZG010000043.1:0-66466 GCF_039536785.1 Actinomadura miaoliensis
CGCCCCGCCGCCGTCGCCCCACCCCGCGCCGACCGCGCACCTCACGGCACCGGCGGACCTGCCCGCCGCGCCCACCGTCGCGGATTCCCCGAGCGGCCGCCGGGGCCGTCTCCTCGCCGTCGGCGGCGCGGCGCTCGCGGTCGCCGTGGTCCTCGTCGTCGTGGCCGTGGCGCTCACCAGGAACGGCGGCGCCTCCTCCGGGGCCGCCGACTTCGAACCACGCGAAACGCTCGTGACCGACAACTTCGAGGACGCCGGGTCCGGCTGGTTCGAGGGCATGCCCGGCTCCCCCACGTACGTCGGCGGCGTGTACCGGATGCGCGCGAACATGGGCGAGGACGCCAAGTTCATGCCGCTGCCGCAGGGGAAGGGGATCCCCGCGCGGATGCTCCTGGACGTGAAGACCCGCATCACCGAGGGCGGCGGGGACGCGGAGGCGGGCGTGTTCTGCCGCAACGGCTACGGCGGCGCCAAGTACACCCTGGGGCTGCGGCCCGACGGCGTGGCCCGCATCCGCAAATCCGAGCTGGGAGGGCGTTCACGGCAGCTGGCGCGCTCCGAAGGCCCCGTCGGCGCTCCCGGCAAGTCCAACCGCATCCAGGCCACCTGCGTGGACGCGGGCACCAAGGTCGAGCTGGCGCTGTGGGTGAACGGCAAGCGGGCGGCGACGGCGGTGGACGCCGCCTCCCCCCTCAAGTCGCAGGACGACCGGACCTCTACGGGCCTGTACGTCGACCCGAGGGGGGCGGGCTCCGCCGGAGCCGACTTCGACGACTTCACCATGGCCGACCTCGGCTGACCGAACGGTCCTGCGGGGCGTAAATCACGTGGCGCGAGCGGTGCGTGCCGCGCTACCTTCGGGGACGCCTTCACCTCGCGGCTGCTGAACCACGAGGACCACGGCGGCGGCTCGCTTCCGCCACCTTCTCCGGCGCGCCCTCCAGCGCGCCCGTTTCCGCGTTCGTTCTTCCAGCAGCCCGAGGACTTCACCATCATGCGCATCCGTCAGGACCGCCGTCTCGTGCGGCGTGACGAGCACTGGCTCACCCTGCCGAACCCCTGGGACATCCCCGTCGACATCTGCGCCGGCGAGCGCGTGCCGCTCGAACCGGCCGCCGTCGACGAGGTGCTGTCCGTCCTGGAGACCGCCGGCACCCTCGCCCGTCTCGCCGGGACGGCACCCGGCCACGGCACGCCCCGTCTCACCCGCCTGGTCCTCACGCCCGACTTCCACAAGGGCGCGGGCATACCGATCGGCACGGTCGTCGAGACCGAGGGCGCGCTGCTCCCGCAGGCGGTCGGCAACGACGTCAACTGCGGCATGCGGCTGGAGGTCACCTCGCTCACCGTGGAGGAGGTGCGGCCGCGCCTGGACGCCCTGGAGCGGCGGCTGCGGCACCTGTTCTTCGAGGGCGGCCGCCGCATCGCCCTCACCCCCGTCCAGCGGGAGGCGCTCCTGCGCGAGGGGCTCCCGGGTCTTCTTCTCACGGGCGACGCCCCGTGGCAGGGCTACCAGCCCACCGACCCCGGCGACTGCCTGGACCGCATGCACGCGCCGGCGCACCCGGCCGGAACCGCCGGCGCGTTCGCCGACTGGATCACCAGCGCGGGTAGCGGCGGAGGCGCCAGCCACGACAGCATCATCGGCGGCATCGGCGGCGGCAACCACTTCGCCGAGCTGCAGTACGTGGCGCGGGTCCACGACGCCTCCGCCGCGTACGCGTGGGGCCTCACCCCGGGCATGGTCGTGCTGATGGTGCACAGCGGCTCGCTATCCCTGGGACACCAGGCGAACGCCACGGCGCTGGACGGGCTGCGCGAGACGTGGCCGGCGGGGCTGCCCCGGCCCCTCAACGGGATCCTGCCGTTCCCGCTGGACGAGCGTTCCGCCGCCGCCCGCCGCCGCTACCTCGACGCGTTCGGCAACGCCGCCAACTTCGCCGCCGGCAACCGCTTCTTCCTCGCGCTCACCATGCGGGCCGGGCTCGCCGCCGAATGCGGGCGGATGACGGCACGGCTGGTCTACGACGCGCCGCACAACCTGTTCTGGCAGGACGGGGACCGCATCGTCCACCGCAAGGGCGCGACCCCCGCGGGCGGGCACGAGCAGATGACGGGCGGCCCGTACGCGATGTGGGGCGAGCCGGTGATCGTGCCCGGGTCGATGGGCGCGGCCAGCTACGTACTGCGCGGCCACGGCGACCCCCGCACGCTGGCCAGCGCCTGCCACGGCGCCGGACGGCGCGTGCCGCGCGGCGCCACCGCGCGGGCGAGCGACCGCGACCTCGACGCCTTCCTCCGGGAGTTCCGCGTGGTCACGCCGCTGAACCACCGCGACCCGGCGGTGGCGCGCCGCGCGGACGTGATGGCGGCCTGGCGCCGCGACCTCAAGCAGGAGGCGCCATGGGCCTACAAGGACATCGGCCCCGTGGTGTCGAGCCTGCACGCGGGCGGCGTGGCCGCCCCGGTGGCCGAACTGCGCCCGCTCCTCACCGTCAAGGGCTGAGCGCGGCCCGCCGACCGGCCCGCCGACCGGTCTCTCAGGCGGGGGCGCGGGTCAGGGCGCCGAGCGCGGCGACGACCTGGTCGGCGGTCGGCATCGTGCCGGGCGACAGAAGGGCCTGCAGGACGTAGCCGACGACGAGGCCGTGCACCAGCGAGCCCAGGCCCCGCGCGGTGTCCTCGTCGACGTCGGCGGCGTCCACGCCCAGGACCATGGCGGCGAGCTCGGCGCGGGCGCGGCCGACGGCCTCCAGCAGGGGGCCGCGGACCTCCTCGCTGAACTGCGCCTCGCTGTAGGCCTGCACGCTGGCGACCAGCAGCGGCCGGCTGCGGGGGATCGCGGCGAACAGCTCGGCCAGGAACACGCGCAGGCGTTCGGCGGGGCTCGCCCCGCCCGCCGCCCGGACCGCCGCCTCGATCGTGTCGCCCCACTCGTCGGACGCCTGCAGCACCGCCGCGGCCATGAGGCCGTCCTTGGAGCCGAAGTGGTAGCCGATGGACGCCAGGTGCGCGCCCGAGGCGGCGGCGATGTCGCGGGCCGTGGTGCGGCTGTAGCCCTTCTCGGCAAGGCAGGCCCGGGCTCCCGCCAGCAGATCCTCGCGCTGTCCCATGGCCCCGGAGCCTAGCATTTGTACGGACGTACGTTTTGACGGCCCGTTTGTACGTACGTACGATCGGCGCATGCGCTCTCTCCGCCCCTGGGGCCTGGTCGTCCTGCTGCTGCCCGCACTGCTGGTGTCGATGGACCTGTCGATCCTGTTCGTGGCCGCTCCCGCGATCTCCGCGGAGCTGGCGCCCACGGCCACGCAGTGGCTGTGGATGATGGACGTCTATGGCTTCGTGATGGCCGGGCTGCTGATCACCATGGGCGGCCTGGGCGACCGCATCGGCCGCCGCCGGCTGCTGATGATGGGCGCGGCGTCGTTCGGCGCCGCGTCGGCCGTCCTGTGCCTGGCCGGCGACCCCGTGGCGTTCATCCTCGCCCGGGCGCTGCTGGGCGTCGGCGGCGCGACGCTCGCCCCGTCCACCCTGTCGCTGATCCGCGGCATGTACCCCGACGAGCGGCGGCGGCGCGCGGCCGTGGGCGCCTGGACGGTCGCGTTCACCGGCGGCTCCGTCGCCGGCCCCGTCGTCGGCGGGCTGATGCTCGAACGGTTCTGGTGGGGGGCGCTCTTCCTCGTCAACGTGCCCGTCATGCTGCTCCTGCTGGCGACCGCGCCGCTGCTGGTGGCCGAGTCCAGGAGCCCGCACCCGGTGCGGTTCGACGTCCTCGGCGCCGCCCTGTCGTTCCCGGCGATCCTGGGGCCGGTGCTGGCCATGAAGCGGATCGCCGAACACGGCGCCGACCTGCCGGGCATCGCGGCGGCGGGCGGGGGCGCGGTGTTCGCCGCCGCGTTCGTGGTGCGGCAGCGCCGCGCGGCCCACCCGCTGGTCGACGTCGGCCTGTTCCGGGTCCGCGCCTTCGCCGCCGCGGTCGGCGCGAACGCGGCCGTGGCGCTGGCGGCGTCGGGGCTGGGCGTGCTGGCGTTCACGTTCCTGCAGACCGTGCACGGGCTCAGCCCGCTGCGCGCGGCGCTGGCCGCCCTGCCGACCGTCGCGGGGACCTTCGCGGGCGCGGCGGCCGCCGGGGCTCTGGCCGACCGGCTGCGCACGGCGCCGCTGATGGCCGCGGGGCTGACGGCCGCGGCCGCCGGTTTCGCCGTCGTCGCCTCGGTGGGCCCGCACACGTCGCCGTGGGGCTTCGTCGGCGGCTACACCGTGCTGACGTTCGGGGCCGGCATCACCGGGACGCTCGCCAACGCGCTGATCCTCGCCACGGCACCCCCCGAGCGCGCTGGTGCGGCGGCGGGCATCTCCGAGACCAGCGCCGAGCTGGGCGCGGCGCTGGGCATCGCGGTGCTCGGCACGACCGCCGGCACGGTCTACCGCACCGCCATGGAGGCGGACGCGCCCCCGGGGACCGGCGAGGCCGCCACGCAGACCGTCGCGGGCGCCGTCGCCGCCGCCGAACGGATCGGCGGGCAGGCCGGGACGGCGCTCCTCGACGCGGCCGCGTCCGCCTACACCGACGGGGTCACCACGGCCGCCGCGGTCAGCGCCGCGCTGCTCCTGCTGGTGGCGGCCGCGACGGCCGTCGCGCTGCGCGGCACCCGCTGAGCGGCGCGCCGACCGCCGCCGGCACGATCGCACTGGTGGCCGGCCACTTCCGCGGCGGCCGCCCGGTGACCGGTGAACACCGGTGCCGCATCGATCCGGCCGGCTCGTCCCCCGACCGCCGCGGACGCCGTTAACATTCCACGGAGTGCCAAGATCCCCCGTTGGCATGACCTGTACTGGAACGGCGTGAAATGGATGACCTCGACGAGCTCCGGCACCAGCTGCCGGGCGGCCTGGCGCAGCTGTTCGCCGACCCGAGCGTCGAGCGGTCGCTGTCCACGCCGCTGCCCGACGGCGACGTGGTGTGGCCGGACCCCGGCTACCCGCAGCGCCAGTTCGTCCGGCGTCCCGCGTTCTGGGTGAGCGACGACCCGGTGTCCGGCGAGCTGTGGGCGCGGCTGCGCGCCGAGCATCCCGTCTCGGGCCTGTGGCCGCTGCTGATGGACGAGTCCGCCCAGCCGTGGGCGGCGGGGCAGGTCGCCCCCGAGCCCGTCGAGGAGATCGCCAACTACGCCCCCGACGCCTTCATGTACGAGGTGTGGTCCGACTGGGTGGAGCAGGCCACCGAGGAAGACCTGGAGGACCTGGCCCCGTTCGGCGCGCACTGCCCCGGCACGGCGCCGCCCGCGTCCCTGCTGGACGACCCCGGCGCCGTCGCCGACCGCAACGCCCGCTCGCTGGCCTCGCGCGGCCTGTCGCTCGGCCTGGTCGCGGTGGACCGCGGCGCCGACGCGCTGGCCGCGGTCGGCTGGCAGGGCGCGCTGAACCACAACGAGTGGACCGCGCCGCTGGCCGCCGTGGTGCGCGGGTGGGAGGACCGTTTCGGCGCCCGCGTCGTCGGCCTCGGCTTCAACACCCTGGAGCTGAGCGTGGCCGCGCCGCCCGTCACGGCACGCCACGCGCTGCACGTGGCCGCCGAGCACTGGGCGTTCTGTCCCGACATCCTGTTCCAGGGCCCGGGCACGCTGGCCGGGTACGCCGAGGAGATCCGCGGCAAGACCTGGTGGTCGTTCTGGTGGGACTGATCCGGGGTTGACGCAGGTCAGCGACCCTGGACCGGTCCCACGGCGGTGCCGGGCACTGGTCCGGCGCGGCCGCGTCTGTCTACTATGCGACCCGCAGACACATGCCCACCGGAGCCGAGCCCGCCCCTCGCTCCGCCGCCACGCACGCTCGTCGGAGCACGCTCGGAAGGGAACCCAGGTGCGGACACGGGGGTCAGTCAGGTCCGGCAGTCAGCGACGCGCGGGCGGACGGAGCCGGGCGCTCCCCGCGGTCATCGCCGCCGCGGTCGCGGCCACCCTGGTCGCGGACGTGGCCGTCGTCGCGTCCGGCGTGCTGGACGACTCCGGCGGCGCAGGCGGAACCGGTCATCTGGTCTCCATCAACACCGACACGGCGACCCCGACCGTCGCGCCGCTCACCGGGCTCCTCACCCCCAGCCTGCTGGTCGCGGGCGACGCCCCGCTGCCGCCCGACGCGGTCGAACGCGCACGCCGGGTCAAGGGCGTCGCGGGGCTGACGGTCGTGGACGCCGCCCAGGCGCAGGTGGCGGGACGCCGCGTGGGGCTGCTCGGCGTCGACCCGTCGAGCTTCCGCGCGTTCACCCCGCGGCAGTCGGCCGAGTCGGACGCGCTGTGGCAGAGCGTGGCGACCGGCGGCCTGGCGGTGTCGTTCGAGCTGAGCCGGGACGGGTCGGTGCCGCTCGGCGGCGTCGTGCAGGCGGGCGGCGCGGGCGCCCCCGGCAACCTGCGGGTCGCCGCGTACGCGTCGATGGGCATCGAGGACGTGGACGCGGTGGTGTCGCGCGCGCAGGCCCGCACCCTGGGCATGCCGCAGGGCAACGGCCTGGTGGTCAGCGCGTCCAAGACCGCCGCCGGGACGCTGTCCAAGCGGCTCAGGAAGGTGCTGCCGCCCGGCACCCGCGTCGCGGTGCTGCAGGACGATCCGCCGCGCCGCGCGTCGGCCGCCAAGGCGCCCAAGGCGCCCAAGCAGTCGGGCCCGCGCGTCACGGGACGGCCGGACGGGGCGACCGGCGCCCGCACCACCGTCACCGGCAACCTGATGACCGCGACCATGCGCGACCTGGTGATGGAGCTCGACCAGATCTTCGGCCCGTTCCCCACCATCGGCTGCTACCGCGGCGGCGCCGACGCGCAGGACCACGCCGCCGGACGCGCCTGCGACTTCATGGAGGGCCCGATCGGCCGCATGCCGAGCGCGTCGGCGCAGCGCCACGGCGACCAGGTCGCCGCGTACGCCGTCGCCAACGCCCGCCGTCTCGGCGTCTCCTACGTCATCTGGAAACAGCACATCTGGAACGTGCGCTTCCCCGGCTGGCGCCGCATGGAGGACCGCGGCAGCATCACCCAGAACCACTACGACCACGTGCACATTTCCGTGCTGAGGTGAAGTGGGCGGGTTCATAGTTCCTGTTCGGCCCAGACGGCCTTGCCGGTGGGGGTGCGGCGGACGCCCCAGCGGCGGGCGATGCGGCCGACGACGTGCAGGCCGCGGCCGGACTCGGCGTCGCGCAGCGCGTCCCCGGCGTGGCGGCTGACGCGGGGCCGTGCGTCGGAGGAGTCGAACACCTCGCACACCAGCCCGCCCTCGCGGACCAGGCGCAGCGTGATCCGGCCGCCCGCGTGCCGGACCGCGTTGGTGACCAGCTCGGAGGCCAGCAGCACGGTCGAGTCGGCCAGCTCGGCCAGGTCCCAGCGGTGCAGGCGGTCGCGGACCAGGCCGCGGGCGCGGCGGATCGCGGCCGGGTCGCCGGGCAGCTCCCAGGAGACGTGGTCGTCGGCGGGGATGCGCCGCAGCCGCGCGACGAGCATGGCGATGTCGTCGCGGTGCCGGTCGTCGTACACGCCGTCCAGGCTGGCCTGGCACAGGGCCTCCAGCGACCGTCCGCGCGAGCCGGGGCCGAACACCGCGCGCAGCCGCGCCAGCCCGTCGTCGATGTCGCGGGTGCGGTTCTCCACCAGCCCGTCGGTGTACAGGACGAGCAGGGTGCCGTCCTCGACGGTGAACTCGCGGCTGACGATGGGGCCGGCGCCGACGCCGAGCGGCGGGGCGGGCCGCACGTCCAGGTAGGAGGCGGGTCCGCCGGGCGGGACGAGCAGCGGCGGCAGGTGCCCGGCGCTGGCGGCCTCGCACTGCCCGGTGACGGCGTCGTAGACGGCGTACACGCAGGTGGCGAAGTGCGGTTCGCGTTCGCCGAGCGAGCCCATGAGCGAGTCGAGGCGTTCCAGGGCCTCGGCCGGGGGCAGGTCCAGCCCGGCCAGGGTGTGCAGGGCGGTGCGCAGCCGTCCCATCGTCACGGCCGCGCGCACGCCGTGCCCGGCGACGTCGCCGACGACCAGGGCGACGCGGGCGCCGGGCAGCGCGATCGACTCGTACCAGTCGCCGCCGACCTCGATGAGGCGGCTGCCCGGCAGGTAGCGGTGGTGCACCTCCACCGTGGACGGCGCCGACAGGCCGGTGGGCAGCAGGCTGCGCTGCAGGGTGAGGGCGGTGGCGCGCTCGCGCGAGTAGCGGCGGGCGCTCTCGATGAGGATGGCGGCGCGGGCGGCGAACTCCATGCCGATCTCGACGTCGTAGGCGTCGAACGGGCGGTGCGCCGCGCCGCGCACGCACACGAAGAAGCCGAGCGCCGACCCGTCCGACACGATCGGCAGCAGCAGCATGGACGCCCCGTCGAGCAGTGCCGCCACGGGCGCCCGGTGCCAGGCCTCGGCGATGTGCGAGGCGCCGTCGGCGTCCAGTTCGGCCAGGACGGGCGCGGCGGTGTCCAGGCACCGCGTGTACGGGGTGCCGGCCGGGTAGACGATGGTCTCGCCGGTGGGGAACGTGGCGTCCCACACCGGGTCGCCGTCGTCGAAGCCGACCGCCATGCGGCGCATCAGCGGCGGGTCGTCGGCGCCGCCGGGTTCGTCGGGGTCGGCGACGCTCTCGCGCAGCAGCAGGGCGCCGGAGGTGCAGAAGTGCGGCACCACCACGTCCATCAGGCCGCGGGCGAGCTGGTCGAGGTCGAGGGTGGCGCCGATGCGCGGGAGGGCGTCCTCCAGCAGGGCGCGGCGGACGACCGCCGGGTCCAGGAAGCGGTCGGCGCCGGGGACGGGCACGCGGATGACGGCCAGCGCCGCCAGGCCGGGCAGGTCCCCGGACATCGGATGGACGGTGACGACGGCGTCGTGCCGGTCGCCGCCGGCGGTGCCGAGCACGACCATGGCGGTGCGCTCGCGGCCCTCGCGGACCGCGTCCAGCAGGCGGTCCGGCGCGTCCCCCTCCGCGCCGACGATCACGTCGCCGAGGCCGGTCACCGGCATGCCATCCGGGCCCCCGCCCAGAACCGCCGCTGCGTTGCGATCGAACTGCACCATTTTCCCCGAAGAATCCAGGCCGACCAGCAGAATTCGGGTGGAGGACTGCATCGCTCGATTATGGGACATTTTCCGACGGGATGAGGTAGATAACTGGCAACAGGCACCGCACGCGTCAATGTGCGCACAGCCGAAGAGCGCGAGGAGGCCGCGTGACGCCCGCCGAACCGCCGCATCGGATCGCCGTCGTCGGAGCCGGCCCCACCGGGCTCGCGCTGGCCGCCGAACTCGCCCTGGCCGGGGTGCCCGTGCGCCTGTACGAGCGCAGGCCCGCGCCGCGCACCGACTCGCGGGCCATCGTCCTGCACGCCCGCAGCCTGGAGATGCTCGACCTGCGCGGCCTGGCCGGACGGTTCACCGACCAGGGCAGACCGCTGCGGACCTTCCCCCTGGGCGTGCGCGGCGCGGCCGTCGACTTCGGCCGCCTGCCCTCCGATTTCCCCTACATGCTGAGCATCCCGCAGAGCCGTGTCGAGGCGCTTCTCGTTGATCGGGTCCGCGAACTCGGCGCCGAGTTCGCCTGGTCGAGCAAAGTCGCCGGACTCGAGCAGAACGGTGACGAAGTGCGCGTCGAACTCGATTCGGGAGAACGCGAGTCGTTCGCGTATGTCGTCGGCTGCGACGGCATCCGCAGTTTCACGCGGGAATCGCTGGGCTTACCGTTCCCCGGCCACCCCAATCCCGGCTCGGTGGCACTGGCCGACCTGTATCTCGACGGCCTGTCCATGGACACGGCGTACGGCGAGCTGTCCGACCGGGGAATGCTGCTGGCGTTCCCGTTCCGCGACGGGTCGTGCCGTCTGGTGCTGTACGACTACGCGCGGGCGGACGCGCCCGTGGACGAGCCGGTGACACTGCCGGAGGTGCACGCCGGCATCGTCCGGATCACCGGCCGCGACCTCGGGCCGCGCGACATGACCTGGTCGGGGCGGTACCGCAGCGAGAGCCGCCAGGTCACCGCCTACCGGCACGGCCGCGTGCTGCTGGCCGGGGACGCCGCGCACACCCACTCCCCCGCCGGGGCGCAGGGCCTGAACGCGGGGCTGCAGGACGCGTTCAACCTCGGCTGGAAGCTGGCCGCCGCCGTCGCCGGACGCGCGCCCGGCTGGCTGCTGGACTCCTACCACGACGAACGCCACCCGGTGGGCGCGGCGGTGCTGGCGCTGACCGGACGCCAGTTCCGCCTCAACACCGCCCGCACGCCGCTGCGCAAGGCGCTGCGCTGGACCGCCGAACGCCTGGTCGCGCCGCTGCCGCCCGTGGCCGGCCGCCTCGCCCGCGCGTACTCGGGCGTGTCGGTCGCCTACCCGCCGCGCGGCGACGGCGCGCACCGCCTGGCCGGAACGCGGCTGCCGCCCGGCACGCTCGCGCACGCCGACGGGTCCGCCACCCGCCTGTACGAGCACTTCCACCGGGGGCGCTTCGTGCTGTTCGACACGGCCGGGCATCCCGCCCTGCCCGGGCACGTGACGGCCGTGCGGCACAGCGGCGTGCACGGGGCACGGCTGCCCGCCGCGACGCTGGTGCGTCCGGACGGCTACATCGCCTGGGCGTCCGACGAACGCGACGAGGCGGCCCGCGTCACCGCTGCCGCCGCCGCGGTCCGCGAGTGGTGCCCGAGCCGGTGACGGCTAGGGGCGGCCGAACACCTGGTCGGGCGGGACGGGCGCGGTGACGTGCTCCCCGTCCTCGATGGGACGGGCCCCGGCGGCGAAACCGGTCAGGTCGTCGCCGGCCATCAGCCGCGCCCGGACGGCGCCGCCCGCGGCGCGCCGGGTCAGGCCGTCGACCGGCAGCGGCCGCTGGGACGCCGCGACGACCAGGTTGCCGAACCGGCGTCCGCGCAGCACCCCCGGTTCGCCCAGCAGCAGCACGTGCCGGAACACCGACCGCACCGTGGCCACCACCCGCCGGGCGTAGGCCAGGCGGAACCCGTCGGCCACGTTCATCAGCAGCACGCCGCCGGGCCGCAGCACCCGCGCCGCGTCCCGGGTGAACTCGCGGGTCGCCAGCTCGACCGGCATGGACGCCTCGGCGAACGCGTCCACCACCAGCAGGTCGTCGGCGTCGTCGGCCAGCGCCGCCGTCCCCGCGCGGCCGTCCACCACCCGGATCTTCAGCCCGGGGACGTTCTTGACCGGCAGCCGTTCGCGCACCAGCCGCACCAGCGGCCCGTCCGGCTCGAACACCACCTGGCGCGACCCGGGACGGGTGGCCGCCAGGTACCGGGGCAGCGTGCACGCGGCACCGCCGATGTGCACCGCGTCCAGGGCCTGCCCCTCCATGGCCATCAGGTCGACCACGTCGCCCATCAGCCGCATGTACTCGAAGTCCAGGTAGGTGGGGTCGGTCAGGTCGACGTACGACTGGGGCACGCCGCCGATCAGCAGCATCCAGCCGCCGTCGCGGTCGGCGTCGCGCAGCAGTTCCGCCTCGCCCCCGGCCACCTTGAACACGCCGGACTTCGGCCCCGCCCCGCCCCTTGGTCTGCGCCCCATGGGCCCACTCTACGGACCGCCGCCGGTCACCTGGACGTCACCGGCGAACGGCACCATGACGCCCATGAAACGCATGATCGTCGCGGCGGCGGTGTCGGTGGGCTCCGTCGTCGCGCTCGTCCCCCCGGCGGCCGCCGCCGCCCCGCCCGGCCCGCCGGCCGCCGCGCTGCCGCTCGGCCCGGCCGGGCTGCATGAGGAACGTTCCACCGAGCGGCTGGCGCCGGGCGTCGTCCTCACCTCCATCGTGCGCGGCCACAAGTCCGACGCCGACGCCTGGACGCTGCACGTGCGGCTGCCGGTGTCGGGCGACCCGGGGCCGCGCCCCGACCCCGCCAAGGCCACCGCCGTCATCGCGCCGAAGCAGACCGCCGAGGGCGTGGCCCGCCAGCTCACCGAGGCCGGATTCCAGCCGCGCGTGGAGGCCGTGCACGGACCGGCGTTCGCCGACGTGCGGGCGGGCCTGGTCGGCTACACCGTGCGCGTCGGCCGGTACGCCACCGAGGCCGAGGCGCAGAAGGCCCTGCCCGCGCTGACCGCCGCCGGCTTCCGCGCCGGGACGTCGTACACCGCGCAGGACGGCGGCGCCACCACCGGGCCGTGGCGGGTGCACGTCCTGACGATCGACCCGCGCCGGTTCCGCGGCCGCGTGGCGGCGTCGCTCAGCGCGCCGCTCACCTCGCTGAACAAGGTGTCCGAGCTGGTGCGCGCCGGCGGCGCGATCGCGGGCGTCAACGGCACCTACTTCACGCCGCAGGGCAAGGGCGGCCCGGCGGGGCTGTACGCGCTGAACGGGCAGCTGCTCAGCGAGGCCAACAACGGCCGCACCGCCATGATCCTGCCGGAGGACGGCCGGAACGTACGGTTCGCCGGCATGTCGTCGCAGTTCACCGTCCGGGCCGAGGACGGGGCGCGCCGCGAGCTGGACGGCCTCAACCGCGTCCCCGGCGAGGTGAACAACTGCGGCGGCGTGGGCGGCGACCAGCCCACCGAACGGCCGCAGCACGACGTCACCTGCACCGACCCCGACGAGCTGGTGGCGTTCACGGCGCGGTACGGCGCGACCGGCCCGTCCGGCGCGGGCGCCGAGGCCGTGCTCGACCGCCACGGGCGGGTCACCGAGCTGCGTGAGACGCGCGGCGCCGCCATCCCGGCGGACGGCCGCACCGTCCAGGCCGTCGGCACGGCCGCCGACTGGCTGCGCGCACACGCCCGCCCCGGCACGCGCCTGTCGTTCACCGAGCGGATCCTGGCCGACGGCCGCCCGGTGGCCCTGAACCCGCGCACCTCGATCCTGGGCGCGGGTCCGCGTCTGGTGCGCGACGGCAGGGTCTGGGTGAACGCCTACGGCGACGGCCTCGTGCACACCGGCGACGACGAGTCGTTCTACTACAACTGGGTGCTGCGCCGTAACCCGCGCACGATGGCCGGGGTGGACGCGCAGGGACGCCTGCTGCTGGTGGCGGCGGACGGCCGCGCCGCGGGCCACAGCGAGGGCCTGTCGGTCGACGAGGCCGCCAGGGTGATGAAGGCGCTCGGCGCCGTCCAGGCGATGAACCTGGACGGCGGCGGCTCCACGACGATGGCCCGGGCGGGCGGCGCGCTCGTCAACCGGCCGTCCGACGCCGCGGGCGAACGCAGCGTCGGCGACGGCATCCTGCTGCTACCCCGCTGATCCGTCGACCGGCCCGGCGGAGGCGGCCGACTCGGCCGCCCCGCCTTCGGCCGCCTCCGCCGCCCCCTCTTTGGCGGCCTCGGCCGCCCTGTCTTTGGCCGCCTCCGCGGCGAAGTGACAGGCGCTGGGGTGCGCCGAGCCGTCCCGCACCTCCAGTGCGGGCTCGCGCTCGGCGCACACCTCGGCGGCCTTCCAGCAGCGGGTGCGGAACCGGCAGCCCGACGGCGGGTCGATCGGCGACGGCGGCTCGCCCTCCAGCGCGACGCCCCCGGCCCAGCCGCCGGGCGCCTCGGGGTCCGGGACGGGCACGGCCGACAGCAGCGCCTGCGTGTAGGGGTGCGTGGGATGCTCGTAGATCCGCGCCTCGTCGCCCGTCTCGACGATCTTGCCGAGGTACATGACCGCGATCCGGTCGGAGATGTGCCGGACGGCGGCCAGGTCGTGCGCGATGAACACGTACGCCAGGCCCAGCTCGCGCTGCAGCTCGGCGAGCAGGTTCATCACCTGCGCCTGCACCGACACGTCCAGCGCCGACACCGGCTCGTCGCACACGATCACGTCCGGCCGCAGCGCCAGCGCGCGGGCGATGCCGATGCGCTGGCGCTGCCCGCCGGAGAACTGGTGCGGGTAGCGGTTGACGTGCCCGGGATCGAGGCCGACGAGTTCCAGCAGCTCCTGGACCCGCGCCCGCCGCTCCCCCTTGGGCGCCGCCTCCGGATGGATCTCGAACGGCTCCCCCACGATGTCGCCGACGGTCATGCGGGGGTTGAGGGACGAGTACGGGTCCTGCAGCACCATCTGGACGCGGCGGCGCAGCGCCCGCAGCTCGCGGCGTGGCAGCGCGAACACGTCGCGTCCGTCGAACCGCACCGTCCCGGCCGTGGGACGCTCGGCCGCCAGCAGCAGCTTGGCCAGCGTCGACTTGCCGCACCCCGACTCCCCGACGACGCCGAGCGTCTCGCCGCGCCGCAGTTCGAGGTCGACGCCGTCGACCGCCTTCACCCGCCCCACGGTGCGCTTGAAGACCACGCCCTGCGTGACGGGGTAGTGCTTGACCAGCCCCTCCACCTGAAGGATCGGAGCCGTGTCCCGGCGGGGGGACGACCCCCCGCGACCCCCCGACACGTCGTTGTCACTGCCGGGCACCGTGCACCTCCTCGGCGAAGTGGCAGGCGGCGGTGTGCCCGGGCGCGCCGACCTCCACCACGGGCGGACGCTCCGCCGCGCACACCGCCTCGGCGCGCGGGCAGCGCGGGTGGAACGGGCAGCCGGGCGGCAGCGCGGCCGGGTTCGGCGGCGCCCCCTTGATGGGGACGAGCGGCGCGCCCTTGCGGTCCAGCCGCGGCACCGACGCCAGCAGCCCCGCCGTGTACGGGTGGGCGGGCCGCGCGTACAGCTCTTTGGCCGTGGCCTGCTCGACCACTGACCCCGCGTACATCACCACGATCCGGTCGGCGACGCCCGCCACCACCCCCAGGTCGTGGGTGATGAGCACCATGCCCATGCGCAGCTCGTCCCGCAGTTCGGCCAGCAGCCGCATGATCTGCGCCTGGACCGTCACGTCCAGCGCCGTGGTGGGCTCGTCGGCGATCAGCACGTCCGGCTCCAGCGCCAGCGCCATGGCGATCATGATGCGCTGGCGCATGCCGCCGGAGAACTGGTGCGGGTAGTCGCCCAGCCGGGTGCGGGCGGCCGGGATGCGCACCCGCTCCATCAGCTCCACCGCCCGCGCACTGGCCTCGCGGCGCTTCATCCCCCGGTGCACCTGGAACATCTCCGACAGCTGGTCGCCGACGGTGAACACCGGGTTCAGCGCGGTCAGCGCGTCCTGGAAGATCATCGAGATGCGGGCGCCGCGGTAGGCGCGGCGGCGCCGCTCGGGCATGCCGAGCAGCTCCTCGCCGCGCAGCCGCACCGACCCGCCGGTGATCCGGGCGGGCGGGGTGTCCAGGATGCCCATGACGGCCTGCGCGGCCACGCTTTTGCCCGAGCCGGACTCGCCGAGGATCGCGACGGTCTCGCTCTCGCCGAGGGTGTACGACAGGCCGTTGACGGCCCGCACGGTCTGCCCGCGGACGGCGAACTCCACGCTCAGGTCCGTCACCTCGAGCAGCCCGGCCGCCTCCGCCGGCCCGGTCGGCTCCGCCGGTCCGGCGGCCTTCGCCGGTCCGGTCGTCTTCGGTACGTCGGTCACCTTGTCACCGCAGCCTGGGGTCGAGGGCGTCGCGGACGGCGTCGCCGAGCATCAGGAAGCTCAGCACGGTCGCCGACAGGAACACCGCGGGGAAGATCAGCAGATGCGGGTGGTCGACGAAGTAGGACTGCGCCTGGTTGAGCTGCAGGCCCCACGACACCTGCGGATACTGCAGGCCCACGCCGAGGAAGTCCAGCGTCGCCTCCCCCGCGATCACGTTGCCGACGTTGAGCGTGGCCACCACGATCACCGGGGCGATCGCGTTGGGCAGGATGTGGCGGCGCATGACGCGCAGGTCGGACGCACCGAGCAGCCGCGCCGCCTGCACGTAGTCGGCGTCCCGCACCGCGATCACCTGCGCCCGCATGATGCGGATCATGGTGGTCCAGCCGAGCAGCACCAGCACCAGCGTCATCGCGCCGATGCCGTGCCCGGGGAAGGCCACCAGGATCACCGTGGCGCCCAGCACGAACGGCAGCCCGAAGAACACGTCGGTGATCCGGGCGATGAGGGCGTCCAGCGCGCCGCCGTAGTAGCCCGCCAGCATCCCGAACACCACGGCGATGACCAGCGCGAACAACGTCACCGCCACGCCGATCAGCAGGGTGGGGCGGGCGCCGTGGACGACGTGGGCGTAGTAGTCGCAGCCCGACACGTCGGTGCCGAACAGGTGCCCGTCGCCCGGCGGCAGCTTGGAGGCGTTGGGGTCGCAGTTCTCGTTCTTGCCGCGGTCGGTGAACAGCCCCGGCGCCACCGCCATGACGCCCACCAGCAGCAGGATCGCCGCCGACGCCCAGAACAGCCAGCGGCGCCGCAGGTCGTGCCAGGCGTCCTGCCACAGCGACGCCCCCGAGACCAGGCCGCCGGCCTGCGCGGCGACGGCCGCCGTGGTGCCGGGGACGACCGCGCCCACGTCCGGCGCGTCGAGCGCATCCGGCTCCGGCAGCACGTCGTCCGCGTCTGCGATCTTGTCAGTCATAGCGGATCCTCGGGTCGAGCAGCCCGTACAGCAGGTCCACCAGCAGGTTGACGGCCAGGAAGATCAGCACCAGCAGGGTGACCGCGCCGACGACGACCGGCCCCTCCTTGAGCTGGATCGACTCGAAGACCTGCTGCCCGATGCCGGGCAGGTTGAAGATGCCCTCGGTGACGATGGCGCCGCCCATCAGCGAGCCGAAGTCGACGCCGAGATAGGTCACCACGGGGATCAGCGAGTTGCGCAGCGTGTGCCGGCCGACGACGCGCGCCTTGGTCAGCCCCTTGGCGTGGGCGGTGCGCACGTAGTCGGCGCGCAGGTTCTCGGCCAGGCTGGTGCGGGTCAGCCGCGCCACGTACGACAGGCCCAGCGACCCGAGCACCAGCCCCGGCAGCAGGTAGCTCATCGGCCACCCGTCGTCCGCCCCGGCCGTGGGGAACAGCCCCAGGTTCAGGCCGAGGACGATCTGCGCGGTGTAGCCGAGGACGAACACCGGCACCGCGATGACGAGGGTGGTGCCGCCCAGCACGAGCGTGTCGGCCAGCCGCCCGCGCCGCAGCCCGGCCCACACCCCGAGCGCGATCCCGATGACCAGCTCGAACAGCCACGCGGTGAGGGCGAGCTGCGCGGTGACCGTCCAGCGGCCCGACAGCACGTCCGCGACGTTCTGCCCGTCGAAGGTCTCGCCGAGGTCGCCCCGGAACAGCCCGCCCAGGTACTTGACGTACTGCACCAGCAGCGGGTCGTTGAGGTTGTAGCGCTCCCGCAGCGCGTGCACCACCGACGGGGCCAGGGGCTTCTCCCCGGCCAGCGCCTGGATCGGGTCGCCGGGCAGGGCGAACACCATGGCGTAGATCAGGAACGTGGTGCCCAGGAAGACCGGGATCGCCTGCAGCACCCGCCGCGCGACATAGCGCCACATGCCCGGCTACTTCACCGTCACTTCGTGGGTGACCAGGCCCGTGGCGAAGGGGGTGATGATGACGTTGTCCACCTTGTCGGACTTGCCGCCGAAGCCCTGCCAGATCCACAGCGGAACCATCGGGGCCTCGCGCAGCGCCACGTCCTCGGCCTGGTTGTAGAGGGCGATCGCCTCCTGCTCGCTCGGGGCGGCGTTGCCCTTGGCGATCAGGTCGTCGAACTCCTTGCTGGTCCAGCCCATGCGGTTCTTGGTGGAGTGGAACTGCGGCTCCAGGTAGTTCTGGGCGCTGGGGTAGTCGGCCTCCCAGTTCTGCCGGTACGGGCCCTTCTCCTCACGGGCGCGCAGCATCGACAGGTAGTCCGACACCGGGATCTTGCGGAACTGGATGTCCTGGATGCCGAGGTTCTGCTTGAGCTGGTTGGCGACGATCTGCATCCACTGCTCGTAGCTGGGCTGGGCGTTGGAGAAGTACAGCTCCAGCGTCCCGGAGAAGCCGCCCGCCTTGTCGAACAGCTGCTTGGCCTTGGCCGGGTCGTAGGTGCACAGCTCGCCGCAGGCGCCCTTGCGGTGGCCCTTGATCAGCGGCGGCAGCATCGAGTCGGCGACGGTGTAGGTGCCGTTGTAGACGGCCTTGTTGATGCCGTTGCGGTCGATCGCCATGGAGATCGCGCGGCGCAGGTCGGGGTTGGCGAACCGCTTGTCGAACACCGGGAAGCCCAGGTAGTCGAACGTGCCGGTCTGGCGGGGCAGCACCCGCTCGCCCAGGATCCGCTGCGCCTCGGGCACCTTGGCCGCGGGGATCGACTGCATCACGTCGATGCGGCCCGCGCGCAGGTCGGTGTAGGCGGTGTCGGCGCTGGCGTAGCTCTTCCAGGTGACGCCCTTGTTGCGGGGCTTGCGCGGGCCGGTGTACCCGGGGAACACCTTGAGCTTGACCTGCCGGTTGCGCTCCCAGGAGCCGTCCATCATGTACGGGCCGTTGCCGATCGGCTTGTTGTCGAACGCCTTGATGTCGGCGAACGCGGCCTTGGGCAGCGGCGCGTACGCGGGGTGGGTCAGCAGCAGCTTGAACTGGCTGAACGGGGCGTCCAGGGTGACCTGCAGGGTCAGGTCGTCGACGACCTTGACGCCCGACAGCTTGTCGGCCTTGGGCTTGGCGTTCTCGTCCTCGGGGTTGAGGTCGGCGTACCCCTGGATCTGGGAGAAGTAGTCGTTGCCCTGGAAGCCGTTGGGGCCGTAG
This sequence comes from Actinomadura miaoliensis, assembly GCF_039536785.1. Taxonomy (NCBI): domain Bacteria; kingdom Bacillati; phylum Actinomycetota; class Actinomycetes; order Streptosporangiales; family Thermomonosporaceae; genus Actinomadura; species Actinomadura miaoliensis. The sequence goes on from NZ_BAAAZG010000043.1 coordinate 18,544, forward strand.
GCGGCGTGGTTCCAGGCGTCGGCGAAGCTCTGGGCGGTGACGGGCTCGTCGTTGTGGAACTTCTGCCCCGGACGCAGCTTGATCGTCCAGACCTTCTGGTCCTTGCTCTCGACCGACTGGGCGGCCTGCTCGACGACGTTGCCGTTCTTGTCGAGGCCGACCAGGTTCTCGAACAGCTCGTCCGTCACGTCCCAGGAGTAGGCGCTGGTGGTGTTGCCCGGGATGAGGTGGTCGGGTTCGGGGTGACCGGCGACGAACGTTCCGTCGCTCGATCCGCCGTCGCCTCCGCAGGCCGCGGTCCCGATGGCGAGCGTCATCAGCACCGCGGTGAGCCCGGCCGCCCGCCGGGTCACCCCCTTGCGACTGGTCATGGTCCTCCCTCTGGCACCGCCCTCTGGCGCGGGCGCGGCACGGATGGTCCCGCCCGGGTCCGGCGCGTTGCAGGAAGCGTCATACCGCTGGGACGATTTCGGTACGCCGATGAACGATTCGTCACCGGATCGAAACATGGATCGCGGACCATTGGCATCGGTTGAGGTCAGCGCACGACGAAAACGAAGGAACCCTGCGAAAGGCGGTCCTCGATGACCCAGGCCCCGGCGCCCGCGCGCACGGCGGCGCAGGAGGTGGCCGAGCTGTGCGCCACCCTGATCCGCTTCGCCACGGTCAACCGCGGTGAGGGCGACGCGCACCCCGAACGGCCCGCCGCCGAGTACGTGGCCGGGCTGCTGGACGAGGTCGGCGCCGAGTCCGTCGTGGTGGAGTCGGAGCCGGGGCGGGCGAGCACGCTGGCCCGCGTCCCCGGCACCGACCCGTCGGCCCCGGCCTTCCTGATCCACGGGCACCTGGACGTGGTGCCCGCCGACGCGGCCGAGTGGACGGTGCACCCGTTCTCCGGCGAGGTGCGCGACGGCTGCGTGTGGGGGCGCGGCGCCGTCGACATGAAGGGCACGCTCGCCATGACGCTGGCGGTGGTGCGGCAGCGGCTGCGCGAGGGCCGCCGCACGCGCGGCGACCTGGTGCTGGCGTTCCTGGCCGACGAGGAGTGCACGGGCCGCCTCGGCTCGTACCACGTGGCGCGCGAGCACCGCGAGTTCTTCACCGGCGTCACCGAGGCGATCAGCGAGTCCGGCGGGTTCAGCGTCACGCCGCACGCGGCCGACGGGTCCCTGCCCGAAAAGCGCATCTACCCGATCGCCACCGGGGAGCGCGGCACGACGTGGATGCGGCTGACCGCGCGCGGCACGGCGGGGCACGGCTCCAAGCCCGCGCCCGACAACGCCGTCGCCGAGCTGTGCCACGCGGTGTCGCGGCTGGCCGCCCACGAGTGGCCGGTGCGGCTCACCCCGGGCGTGCGGGCGCTGCTGGACGGCCTGGCCGACGCGCTCGGCACCACCATCGACCACGACCGGCTGGACGAGGAGGCCCGGCGGCTCGGCCGGGTCGGCCGGCTGTTCGAGGGCACGATCCGCAACTCGCTGAACCCGACCCGGCTGGACGCCGGCTACAAGGTCAACGTCGTGCCGGGGGTGGCGACCGCGCAGGTCGACGGCCGTTTCCTGCCCGGCACCAAGGAGGAGTTCCTGGCCACCGTGGACCGGCTGCTCGGCCCGGCGGTGACGCGCGAGTTCATCAACGAGGACGACGCGCCGTCCGCCGACCCGGCCGGGCCGACGTTCGCGGCGCTGGCCGGCGCGCTGCGGGCCGAGGACCCGGCCGCGCATCCGGTGCCGTACGTGATGTCGGGCGGCACCGACGCCAAGGCGTTCCACCGGATCGGCATCCGCACCTTCGGGTTCGCGCCGCTGCTGCTCGGCCCGGACCTGGACTACCAGGGCATGTTCCACGGCGTGGACGAGCGCGTCCCCGTGGAGGGCCTGCGGTTCGGCACCCGCGTCCTGGACCGCTTCCTCGACACCCGCTGAGGCGGGCGGACGCTAGTTGGGGCAGGGGCCGAGGCCGAGCCGGACGAGGAACTCCTCGAAGAAGCCGTCGACGCGGCGGTCGCCGCACGTGATCAGCAGGGCCGTGATCGGCTCGGCCGTGACAGGGCGGCCGGCGGCCACCGCCCAGCCCGCCGCGCGGGCGGCGGCCTCGCGGGCGCACGCCTCCTCGCGGAGTTCCCACCGGCCGGCGGCGGCCCCGTCCCGGCCCCGCCTGGGCGGGCACGCCTGCCAGTAGCCGTCCGAGCTGAACCCCTCGACCGACACGCAGTCGTCGTTGACGACCGAGGCCATGAGGGCGGGCGCGCGCGTCTCGGCCGACAGGTCCACCAGCAGCCGCACGGGGTCGGGGACGGCGACGCCCGAGCCGAGCGAGCAGACCTGCCAGTTGTCGGCGCGCGCCCGGTTCCCGGCGATCCCGCTGTGGTAGGGCCGCATCGTGTACAGCTCCGGCAGCGGACGGTCGTCCCGCCCCACCACGAGATAGCCCCAGAAGCCCATCGCCCCGCTCCCTCCGGCACCGACGTTCCCGATCAGTTGTCTTGATCAGCGTCACGGGCCGTGGGGAATGTCACGCGGCGCCGCCGGAGCGGCCGCCGGCCCTCGCGCCGGACGCCCTGACGGCACCGCCGCGCGGGTAAGGGTGGGGTGTGGACTTCTCCAGTGCCGCGCACGAGCTGTACGGGGTGACGCCCGAGGAGTTCGTGGCCACGCGCAAGCGGCTCGTCGAACAGGCCCGGAATGCGGGTGACGCGGCGCTCGCCAAGCGCGTCGGCGCCCTGCGGCGTCCCACGTTGCCCGCCTGGGCGGTCAACCTGCTGAGCCGTGCGGCGGGCGAGGAACTGGGGTGGCTGCTGGACGTCGGGGAGCAGATGCGCGAGGCGTGGGCGTCCGGCGGTCCCATCGGCGGGCTGGAGCAGCGGCGCGGTGAGCTGGTCGCGCTGCTGGTGCGCACGGCGGGGCGGCTGGCGCGCGAGGCGGGCCATCCGCTGCGCGACGACGCCGTCCGCGAGGTCGAGGACACCCTGCAGGCGGCCACCGTGGACACCGACGTGGCCGAGGAGGTGCGGGAGGGGCGCCTGACCAGGCCGCGCAGCCACGCCGGTTTCGTCCCGGCCGGGTTCGCCCTCGCCCCGCCCCGGCCGCGCCCGCCGCAGCCGGCCAAGGCCCGCGGGAAGGCCGGGAAGCGACCCGAATCGCAGGCCGCCGAACGTCAGCGCGCCGGGCAGGCCGCCCGGGACAGGGCCCGCAGCGCACAGGAGGAACGCGCTCGGAAGGCCGCCGCGCGCGCCGAGCAGGCGGAGCGCGCCCTCGCCGAGCACGACGCCGAGGTGGTCGCCGCCAAGGAGCATCTGACCGAGGCCGCCGCCGACGTCAGGCGGCTGCGGCGCGAGCTGGACAGGGCCGTCGAGCGCGAGGAGGCGGCACGGCGCCGTCTCGACCGGGCCGAGGAGGCGCGCTCGCACGCCGCGCAGGCCGCCGCCCGGGCCCGCGGCGCCGCCGACGAAGCCGCCCGCACCAGGTGACGCCGCGGCCGGGCCGCACCCCCGAATTCAGAACGCGATTCTGGCATGAGGTACCGTCACCCCTGGACATCGCGGCCGAGAACTGGAGGAACGCAGGTGGCGGTACCGGCCCTGGAGCAGCCCGCGGACTGGACCGAGCCGGGCGCGCACCCCGTCGCCCCGGGCGTCCACCGCATCCCCCTCCCGCTGCCCGTCGCGTCCCTGCACGCCGTCAACGTCTACGTGATCGAGGACCCGGGCGGGCTGGTCGTGGTGGACTCCGGCTGGGCGATGCCGGACACCCGCAGGACGCTGGAGGGGGCGTTGCGCCTGCTGGGGCACCGCCTCGACGACGTGGCGCAGTTCCTCGTCACCCACGCCCACTGGGACCACTACTCGCAGGCCCTGGCGCTGCGCGAGGAGTTCGGCACGCGGGTGCGCATCGGCCGCGGCGAACGGCACTCCCTCGAGGCGTTCGACGTGAGCAACGGCCTGCATCCGCGTCAGGTGGAGCTGCTGCGCCGGTGCGGCGCGTTCCAGATCGCCGACGAGATCGCCGCGCTGGGCGTGCGGCCCGAGGAGCGCGACCTGCCGCACACGCTGCCCGACGCGTGGCTGGACGACGGCGAGCGCGTCGCGCTGACCCGCCGGGGCCTGGACGTGTTCGCCACGCCCGGCCACACCCGCGGGCACGTCGTGCTGCGCGACGCCGCGGCCGGGCTGCTGTTCGCCGGCGACCACGTGCTGCCGCACATCACCCCGTCGATCGGGCTGGAGACCGAGCCGGAGCCCAAGCCGCTGCGCAGCTACCTGGCGTCGCTGCGGCTCGTCCGCGACATGCCCGACACGCTGCTGCTGCCCGCGCACGGCCCGGTCGCGCCGAGCACCCGCACGCGCGTCGAGGAGCTGCTGCGCCACCACGAGGAACGGCTCGACGTCGCCGCCGGGCAGGTGCGCGCGGGACGGTCCACGGCGTTCGAGGTGGCGGCCGCCATGCCGTGGACGCGGCGGCGCCGCACGCTGGACGACCTGGACGTGTTCAGCCGCATGCTGGCCGTGCTGGAGATCGACGCGCATCTCGACGTGCTCGCCGACCAGGGCGTGCTCGACGTGTCCGAGGACGGCGGCGTGCGCCGCTACGCGGTCCGCCCCTGAGACCGCGCCGCCGCGGATCCGCGGGCGGCGCCCCGGGGCGCGGAAAACGTGTTGACGGCCGAGGCGGCGAGCCGCGACGGTGTGGCGCCATGACGAACCCTCACAGCACCCTGCCCCTGGACGGACGCGTGGCGATCGTGACGGGGGTGAGCCGCCGCCAGGGCATCGGGTTCGCCGTGGCGCGCGACCTGCTGGCCGCGGGCGCCCGCGTGCTGGCGCACTCGTGGGCGCCCGCGGACGCCGAGCAGCCCTGGGGCGCCGACCCCGCCGGGATCGACGGCGTGCTCTCCGAGCTCGGCGGCACCGGTCCGCGCCTGGCGCACCTCGCCGCCGACCTCGCCGACCCGGCCGCGCCCGCGCGGGTCGTGGCCCACGCGGTCGACACGTTCGGCGCGGTGGACGTGCTGGTGGTCAACCACGCGCGCAGCTCCTACCAGACGCTGGCCGAGGTCACCGCCGACGAGCTGGACCTGAGCTGGGCGGTGAACACGCGCGCCGGCGTGCTGCTCACCCAGGCGTTCGCCGCCGCGCACGACGACGCGCGTCCCGGCGGCCGCGTGGTGCTGTTCACCTCCGGCCAGCACCTGGCGCCGATGAGCGGGGAGCTGCCGTACGCGATCAGCAAGGGCGCGATCCACCAGATGACGCTGAGCCTGTCGGACGCGCTGGCCGACCGGGGCATCACCGTCAACGCGGTGAACCCCGGCCCGGTGGACACCGGCTGGGCCGACGAGGAGCTGACGCGGCGGGTGGGCCGGGCGCTGCCCGCCGGGCGCTGGGGCCGGCCCGAGGACGTGGCGCGGCTGGTGCGCTGGCTGGTGTCCGACGACGCCGCGTGGATCACCGGGCAGGTGATCAACAGCGAGGGCGGCTTCCGCCGCTGGGTGATGTAAGGCGTTTGGCAGGTTTTGCTCGTGTGGCCTCTGGGGGCCGTGGGGAGAACCGGGGCGTCCGGCTCCCCGAGGAGGTCCCCATGCCGTCCCGCACCCTGCCCGCCAAGCGTGTCCTGCCGCTGCTCACCGGGCTCGGCGTCCTGGTCGCCGGCCTGTCGGGCGCCCAGACGACGGCCGGTGCCGCCGTCCGCGCCCAGTCCCCCGCGCAGGCGCCGGCCCAGGCCGCGCCCGCGCAGCCGGTCGTGCGGGACGTGGTCATCGCGGTGCACGGCGGGGCGGGGTCCCTGCCGCGCGGCAGCCTGACCCCCGATCAGGAGAAGGCGTACCGGGACGGGCTGACCCGCGCGCTCAAGGCGGGGCACGCGGCGCTCGAGGACGGCCGTCCGGTGCTGGACGCCGTCGAGAAGGCCGTCAACGTGCTGGAGGACGACCCGAACTTCAACGCGGGCAAGGGGGCGGTGTTCAACACCGACGCCGAGCAGGAACTCGACGCGTCCATCATGAACGGCAAGGACCTGCGGTCGGGCGCCGTCGCCGGGGTGCACAACACCAAGAACCCGATCTCGCTCGCGCGGATGGTGATGGAGAAGTCGCCGCACGTGTTCATGGCGGGAAAGGGCGCCGACCAGTTCGCCCTGCGCAACGGCGTCCCGTACACCACCCAGGACTACTTCTGGACGCAGAAGCGCTGGGACCAGCTCATGGCCGCCAAGGGCAACACCGCCGGCGGCGCCGCGTCCGCCGCCCGGCCGCAGCACACCGAGGTCGGCGGCACGGTCGGCGCGGTGGCGGTGGACGGCGGACGCAACGTCGCGGCCGCCACGTCCACCGGGGGGCTGACCAACAAGCAGGTCGGGCGGGTGGGCGACTCCCCCGTCGTCGGCGCCGGGACCTACGCCAGCAACCGCACCGTCGCGGTGTCGTGCACGGGCACCGGCGAGGCGTTCATCCGCGGCGTGGCCGCCCACGACATCTCCGCGCTCATGGAGTACGCCCGGCAGCCGGTGCACGCGGCCGCCGCCAAGGTGATCACCGAGAAGATCCCGGCGCTGGGCGCCACGGGCGCGGCGATCGCGCTGGACCCGCGCGGCAACTTCGCCGCACCGCACAGCACCAAGGGCGTCATCAACGGCTATCTCACCCGGGACGGCAGGATCGTGACCCGGCTGTACGACGACGAGACTCCGGCCCGGTGACCGTCCGGCGGCCGGTCCGCGCCCGGGACCTGCGGCTCACTGTCAGGCGCTGACAGCAGTGCCCGTTGCGCATACATTTGTCCGGTGGCCGCGCCCGGCCACGCGCTCGGGAGGAGGTTCGGTGTCGGACGACGCGTACGGTGATCCGCAGCCGGCGGCGGGCGGGCTCGCCTCGCCCCGCCGCGTGCTGAGCGTCCAGCTGGCCTCGCTGGCGCGGCCGCGCGAGCCCGGACCGGACGAGATGGCGCCGGGGCCCACCGTGGCGCGCATGCTGCTGGGGGCGCGGCTGCGCGCGCTGCGGGAGGAGCGCGGGATCAGCCGCGCGGAGGCGGGCAGGCTGATCCGCGGCTCCGAGTCCAAGATCAGCCGGCTGGAGACCGGCCGCACCGGGTTCAAGGAGCGCGACCTGACCGACCTGCTCACCCTGTACGGGGTGACCGACGAGGCCGAGCGGGCGGTGCTGCTGGCGCTGGCCGAGCAGGCGGGTACGCCGGGCTGGTGGCAGCCCTACCACGAGATCATCCCGCAGTGGTACGAGACGTACCTGGGGCTGGAGCAGTCCGCCGGGGTGGTCCGCTGCCACGAGTCGCACGTGGTGCCCGAACTGCTGCAGACGCCCGACTACGCCCGCGCGGTGATCGCGCTCACCCACGGCGACGAGCCGGCCGAGACCGTCGAGCGCCGGGTGGAGCTGCGGATGCGGCGCGGCCGGATGTTGGAGCGGTCCCGTCCGCCGCACCTGTGGGCGATGATCGACGAGGCCGCGCTGCGCCGCCCGTTCGGCGGGGCCGAGGTCATGCGCGAGCAGCTGCGGCATCTGGTCGAGATGTCCCGGCTGCCGCACGTCACCGTGCAGGTGATGCCGTTCGCCGCCGGCGGCTACCCGGGCGTCGGCGGCCCGATCACGCTGCTGCGCCAGTCCGAGGCCGAACTCCCGGACGTGGTGTACCTGGCGCGGCCGAACGGCGCCGAGTACGTCGACAAGGCCGAGGACGTCGACGCCTTCCGGCACACCCTCAACCAGATGGCCACGCTGGCCGAGCCCGCCACCGAGACCCCGCGGATCCTGCGGGCCGTCATCGACGAGACCTGAGGCGGCGGGTCCGCGCCCCCGGTTTCAGCAGTCGGGGGTGCAGACGCGGCGCGACATCGCCTCCAGCAGCAGCCGCTTGCTCTCCTCGGGGGTGTGGGCGATCTGCACGATGCCCCGGGTGGCCTGGGCGAGCCCCTCCAGCTCCTCCACCGCCACGTCCTCACCGTAGCCCTGCAGGATCACCTGGACCGGCCGCCTCGGGTCGTACTCGCGGCGCAGCCCGGCCAGCGTCTCCTCGAAGGAGGCGCCCTCGTCGTCCTCGTTGCGGCCGTCGGTGAACACCAGCACCGTGTTGACCATCTCCGGCTTGTAGGTGCGCCGCATCAACCGGAACGCGGCCAGCAGCGAGTCGTACAGGCCGGTGTCGCCGCCGCGCTCGGCCTCCAGGCGGCCGAACTGCGACAGGATGCGCTGGCGGTGGGTGACCGAGCCGATGCGCTCGCCGAGCGGGGCGAGCGGTACCTGCTCCACCCAGTCCTGGTCGCCCTTCAGGTGCGTGGAGAACACCCAGACGCCCAGCTCGCTGTCGTCGGCCAGCAGTTGCAGCCCCGTCTGGGCGACCGCCGCGGTCGCCTGCAGCCGGTCGACGCCGGGCGCGACCTTCTCCGCCATCGAGCCGGAGATGTCGAACAGCACCAGCAGCCGGGTGCTCAGCGACAGGCGGGCGTAGGACTGGACGATCCGCCGCACGTCGGCGGGGGCGGGCGGCGGCAGTGCCCGCGGCGACCCGTCCTGGGTGCCGGTGCCCGGCCCGAACGACGCGGGCCCCCGCGCCCAGGAGGTGCGGAACCCGTACGCGCGCAGCTCGGCGGCGGTGCGCTCGTCGGTGAGGGCGTCCTCCAGCAGGCGCGCGGCACGGGCCCGGTCGCGGTCGCCGGTGGTGATGGTGAAGGGATAGTCCAGCCACACCGTGCCCTCCGCCGGGTAGAGCGCCGACGCCGGGTGGGGCGGGCCGCTCCGGTTGTAGGCGAACACGGCCTGCTCGGACGCCAGCACCGTGCCGGGCCGTCCCCGGGCGGCCTCGGCCAGGGCGCCGCTCACCGACGGGACGGCGTTCTCGCGGACGGCCCGCACCAGGCCGGTGAACACGGCCTGCCGTTCGGGGACGCCGGCCAGCAGATTGTCGGCGACGACGAGGGCGGCCAGGCCGGTCGCGCTGCGCGCCGGGTCGGGCACGCGCGGACGGGCGGCCTGCGCGGACGGCGAGTCTGCGGCCTCCTCCGCGTCCGCGGGGTTCCGCGGCTCCTGGGCATCCCGCGGGTTCCGGTCGGCGCCGGCGACGGCGGCGGCGGGTTCGAGCAGCCGGTCCCAGGACGTCTGCGGCGTGGGCGGCGCGGCCGCGCGCGGCACGCCGACCACGATCGGGGAACGCGCGACGGACGTGGGCCGCGGCTGGAAGGGCCGTCCGCCGCCGGGCGCGGTGCGCACCAGGGAGGTCCACAGCGCCGAGTCGGGGATCCACACGTCGGGCCGGGCGCCGGTGCCGGGCACCACACCCTGCCCGGTGAGCAGGGTGGTCATGGCGGCGGGATCGGCGGCGCGGACGCGCGCCCGCACGCACCGCCCGTCCACGCGGTGCCGCAGCAGGGCGAAGCGGTCCGCCGCGGCGTGCAGGGCGGGCGCCAGCTCGGGCGCGGCCGCCACGTCGAGGGTCAACCGGTCGTCGACGGCGCATCCGGCCGCCCGGGTGAGGGCGTACGCACCGACCCCGGTGAGCACCACCAGGCCCGCGGTCGCGGCGAGCATCGCCCGCACCGGATGCCGGGACGGGGCGCGGCGCGCCCGGTGACCGCGGTGAACGCTCATCGGCCCTCGCTTCGTCGACCACCCCCCGTTCGGCCCCCCGAAGGCGCACGGCCCGGCCGCGCCGCGACCTGCCGGACCTGCATTAGACGAAGACCCCGGAAATCTGTCAAGAACTCCGGATTCGTCGCCGGGCGAACCCTCCACCATGTCCGATCTTCGGGGCAATCCCGGATCAGGCCGCCATGTGAAATCGCCCGGTTCTCCGGTCAGCCGCGGGCGAGCAGGTCCAGGACGGTGGCGGCCGTCCAGGCGAAGCCGGTGGAGCCGTGCCCCTCGCCGGTCAGCGGGTCGACGTACTCGGCGAAGCCCGACCGGGCGGCCGCGCGCAGCATCGAGGCGCGCAGCGCGTCCGCCCGCGCGGTCTCGCCGTGTTCGAGCAGCCCCAGATGGACGAGCCGGCTGATGTTGAACCAGCTCGGCCCGCGCCAGTAGCGGGCGGGTTCGAACGCGTGGCCGGTCAGGTCGTAGCTGGGCACCATGTGCACGCGGCCCAGCCCGAACCGCTCGCCGGCCGCGGTGCGCAGCAGGTCGGCGGCGACCGGCAGCCCGGGCACGGCCAGCGGCACCAGCCCGGCGACGCCGTACTCGCGGATCAGCCCGCCGCCGACCAGGTCGCGGCACAGGAACAGGCCGCTCGGCGCGTCCCACAGCAGGTCCAGCAGCGCCGCGGTGACCTCCTCGGCGCGCTTGCGGTGCGGGGCCGGGTCGGCGCCGACCGCGTCGGCGACGCGCGCCAGGGCCAGCTCGGACAGCACCAGCAGCGCGTTGAACGCCGGGTCCTCGACGGCGAACGCGTGCGGCGTGGCGGCGTCGTCGTAGCCGTGGTCGCGGTAGTCGGAGGCCAGCCGCACGTACCTGCCGTAGTCCAGGTCGGTGGGACGGTCGGCCGAGGCGGCGTGGTCGAGGTCGCGGCGCCGGAACCGGGACGGCGGCACCGGCTCGACACGGGCCAGCGGGCCGTCCCAGCACGGGCTGTTGTCCATGCCCGACTCCCACGGATGGACGATCGCCGCCAGGCCGCGCCCGCCCAGGTCGCGGCGCGTGCCCAGGTAACGGTGCCAGGCGGCCAGCCGCGGATAGGCGCGGGTCAGGAAGCCGCGCCGCCCGGCCTCGGCCGGGTCGGCCCGGAACACCTCCCACGCGGCCAGGGCGTGCACGGGCGGCTGGACGATCCCGGAGGTGCGCACGCCCGGGTACGGCCCCGCGCGCCAGAAGCGCGGGCCGGGGAAGTAGGCGTCCGCCGGGGTCGCCGTGTCGAAGACGATGTGCGGCAGGCGCCCGTCGTCCCACTGGGCGCCCAGCAGCGTCTCCAGCTCGCGTTGCGCCCGGCGCGGCGACAGGTGCCGCAGGCCGAGCGCGATGAACGCCGAGTCCCAGCTCCACTGGTGCGGGTACAGGGTGCGGGACGGCACGGTCGACGAGCCCGTCCAGTTCGTCAGCAGGACGCGGGCGGCGGCCCGGTGCAGGCCGGCGACGTCCGGGGCGTCCGAACGGGTCCCCCGCACGGTCGCGGAGAAGCTCACGGCGCCGCCCTCCCCGGCCGAAGCGACGCCCGCCGCAGGAAACCGGGGACTGACGCCATGGCCTCCTCCGGCTCGTCGGGGACCCGGCCCTCGACCGCCAGGTCGCCGTCATAGCCGGCCGCGTCCAGGGCGCCGAGCAGCACCGGCCAGTCGAGGTGGCCGGCGCCCGGCTGCAGGCGGTTGGAGTCGCTGAGGTGCACGTGCCCCAGCCACGGCGCCGCCGCCAGGACGGCCGCGGCGGGGTCGGCCTCCTCGATGTTCATGTGGAACGTCCCGGCGGCTACGCGCACCGAGTCGAGCCCCACCTCGCGGACCAGGGCGACGGCCTGCTCCAGCCGGTTCACCGTGGGGTGCTCGTAGCGGTTGAGCGGCGCGAGGAACAGCGTGACGCCCTCCTTGGCCGCGTGCTCGCCGAGCTCGGCCACGATGTCCGGGAACGGTCCACGGTCACCGGCCCGGCCGTCCGGGGACGGCGGCGTGAGGACCGGGGTGACGACCCCGGCCCCGCCCAGCTCGGCGATCACCGACAGATGCGTCCTGACCCGTTCGGCCGCGTCCCGCCACGGCCCCGGATCGGGCGTCCGCGGCGGCGTCCCGGCGCACACGGTGCGGATGACGACCCCCTCGCGCGCCGCCGCGCGCAGTTCGGGCAGGCGGTCGCGCGGCTCGCCCGGTGCGCACAGCTCGATCGCCGCGTACCCGGCCCGGACGGCGAAGTCCCAGCGGTGCCGGAGGGTGCGTCCGGGCAGCAGCCGCTCCTGGCATGAGATCCGGTCCACGTCAGCACTCCAGCACGTTGCGCGGCGCGCGTCCGGCGGACTGGACGACTCTTTCCACGGGCACCCCTTCACGCGCCACTATGGCGCGGTCATCCGGCCGTAGTTGTCGCGTTTCGACCGAGAAGATCCTGACTTATGTCTTGTCGTAACACATAAGTAATGGTTCCATGCCCTCTACGGCAAGTCGGCGGCGGCCTTGTGGCCGACCCTGGACGCGGGAGGAGACCGATGCACGGGACACGGCGGGCGGGGCTGAGGAGGACGCTCGCGGCGGCACTGGCCGCGGCGCTGTGCGCGGCCCTGCTCGCGGCCTGCTCCGGCACCGGCCGGGGCGACGGCCGCACCATCACGGTGTGGAGCCTGGAGAACGTCACCGAGCGGGCCCGCATCACCCGCGGCATCCTGGAGCGCTTCACCCGCGACACCGGAATCCGGACGCGGCTCGTCACGGTCGACGAGGGCCGGCTCAGCCAGATGATCATGGCGGCGGCCGCGGCCGGGCGGCTGCCGGACGTGATCGGCGCGGTGCCGCTGGCGTCGGTCCGGCAGATGGCCGCGGGCGAGCTGGTCGACACGGCCGCCGCCGGACGGGTCGTCGACCGGCTCGGCGCGGGCACGTTCAACCGGCGGGCCCTGGAGTTCACCCGTGACGGCGGTCGGCAGCTCGCCGTGCCCAGCGACTCGTGGACGCAGCTGATCGTCTACCGCAGGGACCTGTTCCAGCGGGCGGGCCTGGCCCCGCCGGACTCCTACCAGAACCTCCTGACGGCCGCCCGCACCCTGCACCGCCCGGGCCTTAACGGGATCTCCCTGGCCAACGACCCCTCCGACCCGTTCACCCAGCAGAGCTTCGAGGACCTCGCGCTGGCCGGCGGCTGCCACCTGACCGGCCGCGACGGCGACGTCGCGCTCGACACCCCGCCCTGCCGCGCCGCGTTCTCCCTGTACGGGGAGCTGAGCGGCAGGTTCTCGGCGCAGGGCGCGCAGACCGTCGACTCCACCCGCGCCACCTACTTCGCCGGCCGCTCCGCGATGATCATCTGGTCGTCGATGCTGCTGGACGAGCTGGCGGGCCTGCGCGAGGACGTCCTGCCGAGCTGCCCCGAGTGCCGCGCCGACCCGCGCTTCCTGGCGAGGAACAGCGGCGTGGTCACCGCGATCTCCGGGCCGGGCGGCTCGGCCCAGTACGGCGAGGTGACCTCATGGGTGATCACCCGGACGGCGCACACCGCGTCCTCGGAACGGTTCGTCCGGTACATGTTCGACGAGGGCTACGCCGACTGGTTCGGCATGGCGCCCGAAGGCAAGGTCCCGGCGCGCAACGGCACGCCCTCCGATCCGCGGCGCTTCCAGCGGCAGTGGGAGGCGGCCAAGGCGCAGGGCACCGCGCCGCTGTCGCAGATCTATCCCAAGGAGACGATCGACCAGGTCCGGTACGGCGTCGACCGGATGCAGCGCTGGGGGGTCCTGCAGAACCAGGGCGTGCTCGTCGGCGCCATGATGGGCGAGCTTCCGGTGCCCAAGGTGCTGGCGGCCCTGGCGTCCGGGCAGACCGACGCCGCCGGGGCCGCCCGGCAGGCCGACGGCGACGTCGCCGAGATCCGCAGCTCCCTCGAATGACCCGCCCCTTCGCGATTGGTGAGGTTGACCGATGACGACCCAGCTCAGCCCCTCGCGCGGGGCCCCGCCCGGCGACGGCGGCACCGGAGCGCCGCCGCGCGGCCGCCGCACCCTGGCCGCCCGTGAGAACCGCGCCGGGCTCGCGTTCGTCTCCCCCACGCTCGTCGTGGTGCTCGTCGTGGTGGTGGTGCCGATCGCGTGGACGGTGCTGCTGGCCTTCCAGCGGTCCCGGCTGGTCGACATCCACGACGGCGGCCTGTTCGGCGACTGGACGCTGCGCAACTTCACGCAGGTGTTCTCCTCGTCGGGGTTCTGGAGCTCGCTGGTCACCACGCTCGTCTACGCGGTCGGCGGCACCGTCGGCTCGATCGGGCTCGGCCTGGTCGCGGCGCTGGCGCTGCGCCGCCCGTTCCGCGGGCTGGGCCTGCTGCGCGGCGCGATGCTGCTGCCGTACGTGGCGCCGGTGGTGGCGGTGACGTTCGTCTGGGAGATCATGCTCAGCCCAGAGTTCGGGGTGGTGAACGCGTGGGGCCGGTCGCTGTTCGGCTGGGACCGGCCGATGGACTTCCTCGGCCGCCGCGAGGCCACGCTGTCGCTGCTCGGGCTGGACGTCCCCGTCCCGGTGGCGCTGCTGACCGTGATCGCGTTCGAGACGTGGCGGTACTTCCCGTTCGCGTTCCTGTTCCTGCTGGCCCGGCTGCAGGCGGTGCCGCCGTCGCTGGAGGAGGCCGCGATGGTGGACGGCGCCACGCTCACCCAGCGGTTCCGGCACATCCTGCTCCCGCAGCTGTGGCCGGTGATCGCGCTGCTGGCGGTGCTGCGCTTCATCATGACGTTCAACAAGTTCGACGACGTCTACCTGCTCACCGGCGGCGGGGCGGGCACCGACGTGGCGGCGGTGCGGGTGTTCAACTTCCTGACCGCCCGGTTCGACGTGGGCGCCGCCGCCGCGCAGGCGCTGGTGCTGGCGGTGCTGCTGGCCGTGCTGCTCGGCGTGTTCGGCCGGTTCGTCGCGGCCCGGCACCAGGAGGAGGAGGGACGTTGAGGCAGGGCATGACACGGGCGCGGTTCGAGGAGCGGCTGTTCGGCGCGCTGCGCCTGGTCGTGATCGCCTTCCTGGCGGTCATCGTGCTGTTCCCCTTCTGCTACATGGTGCTGCTGTCGGTCAAGCCCATCGACCGGCTGCTGCTCGACCCGGGACGCCTCTGGGTGGACGCGTCGGAGTTCACCCTCGACACCTACCGGGACGTGCTGCGCTCGGTGGACGACGGCGGCCAGGGCTTCCTGCTGTTCCTGCGCAACTCGGCCCTTGTCTCGCTGGGCGCGCTGGCGCTCAGCCTGGCCGCCGCGGTGCCGGGCGCGTACGCGGCGGCGCGGCTGCGCTTCTTCGGCCGCCGCCAGATCAGCACGCTGTTCTTCGCGGTGTACCTGTTCCCGGCGACGCTGCTGGCGGTGCCGCTGTTCGTCATGTTCGCCAAGATGGGACTACAGGGCAGCCTGGTGGGGCTGGCGATCGTGTACGTGGCGCAGACCGTCCCGGTGTCGGTCTACATGCTGCGCAACTACTTCGCCACGATCCCGGTGAGCGTGGAGGAGGCCGCGGCCCTGGACGGCTGCTCGCGGCTGCGCACGATCTGGTCGGTGGTGCTGCCGCTGGCCGCGCCCTCGCTCATGGCCACCGGCCTGTACGTCTTTATGATCGCCTGGAACGAGTTCCTGTTCGCGCTGCTGTTCCTGGCGGCCGACCCGTCGCGGTGGACGGTCCCGCTGGGGCTGCAGCAGCTGTCCGGCGGGATCGAGGTGCCCAAGACGGTGCTGATGGCCGGGTCGGTGGTGCTGACCGTCCCGGTGGTCGCGCTGTTCTACGCGGTGCAGCGCATGCTCACCGAGGGGCTGACGACGGGTGCCGACAAGGGCTGAGGCCTCGGAGGGGGAGCCATGACGGGTGGTGCGGCGCCGGCGACGTCGGGGCAGTTGCTGGCGCTCGTCCGCGGCGGGCGGGCCCGCACCCGCGGCGAGCTCCAGGCCGTCACCGGCCTGTCGCGCTCGACGCTCGGGCAGCGCCTCGAACCGCTGCTGCAGGCGGGGTGGCTGCGCGAGTCGGGCGTGGCCTCGTCGACGGGCGGGCGTCCCCCGACCCGCCTGGTGTTCGCCGAGGACCACGCCGTGGTGCTCGCCGCCGACCTGGACACCACCCACGCCCGCGCCGCCGTGCTGGACCTGGGCGGGCGCCCGCTGGCCGAGCACACCGGGCCGCTGCACATCGCCGACGGGCCGCAGCGCGTCCTGGACGAGCTGAGCGTGTGGTTCACCGGCCTGCTGCACTCAGCCGGACGCGCTCCGGGCGAGGTCTGCGGCATCGGCGTGGCCGTCCCCGGGCCGGTCGAGTTCGGCACCGGCCGGGTCGTCGAGCCGCCGATCATGCCCGGCTGGGACGGCTACCCGATCCGCGAGCACCTGCGCCGCTCGTTCGACGTACCGGTGCTGGTCGACAACGACGCCAACCTCATGGCGCTCGGCGAGCAGTCCGCCGCCCACCCCGGCTGCCGGGCGTTCGTCCTGGTCAAGGTGTCCACCGGGATCGGCGCCGGGGTGGTGGTCGACGGCGCGGTGTACCGGGGCGTGGACGGCGGGGCGGGCGACATCGGCCACATCCGGCTGCACGACAGCGAGGCGCGCTGCATGTGCGGCATGCACGGCTGCCTGGCCGCGGTCGCCAGCGGCGGCGCCCTGGCCCGGCGGCTGACCGCGCTCGGCGTCCCGGCCGAGTCGGGCGCGCGCGTGCGCGAGCACCTGCTGGCCGGGCGTCCCGAGGCGGTGCGGCTGGCGCGCGAGGCCGGACGCCGCGTCGGCGAGGTGCTCACCACCGTCGTGTGCACGCTCAACCCCGGCATCCTGATGATCGCCGGGGACCTCGCCGAGACCCACTTCGTCACCGGCGTCCGCGAGACGCTCTACCAGCGGGCCCTGCCCCGCGCCACCCGCCACCTGCAGGTCCTCACCGGCACGCTCGGCGAACGCGCCGGCACCCGCGGCGCCGCCGCCCTGGTGGTGGAGCACCTGTACTCCCCCGTCGAGGCCGACGCCCGCCTCGCCGCCCGCCGGTGAACCGCGCGGAGCCGTCCTGAACCGCGCGGAGCCGTCCGCGCTCCCGTCAGGACGGGTCGGCCGAGGCTCGGCGCAGGAGCAGGTCGCGTTCGCGTTCGTTGCCGGTGAGCGCGGCGGCGCGGTGGAACTCCGCGCGGGCCTCGTCGGGACGGCCGAGGCGGCGCAGGAGGTCGCCGCGGACGCTCGGCAGCAGGTGGTAGCCGCTCAGGGCCGGTTCGTCCTTGAGGGCGTCGACGAGTTCCAGGGCGGCGGCGGGGCCGTGCGCCATGGAGACGGCGACGGCCCGGTTCAGCGCGACCACCGGCGAGGGGGCGAGCGCGATCAGCCGGTCGTAGAGGGCGGCGATCATGGCCCAGTCGGTGTCCTCGTAGCGGACGGCGCGGGCGTGGCAGGCGGCGATCGCGGCCTGCGTCGAGTACGGGCCCCGGCCCGCGCGGGTCAGGGCGTCCAGGCCGCGCAGGATGAGCATGCGGTTCCAGCGGGTGCGGTCCTGGTCGGCCAGCAGCACGGGTTCGCCGTCGCGGCCGGTGCGGGCGGCGATGCGCGATGACTGCAGCTCCAGCAGCGCGGCCAGACCGTGCACCTCGGGTTCGCGTGGCATGAGGCCCTGCAGGACGCGGGCCAGGCGCAGCGCGTCCTCGCACAGCCCCGGGCGGACGAGGTCGTCGCCGGACGTCGCCGAGTACCCCTCGTTGAAGACCAGGTAGATGACCTCCAGCACCGACGACAGGCGCGCGTCCCGGTCGGGGCCGTAGGGCACCTCGAACGGCACCCCCGCCTTGGCCAGGGCGCGTTTGGCGCGGACGATCCGCTGCGCGACGGCGGGCTCGGAGGCCAGGAAGGCGCGGGCGATCTCCTGCGTGGTCAGCCCGCCGAGCAGCCGCAGCGTCAGCGCGATGCGGGCGCGCGTGGACAGCACCGGATGGCAGGCGGTGAAGATCAGCCGCAGCAGGTCGTCGTCGATGTCGTCGGGGTCGGCGGGCGGGCCGGGCGGCGGCGCGTCCGCCAGGGTCCGGCCGACCTCGGCGAGCTTGCGGGCGTAGGTCTCCCGGCGGCGGACCAGGTCGATGGCGCGGTGCTTGGCGGTGGCCATGAGCCAGGCGCCCGGGTTGTCCGGGACGCCCGACTCAGGCCACTGTTCGAGGGCGGCGACCAGCGCGTCCTGCGCGATCTCCTCGGCGATGCCCACGTCCCGCACGATGCGGGCGACACCGGCGATGATCCGCGCGGACTCGATCCGGAAGACCGCCTCGACCGTCTGCCCCGTGTCCGTCACGACCACCCATCACAGCAGGCGGCGGGCGCACGGGCAACCGGTCAGCCCTGCTCGATCTCCCGCACCTCGGCGGTGAACGACCAGTGCTTGGGATGGGTGCGCAGGAACCGGCGGGTCCACTCCAGGGCCTCGGCCCTGTCCTTGCACTGCATGATCGCGTACCCGCCGACGACCTCCTTGGTCTCGGTGAACGGCCCGTCGGTCTGGCCGACCTCGCCGCCGGACCAGGTGAGCCGGGTGCCCTGGGCCGTGGGCGTGAGCCCGGCGGTGTCCAGCATGACCCCGGACCTGGTGAACTCCTCGAACAGCTCGCCCACGCGCTGCTCGAAACCGGGGTCGGGCTCCATGTGGGGCATGGCCTGCTCGTCCATGTGGATCAGGACCATGTATCGCGGCATGACGGCTCCTTCGTCGCTCCGGACGGCGGAGGCTCTCCCCGCCGTCACCTGTGCGTCGAACGGGCGGCGGCCGGATCGACACGTCCCCGGAAAAAATCAGCGGGCCTGCGGGGCGGGGCGGCTGGAGGCGCGTTCGACCAGGGTGGGCGCCAGGCGGCGGGAGCGGGGCGTGCCCCCCTCGATGAGCCTGATGATGGACGCGGCGGCGGCGCACCCCATCTCGCGCATGGGCGAGCGGACGGTGGTCAGGGACACCGGCAGGTCGGCGGCGATCGACACGTCGTTGTAGCCGACGACCGAGACGTCCTCGCCGACCCGCAGGCCCGCGGCGCGGATCGTGCCCATGGCGCCGATGGCGGCGAAGTCGTTGACCGCGTACAGGGCGGTGGGACGCGGGTCGAGCGCGAGCAGAGCCTCGGCGGCGCGCCGCCCGCCCTCGGCGTCGAACGGCGAGGTCAGCACGTACTCGTCGGGGACGGGCACGCCCGCCTCGGCGTAGACCTCGCGGAACCCCAGGGTGCGTTCGACGCCCGTGGACGCGTACGGCTGACCGGCGATGATCCCGACCCGGCGGTGGCCGAGGGCCAGCAGGTGCCGTCCGGCCAGGCGGCCGCCCTCCAGGTCGTCGCAGGTGACCGACACGGCGCCGGGCAGCCGCCGGGACGTCAGCACCACCTTGACGCCCTGTTCGCGCAGGTCGTGCACCAGGTCGGAGTCGGTGCGGGCGTCGCCGAGGATGAGGCCGTCCACGCGCATGCCCAGCAGCGTCTCGGTGCGCAGCCGCTGGGTGGCGATGTCGTCGCCGCTGTTGGCGACGACGGTCTGGTATCCGGCGGCGGCCGCGCCCTCCTCGATGCCCTCGTAGATCGTGGCGAGCACGATGTCGGTCAGGCGCGGGACCACCACCCCGATCATGCGGGAGCGTCCGGTCCGCAGGCTGGTGGCCGCCGGGTGGGGGGCGTAGCCGAGCTCGGCGGCCACGCGGCGGATCCGCTCGGCGGTCTCCTCGCCCACGCCCTCGCTGCCCCGCAGGGCCCGCGACACGGTGGTGGTGTGCACGCCGGCGGCGCGCGCCACGTCGGACAGCCGGGGTCGGTCGGGCAAGGGGATCTCCTTCGGGCGGACGTCCCTCCACATTGTGGCCGACGGCGACGTCGCCCGTTACGCCCCCTATGCGGCGGTGTTAATTCCGTGTTCCGGCCCCGTTCAGGGGGTTGACGTGCGCCGTTGCGGTCTCCACTATGTACGCAATCGTTAGCGCAAACGTTAGCGAACTCGGGGAGGGTGTGTGCGTCAACTGATCCTGGTGGGGACCGGCGGGACCATCGCCACCACCGACGCGCCGGGCGGCAGGCGGGTGGGCGTGTCCACCGCGGACCTGCTGGCGGCGTCCCGGGCCGTGTGGACGGACCCGGACGTGCGCGTCGAGGTGCGCGAGCTGCGCCGGACGGTCAGCTTCGCCGCCTCGGTCGCCGACGCGCTGGCACTGGCCGCCGAGGTGCGCGACGCGGCCCGCGCCGCCGACGGCGTCGTCGTCACGCACGGCACCGACACGCTGGAGGAGGTCGCGTTCCTGCTGGGCCTGGCGCACGACTCGGCCGTGCCGGTGGTGCTGACGGGGGCGCAGCGGCCGTTCGGCGACCCCGCCGCGGACGGCCCGCGCAACCTGGCGGCGGCGCTGCGCTGGGCCGCGTCCGACGCCGCCCGCGGCACCGGCGTGACGGTGGCCTTCGACGACCGGGTGTGGCCCGCCACCGGGGTCCGCAAGGTCAGCACCCTGTCCCTGGCCGCGTTCGCCGCGCCGGGACGCGGCCCCCTGGCCCGGGTGGACGAGGCGGGGGTGCGGCCGCACGCCGTCCCGGCGCTGCCCCGGCCGCTGCTGACCGGGCACCACACCGACCTGCCGCGGGTCGACGTCGTCCCGCAGTACCTCGGCGCCGACGCCACGGCCGTGCGCGCGGCCCGGGACGCGGGCGCCCGGGGCGTCGTGATCGCCGGGTTCGGCGCCGGGAACGCCACCCCGGAGACGACGGCCGCGTGCCTCGACCTGCTGCGGGAAGGCATCCCGGTGGCGGTCGCCAGCCGCGTCGGCGAGGGCGCCGTGGTCGGCCTCTACGCCGGGGGCGGCGCCGACCTGGCCGCCGCGGGGGCGCTGTTCGCCGGGGACCTGTCGCCCTGGCAGGCGCGGCTGCTGCTGGCGGCGGCCATCGCGGACGCCCCGTCCGCGTCCCCGGCGGTGGTGGCCGGGCGCTGCGAGACCTGGCTCGTCGAGGCGGGGGCGCTGAGCCGCCCCGCGTCATCCGTGCGGTCCCTGACGACCGAAACCGTCTGAGAGAGGGAGATCATGGCAAAGGAAATCCTGGTCGCGTACGGCGTGGACGTCGACGCGGTGGGCGGCTGGCTCGGGTCGTACGGCGGGGAGGACTCCCCCTGCGACATCTCACGCGGCCTGTTCGCCGGCGAGGTCGGCGTGCCGCGCCTGCTCGAGCTGTTCCGCCGGTACGAGCTGCCGTCCACCTGGTTCTGGCCGGGCCACTCGATCGAGACGTTCCCCGGGGAGTTCGACGCCTGTGTGGCGGCCGGGCACGAGATCGGCGCGCACGGCTACAGCCACGAGAACCCGATCGCGATGAGCCGGGCGCAGGAGGCCGCGATCCTGGACCGCTCCATCGAGCTGATCGAGGGCCGCGCCGGCCGGCGCCCCACCGGCTACGTCGCGCCCTGGTGGGAGTTCTCGCCGGTCACCAACGAACTGCTGCTGGAGCGCGGCATCAAGTACGACCACTCCCTGATGCACCGCGACTTCGAGCCGTACTACGTCCGCGTCGGCGACTCCTGGACGAAGATCGACTACGACCGGCCGGCCGAGGAGTGGATGCGGCCGCTGGAGCGCGGCGAGGAGACCGCGCTCATCGAGATCCCCGCGTCCTGGTACCTGGACGACCTGCCGCCGATGATGTTCGTCAAGGCCAGCCCGAACAGCCACGGCTTCGTCAACCCGCGCGACATCGAGCAGATGTGGCTGGACCAGTTCGACTGGGTCCACCGCGAGTGCGACTACGCGGTGTTCACGATGACGATCCACCCGGACGTGTCGGGCCGTCCGCAGACCCTGCTCATGCACGAGCGCATCATCGAGCACATCAACCGGCACAGCGGCGTCCGCTGGGTCACCTTCGACGAGATCGCCGACGACTTCGCCCGGCGCAACCCCCGCTGACCCGCCCGCCCGGCGCGGATCCGCCCCGTCCGCGCCGGGTCCCGTACCGCCCCGTTCCCCGCATCTCCGTGGCTCAGCGGCGAGTCACGCCCTCCCTTCCCTCCTCCCTGTCACGAAGGCTGCCCATGTCCGGAAACTCCGTGTCCCTGCCCCCCGGGGGCGAGCCGCTCGCCCCGGCGGCCGTGCGCCGCGTCTCCATCGTCTGCTTCTTCGCCTGGGTGTTCAGCGTCTTCGACTACACGCTGTTCGGCACCCTGCTGCCCGCCATCTCCGACGACTACGGCTGGAGTTCCAGCACCGCCACGAACGTGTCCACCTGGATCACCCTGGGCACGTTCGTCGTCTCCCTGGCCGTCGGGCCGATGCTGGACCGCTGGGGCCGCCGCAACGCCCTGGCCGTCACCACCGCGGGCGCCGCGGTCGTGTCCGGGCTGACCGCGCTGGCGGGCGGCAAGCTGTCCATGATCCTCATCCGGGCGCTGTCCGGCCTGGGGTACTCGGAGGAGGTCGTCAACAGCGTCTACCTGAACGAGGTCTACGGGAACAACCGGCGCCGCGGTTTCATGTACAGCTTCGTGCAGTCGGGCTGGCCGGTCGGCGCGCTGCTGTCGGCGCTGGTGTCGGCGGTGCTGCTGTCCACGCTCGGCTGGCACGGGGTGTTCCTGATCGCCACCTTCCCGGCCCTGGTGATCGTCGTGCTGGTGCGGCGGCTGCCGGAGTCGCCGACGTTCGTCAACCTGCGGCGGGTGCGCGAGCTGCGCGCCGAGGGCCGCGAGTCCGAGGCCGTCGCGCTCGCCCGGGCGGCGGGCGTCGACACCGGCGAGGCGGGCAGGCTGCGCGACATCTTCACCCCGCGGCTGCGGCGGCACACCCTCTGCCTGTCGGCGGCGTGGCTGCTGAACTGGATGGGCATCCAGGTGTTCTCCGTGCTCGGCACCACCGTGCTCACCGAGGCCAAGGGCGTGTCGTTCGACAGCGCGCTGCTGGTGCTGATCCTGGCCAACGCCGCCGGGTTCGCCGGGTACATCACCCACGGCTACGTCGGCGACCGCGTCGGCCGCCGCACGACGATCATCGTCGGCTGGCTGCTGGGCGGCGTGGCCATGACGCTGATGCTGGTGGGCCCGTCGTCGTCGGCGTTCGTCGTCCCGCTGTACATGCTGGGCCTGTTCTTCCTGCTCGGCCCGTACGCGGCGCTGCTGTTCTACATGAGCGAGTCCTACCCGGCCAAGGTGCGCGGCATCGGCCCGAACACCGCGCACATCATGGGCCCGATCGGCGCGATCGCCGGGTCCGCGGTGCTGTCGGTGCTGCTGGGCTCCGAGCTGTCGATGGGGACGGCGGCGTTCTTCGCCGGCGCCGTGGGGATCTTCCTGTCCGGCGTGGTCATGCTCGGCACCCGCCGCGTCGACCAGGACCTGCGCCGTCCGGCCGGGCGGCCCGCCCCCGCCGGCACGCCGGCGGCGTAACGCGGCTTCGGGGCCGGGCCCGCCCGGCCCGGCCCCGCCACCAACCAATCGCGAGGAGCTGTACCCATGACGAAAGTCGCCGTGATCAGCGGCGGGGCCAGCGGCATCGGCCGCGCGCTCGCCGCCGCCTACGCCCGGGCGGGCGTGGTCAGCGTGATCGGCTACTACCCCGGCGACCCGCACGACCCGCAGGTGGTCGTGGACGAGGTGGCCGCGCTGGGCGGCCGGGCGGTCGCCGTGCCCGCCGACGTGCGCGACTCGGCGGCGGTCGAGGCGATGGTCCGCACCGCCGTCGACACCTTCGGGCGCCTGGACATCGCGGTGGCGGCCGCGGGCGTCCTGCGCCGCGCCCCGCTCGCCGAGCTCACCGACGAGCGCTGGGACGACATGCTCGGCGTCGATCTCACCGGCGTGCTGCGGGTGTTCCGCTCCGCCGCCGCGGCGATGGAGCAGGGCGGCGCGATGGTCGCCATCTCGTCCATCGCCGGAGGCGTGTACGGGTGGGACGACCACGCCCACTACGCGGCGGCCAAGGCGGGCGTGCTGGGGCTGGTGCGGTCGCTGGCGGTGGAGCTGGCGCCGCGCGGCATCCGCGTCAACGCGCTCATTCCCGGGCTGATCGAGACGCCGCAGTCGCTGGACGAGCGCAACTCGCTCGGCCCCGAGGGGCTGCGCGCGGCCGCCCGGGGCATCCCGGCGGGACGGGTGGGCCGCGCGTCGGAGGTCGCGACCGCGATCCGCTTCCTGACCTCCGACGACGCCGCCTACGTCACCGGCCAGCAGCTCGTGGTGGACGGCGGCCTGACCGTCCGGTTCCCGGACTGACCCCTCTGGAGGAAGACATGACGGTCCTCAACGGACGCCGCGCCCTGATCACCGGGGCCGCCAGCGGCATCGGCGCCGCCATCGCCCGCGCCTACGCCGAGGCCGGTGCCGCGCTGGCCCTGGCGGACCTGGACGCCGACGGGCTGGCGGCGGTCGCCGGCGAACTGCCCGCGGGCGCCGCCGTCACCCGTCACACGGTGGACGTCAGCGACGCGGCCGCCGTCCGCGCCCTGGCCGGGGAGGCGATCGACGCGCACGGCGGCATCGACGTGCTGGTCAACTGCGCGGGCATCCTCAGCGAGGTGCCGCTGGTCGAGATGGAACCCGCCACCTGGGACCGGCTGCTGGAGGTCGACCTGCGCAGCGTGTTCCTGTGCTGCCGCTACGTCGTCCCGCACATGGTCGCGGCGGGCGGCGGCCGGGTCATCAACGTGTCGTCCCAGCTCGGGCTCAAGGGCGGCGAGGGGCTGACGCACTACTCGGCGGCCAAGGCCGGGGTGATCGGCTTCACCAAGGCGCTGGCGCGGGAGGTGTCGCGGCACGGCGTGCTGGTCAACGCGATCGCGCCCGGCCCGATCGTGACGCCGCTCATCGACGGGCTGAGCCCCCAATGGCAGGCGGCCAAGGAGGCCGAGCTGCCGCTGGGCCGCTTCGGCAGGCCGGAGGAGGTCGCGCCGACCGCCGTCCTGCTGGCCTCGGACCCGGGCGGCAACCTCTACACCGGGCAGACGCTCGGCCCCAACTGCGGCGACGTGATGCCGTAGGCGCGCCGTGTGCGGAATGTGCGGCTCGGCCGCCACCTGGACGGAACGGATCGCCCCGTTGGACGGGGGCGGGGCGATCCGGCGGCAGCGCGCGCTGGCCGCCCTGCTGGCCCGCGCCCCGTCGCCTCGCCTGCGGCGCGTGAAGGCGGCCCCGTGGCCGGGCGGCGGCTGGCGCCTGGCCGCCCCCGACGGCCTGCGCTTCGCCCGCTCGCTGGACGAGGCCGTGGCCACGATGACCGGCCGTTACGGCCCGCTGGTCGCCGCCGAACCCGGCGACGCGTCCACGACGGCGCGCCTCCCGGACGACGCGTCCGGTCACGCCCTGGCGGTATGGGCCGCCGCGCTGCGCCACGCCGGATTCTCCGCCACGATCACGACCGCGCGGTTCACGCTGACGGTGACCCCGTCCGACGTGCACGTCGTCCCGTGCGGTTCCGGCCCGCCGCCGGAGACGGCGTGCGTCGCGGCCACGGCCGGAGCGCGGAGCCTCGCCGGTTGGCTGGAGGTGGCCGCGGGGCTCAGGGGGCGGCGAACCGGGCCAGGAACGCGGTGATGCGGCGCCAGGCCTCGGTGTCGGCGTGCGGGGCGTGGCCCGGACGTCCCGTCCGGTAGAAGCCGTGCCCCGCCTCGGGGAGCAGCACGACGGAGGCGTGGGGGCCGGACGCGGCGGCGGCGAGGCGCAGCCGTTCGGGGGCGTCGGGCGGAAGCCGCCGGTCGTCGCGGCCCAGGACGCCCAGCCAGGGCGCCCGGCGGTCCGCCACGAGCAGTTCGAGGGGCGCCATGCCGGCCCAGGGCGCGTGTTCCACGCCGCTGGGGCTGACGGCGACCGCGCCCGCCAGGTCGTGGTGGGCGGCGGCCCACGTGGCCAGGTAGCCGCCCATGCTGAATCCGAGCACGGCGGGGGCGGGCATGCCCCGGCGTCCGGTCAGGTAGTCGCGGGCGCCCGCGATGTCCGCCGCCAGGCCTTCGGCCGTCAGCCGGGTCATCTCGCCGCGCGCCACGGGCAGTTCCGTGGCGTCGAACGCGGGGCCGCCGTGCTCGTAGTAGAGGTACGGCGACACCGCGAGCCAGCCGCCGCGGGCGAGGCGGCGGCACGCCTCCTCGGCGTAGTCGGTCACGCCGAACACGTCGTGCAGCACGATGACCGCGCCGCGCGGGGCGCCCACGGGCTCCCGCACGAACAGCGGGGCCGCGGTCTGCAGGACGTACCGCCCCCTGTTGGCCGGGCCGTGGGAGAGGTGGTGTTCGCCCATCAGCGCCCCTTGGGAAGGGCGACGGGCGGCACGAACGGCACGGGGGTGGGGCCGACGGCGGTCACGTCCACTTCCAGCAGGTAGGGCTGGCGTGCGGCCACGGCCTTGGCGAACGCCTCGTCGAATTCCTCGGCGTGCTTTACGAGGGCGTACGGCATGGCCGTGGCCGCGGCGAGGGCGGAGAAGTCGGGGGTGAACAGGTCCACGCCCGACCGGCGTCCCATGTGGGCGTCCTGCATGTTGCGCAGGACGCCGTAGCCGCCGTCGTTGAACACCAGGAGCACCAGCCAGGGGCGTTCCTGGGCGAGCGTGGCGAGTTCCCCGAGGTGCACCGACAGGCCGCCGTCCCCCGCCATGACCAGCGACGGCACGTCCGGACGGGCCAGCGCGGCGCCGATGCCCATGGCCAGGCCCTGCCCGATGCCACCGCCCAGGGGGAACACGTTGGTGGCCGGGTCCAGGATGGGCAGGAGCCGGTTGCCCCATTGGCTGGAGGGGATCGTCACGTCGCGCGCGATGGGCGACCGCGGGTCGAGGTGCCGGCGTATGGCGTCGCAGATGAGCGCGTACGGGCCGATGTCGGCGCGCAGCTTCTCCCGTACCGCGCGCCGTGTCGCCACGCCCCGCTCGCGCCAGCCGTCCTCGGTGGCCGGAGTGACGGCGTCGGCGAGCGCGGCGAGCACGCGGGACGCCTCGCCGCGGACTCCGAGCGTGACGGGGTAGGCGCGGCCCAGCGCGGCGGGGTCGACGTCTATCTGCACGTGGCGTTCGGGCAGCGCGAGCTTGTAGTGCCGGGTCTCGTTGGAACGGAAGTGCGTGCCGATGCTCAGCAGGAGGTCGGCGTCGGCGAGCAGCGGCGCGGCGGCGGGGCTGGTCGCGAAGTTCCCGATGACGAGATCGTGGTCCTCGGGGATGGAGCCTCGTCCGGCATTGGACGTGAAGACGGGGGCGCCCAGCAGCTCGGCGAGCGCGCGCAGCGGCTCCCCCGCCTCACGGGCGCCGCCCCCGGCCCAGATGACGGGACGGCGGGCCGAGCCGACCAGGCGCACCGCCTCGTCGAGTCCCTCCTCCGGCAGGGCCGGCGGCCGAGGGCGTTCCCGCGGGCAGGCGTGTTCCTGCGGCTGGGGGGCGTACTGGAGGTCGATGGGCCATTCCACGCTGACCGGGCCGTGGGGCAGGGCGAGGGCCTTCCGGGCGGCCTCGCGGAGCACCGTTCCGGCGGTCTCGGCGGACGTGACGGCGGCGGCGTGCTTGGAGACGGCGGTCAGCATGCCGAGCTGGTCCTTGGTCTCGTGGATGACGCCGCGTCCCTGGCCGAGGTAGGGGCTGTCGATGTTGCCGGTGACGTGCAGGACGCGGCTCCCGGCCGCCAGCGCCTCGATCATCGATCCGGCGGCGTTGCCCGCGCCGGTCCCGGTGCTGGTCAGCGCGCAGCCCAGGCCGCCGGAGGCGCGGGCGTGGCCGTCGGCGGCGTTGACCGCGGCGGCCTCGTGCCGCACGGCCACGAACCGCAGGTCCCGCGCCACCGCCTCCACCAGCGGCAGGTTGTGGACGCTGACGACCCCGTACACGGTGTCGACCCCGTGCTCGCGCAGCACCCGCACGAGCAGGTCCCCTCCGTCAGGGATGCCGTCGGGACCGCCGGGGGCGCGGTCGCGGGCTTGGTCGGGAGCGTGGTCAGGCATAGCGGGCGACTCCTCCGCCGACGTCCAGGGACGATCCGGTGATGTACGAGGCGCGCGGCGACAGCAGCGCGACGATGGCGTGGGCGACCTCCTCGGCCCGGCCGAACCGGCCGAGCGCGATGCCCCGTTCCGCGGCGATGCCCGCCGACCACTCCTCGTAGGAGGCGTCCGTGCCCGAGGACTCGTAGCGGCGCCGCCACTGGCCGGTGTCGATCAGGCCGAGGCAGACGGAGTTGACGCGGATCGGCGCCAGGTCGGCGGCGAGGGTGCGGCTCAGGTTGAGCAGGGCGGCGCGGGCGGCCGAGGTGGCGGCCAGCCGCGGTTCGGGCTGGCGCGCCAGGATCGCGTTGACGTTGACGATCGCGGGCGCGTCGGAGCGGCGCAGGTGCGGCTCGGCGGCGCGCACCGTGTGCAGCACACTGAAGATCTTCAGATCGAGTTCCGCGCGCCACTGCTCGGGCGTGGTGGCGGCGACCGGCGCCATCAGCGAGCGGCCCGCGTTGTTGACCACGCCGTCGAGGCGGCCGAGGTCGGCGGCCGCGCCGTCGACGAACGCGGCGACCGCGTCGGCGTCCAGCACGTCGCAGGCGCGGGCGTGCACCCGGGCGCCGCCCGCGCGCGGCAGCGGGTCCAGCGCGGCGGCGAGGCGGTCGGCGTCGCGGGCGCAGGCGGCCACGTGGGCGCCGTCGGCCAGCAGCAGCGCGGCGGTGGCCAGCCCGACGCCGGAACTGGCGCCGGTGACGGCGTAGGCCCGTCCGGCCAGGCCGAGATCCATCGTTCTCCTCAGGCGTGCGAAAAATGGGGGGCGGAGATCAGGTGAAGACGAAGCCGCCGTCGACGACCAGGGTCTGCCCGGTGATGTACGAGGCGGCGTCCGACAGCAAGAACAGCACGGCGCCGGTGAGGTCGCCGGGCCGCTGCGGCCGGGTCAGGGCACGGTTGA
This sequence comes from Actinomadura miaoliensis, assembly GCF_039536785.1. NCBI lineage: Bacteria > Bacillati > Actinomycetota > Actinomycetes > Streptosporangiales > Thermomonosporaceae > Actinomadura > Actinomadura miaoliensis. Next base: position 46,998 of record NZ_BAAAZG010000043.1, read on the forward strand.
GGCGGTACAGCTCGTGCCGCTCCTCGGGGATGCGCTCGGCCGCCTCGCCCAGCGTCAGGCCGGGCGCGACCGCGTTGACGGTGACGTCGGAGGGACCGGCGTCCCGCGCCATCGCCCGCGTCATCCCGACGATGGCGCTCTTGGACGTGACGTAGTGCGCCAGCCGCGGCGACCCGTAGAACGCCGCGTCGGACGCGAGGTTGACGATGCGGCCGCCGGGGCGGCGCAGCAGCGGCCACAGCGCCCGCGACACCAGCCAGGTCCCGCGCACGTTGACGTTCATCACCGCGTCCCACTGGGCCACGTCGATGTCGTGGAACGGCCTGCCGCCCACGCCGTCGGCGAGCGCGGCGTTGTTGACCAGGGCGTCGACCGGTCCCAGGGGTTCGAGCGCGGCGGCCAGCGCGGCGACGGACGCGGCGTCGGCCACGTCGGTGTCGACGCGGTGCGCCTCGATGCCGTCGCCGGTCAGGGCGGCGACGGCGGACGCGGCCCGGTCGCCGTCGCGTTCGGCGACCACGACGCGCGCCCCGGCCTCGCCCACCGCCCGCGCGATCGCCAGGCCGAGGCCGCGGCCGGCGCCGGTGACGACGACGAGCCGTCCGGCCAGGTCTCCGATCACTGCTCCACCTCCCTGAGGAACCGCAGGACGACGCGGTTGAACTCGTCCGGCCGCTGCTGGTTGGCCACGTGCCCGGCGCCGGCCAGCACCTCCAGGCGGGCGTGGGGAAGGGCCGCCGCGATGGCCTCGCTCTCGGCCGGTCCCGTCACGGTGTCGCGGTCCCCCACGACGACCAGGGCGGGGACGGTGAGCGCACCGAGCACGTCGCTGTGGTCGGTGTCGGCCATCGAGGCGGCCGCATAGGCGTAACCGGGCAGCCTGACCGACCGCGCCATCGCGGTCACCACCCGGTCCACCAGCTCGGCGGGGGCGTCGGGCGACACCAGGCGCGGCCCGCGCCGCGCCGCGAACTCCTCGGGGCCCAGCCGCTCCAGGTCGGCGGCGCGCGCGAGCATCGCCTCCCGCCCCTGGGGGGTGCGGCCGGAGCCGCGGGAGGAGCCGACCAGCACCAGCGACCGCACCAGCCGGGGATGCTCGGCGGCCAGCCGGGTGGCGATCACCCCGCCCCACGACACGCCCACGACGTGCGCGCCCCCGGGGATCAGGGACGCGGCGGCCGCCGCGTACCCCGACATCCCCGGCGCCCGCGCGGGGTCGGCCGAACGCGCGTAGCCCGGCGCGTCCCACGCCACGACCCGGTGCCCGGCGGTGAACGCCTCCATCTGCGGGTCGAACGAGCCGGCGCATCCGCCGATCCCGTGCAGCATCAGCACCGGCGTGCCGCCCGTCCCCCGGACGACGGTGTGCGGCCTCACCGGAACGCCCCGCTGGGCGCCGCCAGGTCGCCGATGGCCCGCAGCACCGCGTACGGGACGACCTGGCTGGTGGTCGGGTTGTCGGGGGACGGCCGGTTGCGGATCTCGAACCGGTACTCGCCGGCCGCGCCGGACGCGGTGATCACGTGGGAGGTGAGGGACGCGGCCGGGTCGGCCACGACCACGGCCTCCACCACGTCCCAGTCGCCCACGGCCAGCGCCACGGCCGCCGCCACGTTCGTCGACCTGGGGAAGGCGGCGGCGATCTCGCGGGCGGGGCCGCGCCGCACCTCCAGCGGCCGGTCGGTCGCCCGCACCCGGTCGGCCTCCGCCGCGCTCATCCAGGGCTGGACGAGTCCGGCGGGCTTCTTGGTGGTGACGATCCGCACCGTCTCGAACGGCCCCATGCGGGCGGCCGAACGCAGCATGTCCAGGCCGCCGACCGCGCCGGACACCAGGTGCACCCGGCCGTCGCCCGCCCCGTGCAGACGGGCGAGCAGCGCGTCGTCGGTGAGCGCGCCGACCGACACGACGAGCAGGTCCCGGCCGGCCGCGACGACCCGCGGGCCGACGTCGGCGAGCACCGCCTGCCCGGCGGCCTCCACGACCAGGTCGGCCGCGGCGAGGGCCTCCTCCAGCGACATCCCGGGCAGGCCGCGCGTGCCGTTGGGGTCCACCACCCCGGCCAGGCGGGCGCCGACGACCTCGCCCTCGTGCAGGGCGCGGGCCACGACGCCGCCGATGGCGCCGCACCCCACCACCGCGACGGAGATCACTTCTGCCACCACCCTCCCGGGTCGGGGATCCCGGCCATGTGGCGGCGCACGTCCTTGGACGGCGGGCCCGCCGTGCCCCACAGGTCCGACAGCTCGGGGACGCGCCGCCACACCCGGCACAGCCAGGCGTCCTCGTCGACCTGCTCCACCTCGGAGGTGTACTCGCACACCAGCCCGGCGGGGTCGGCGAAGTAGGAGAAGGTGTTGTTGCCGGGGCCGTGCCGTCCCGGTCCCCACAGCGGCGTGACGCCGTGGTGCCGCAGCCGCCCGATGCCGCGCATGAAGTGGTCGACCGACGGCAGCTCGTAGGCCACGTGGTTCACCGAGGTCCACTCGGCCTGGTTGAACGCGATGACGTGGTGGTCGCTGTTGCAGCGCAGGAACGCCATCTGGTGCTCGGACCAGTCGGAGATCCGCATCCCGAGCACGGTGGTGTAGAACGCGCAGGCCGCGTCGATGTCGACGGTGTTCAGCACGACGTGCGCGACCTTGCGGGGCACGGCCTCGCGGCCGCCGGGGTCGCGCGGCGCGACGGCCTCCACGTCGGCCGACAGCTCGATCAGCCGGTTCTCCGGGTCGGCGAACCGCAGCCCGTACCCGCCGCCGGCCTGGTCGAGACGGCCCGGCCCGGCGAGCAGCGGCACGCCCAGCGCCTCCAGCCGCCGCGCCGCCTCGTCCACCTCGCGGGGCGTCGCCACCGAGAACGCGATCTTGCCGAGGGCGTTGCGCTCGGCCTGGCGCATCTCCAGGATGTGGTGCTCGGGGCCGGTGCCGCGCAGCCACGCCACGCCGTCGTCGTGCTCGACCGGCTCCAGGCCCCACACGTGCTGGTAGAACTCGGCGGCCCGGCGGGCGTCCGGCGACCGCAGCGCCACCGACCGCAGCGTCCGCAGCCGCGCGACCGGCCCGGCGACCACCGCGCCGGCCGCCCGGGACGTGGTGCTCACGCGCGCACCTCCCGGCGTCCGGCGCCGGCGCGTTCCTGCCGGGCGGCGAGCTGCCGCGTCGCCTCCGAGCGCATGATCCGCCGCAGCCGGACCAGGGCCAGGTCGTGCTGGTAGAGGTTCTCGCGGTCCCAGGCGTCCAGCGGCATGGCCTCCTCCATCTGGCGGTCCTGCTCCAGGACGGCCCAGTGCCGCGCCTCCAGCCGCGTCTTGTACAGGAAGCGCCAGGCGTCCCGCTCCCAGCCCTGGACCCGGCGGCAGCGCCAGAAGAACGCCGCGTGCTGGGTCTCGTTGATGGGGGTGGCGGTGCACACGATCCGGAACGGGCCGCCGGGCCCGGCCGTCGCCGGGTACGGGATCTCCAGCCGCACCCAGTACATGCCGGTGTCGATCCACTCCGACCAGTCGAAGTTGACGCCGACCTGGTCGGTCTTCTCGAACACGAAGCCGGTGTCGGTCTCGCGGATCTGGAACACCGCCTCGCGCCTGCCGCCGGACATGGTGTGCGACTTGCGGTGCAGGAACGCCCCGTGCATCGGGTCCATGAGGTTGTCCAGCGAGTACAGCCACGGCGCGTCCCACTCGACGTAGGCCAGGAAGTGCTCCCACTCCACGTCGGCGATCTCCAGCGGCGGGACGAACGGGACCGGGCCGGCGTCCTCCGGGTCGCCGAACCACGCGAACACCGCGTCCGCGTGCTCGGTGGCGGGGAACGTGCGCAGCCGCCGCTTGCCCTCCAGCGCGCACCCGGGACTGCCGGGCACCGACACGACCACGCCGTCCGCGTCGACCTGGACGCCGTGGTAGTTGCAGGCGACCCGGTCGCCCATGTGGACGCCCTGCGACAGGCGCGCCCCGCGGTGCGGGCAGCGGTCCTCCTGGACGTGCACCGTGCCCGCCGAGTCGCGCCACAGCAGCAGGTCCTCGCCGAGCCGGCGCAGGCGGGTCAGCTGGCCGCGCCGCACCAGGTCCGAGCGGCACAGCGCGTACCAGCGGTTGCGCGGGCCGAGCCGGACCAGGCCGTCGACGGTGTCGAGCGCGGGGTTGCCGGACGGGTGCGTCATCGCGTCTGCTCCTTCACGCCCAGCCGGGCGATCTCCGCCCGGAACGACTCCTCGGTCCAGTCGGCGCCGTCGGCGGGCCGCACGCCGGTCTCGTTGAGCGCGGCGACCAGGCCCGGCAGGTCGTGCACGCCACGGCCGAAGATCGCCTCCAGCTCGTCGGCGAGCGCCTCCTCGTAGCTGGTCGGCTCGTGCGCGCGGGCCTGTACCGGCTCCAGCCGCAGGGCCATGGTCATCTCCTAAAGGTCCAGGACGAGTTCGGGGGTGCGCGACCGCGAGACGCACAGCAGCATCGAGCGGCCCGCGGCCCGTTCCTCGTCGGTCAGCAGGAAGTCGCGGTGGTCGGGCTCGCCGGCCAGCACCCGCGTCTCGCAGGTGCCGCAGATGCCCTCCTCGCAGGAGGACGGCACGTCCAGCCCGCCCTCGCGCAGCGTGTGCAGGATCGACGTGCCCGGCCGGACGGTGAAGCGGCGGGTGCCGCACACCACGTCGAACGGCTCGTCGGCGCCGCAGGCGGCGGGCCGCTCGGGGGCGCGGAAGCGCTCGACGCGCAGCCGGGACGGATCGTCCACCGCGGCCTCGACGGCGGTCAGCAGGGGCTCGGGGCCGCAGCAGTAGACCAGCGCCCCGGCGGGCAGGCCGGCGAGCGCCCGGCCGATCGCCGCGCCGACGTCGGGCGGGCCGCCGCGTTCGTCGTCGGCGTGCAGCTCGACCCGGTCGCCGAGCCGCGCCAGCCGGCCGGTGAACGCCATGCGTGCGCGGGACCGGCCGCAGTACAGCATCCGCCAGGGGGCGCCGCGGGCCGCCAGCGCCTCGGCCATCGGCAGCAGGGGCGTGACGCCGATGCCCCCGGCGATCAGCAGGTGGGCCGGGGCGTCCTGCAGGGCGAAGGTGTTCTTCGGCCCGTCCACCTCGATGATCTCGCCGACCCGCAGCCGTTCGTGCACGTAGGCGCTGCCGCCCCGGGACGCCGCCTCCCGCTGCACCGCCACCGTGTAGCGGCCGCGGTCGGCCGGGTCGCCGCACAGCGAGTACTCACGGGCCGTGCCGCCGGGCAGCCGCAACGTCAGGTGCGCTCCGGGCTCCCAGCCGGGAAGGTCCCTCCCCTCCCGGCCGCCCGGCTCCCGCGGGTCGGCGAACTCCAGCCCGACGACGCCCTCCGCCAGCCAGGTGGAGCGGATCAGCCGCAGCCTCATGGGTCAGTCCCGCGTGATGCCGTGCATCGGCGAGGTCGGCGGGTAGGTCGGCAGCTGCGGCTTGCGCGCCCCGATGATCACGCAGAACAGCGCGTCGTCCGCGCCGATGTTGCGCAGGCTGCGCGGCACGCCGGCCGGGACGCGGATGAGGTCGCGGTAGCCGAGGACGCGGCTGGCGGTGCGGGTGCCGTCCTCGACGTCGTGCACGGTGACCTCGAGCGTGCCCTCCAGGACGAAGAAGACCTCCTCGACGTCGTGGTGGGTGTGCTCGGGGCCGATCGCCCCGGCCGGGAGCCGCATGTTGGAGAACGTGAAGTGCTCCGAGGGCAGGATGCGGTTGTCGGCGGAGTGGTCGCCGGTGGCGCCCGAGCCGATGTAGCGGATCTGCGCCCGGCGGAACCGGTCCCCGGCCTTGGCCTGGAAGGCCAGGGTGTCCCAGTCCTCGTAGCGGCTGTCACGGGTGGCGATGCACGAGTCGATCAGCTGTTCCAGGTCGACCCGTGCGGCGGACTGCTCGGTCACCACGGACCATCTCCCCTCTGAACTGGGAAAATTATCTGAGCACCAAGATTAGTGCTGATTTGTTTTAGCACTAAGATGCTTGCCGCCGCAATACCCCGCCACGCCGGTCGCCGGCCCCGAGCGCCGCGGACCGGCCGAGGCGGGCGGGCGCGGGACCGGGCGCACGGCCGCCGAAGCACTAGGATTCCTCTTGGCGCTGAGGGGCTCGCGGAACCGGGGAAGGGGGGCCGACCATGGCGCGCAGGTCCGTCGACCGGCCCGACACCGTCGACCTGATCATCGAGCAGTGGCGGCGGGAGCGCCCCGACGTGGACGTGTCCGGGCTGGCGGTGTTCGGCCGCCTGCACCGCGGCTTCCTGCGCTACCACGCGCTGATCGACGAGGTCTTCGACCGGTACGGCCTGAACATGGCCGCCTTCGACGTGCTGACCGCGCTGCGCCGCAGCGGTCCCCCCTACCGCAAGACGGCCGGGGAGCTGGCCGCGATCTCGCTGCTCAGCACCGGCGGCATCACCCTGCGCCTGGACCGCCTGGAGAAGGCCGGGCTGGTGGTGCGCGAGCGCGATCCCGACGACCGCCGCGTCGTGCACGCCCGCCTCACCGACGAGGGCCTGGCCGTCATCGACCGCGCCGTGGCCGACCACTTCGCCAACGAGCGCCGCATGCTGGCGGGCCTGTCGGAGACCGAGCAGCGCCAGCTCGCCCGCCTGCTCAGCCGTCTCGAACGCTCCCTCGAGGTCGCCGAGCTCGGCGACACCTCCGACACCGCGCCCGGCCGCGCCGCCGAATAACCCCCGCGCGGCGACCACGGGCCGCCGCCGGCGCCAGTGAACGTCCAGCCCCTTGGCCGCAAGGCTTCGCGATGAACACCCGAGGGTCTCACCAGCGGATTTTTGATCAAGGCCGCCCGTTTCCCCGGCATAAATCTTGGTGCTAAGTAGTTGACCGCCAAGATTACGTGTGTCTAGGGTCACCTTCGACCCCAGCTTCTGGGCGAACGGTCCCGAGCGCGGTCCGCCCTCCCCGGCGGGCCGCCGGGCATGCGAGGAGCCCCCCATGACTACTGCGTCCCCCGCGCCGCCGGCGTCCCCGGGCGGCGTCGCGGCGTCGGTCGCCGCGCGCATCGAGCGGCTGCCGACCTCCCGTTGGCATCTGAAGGTCCGCACGCTGATCGGCGTGGTCACCTTCTTCGAGGCGTTCGACCAGCTGCTGATCGCCTCGGCGCTGCCGGTGATCAGCCGCGAGTGGCACCTGTCCGGCCTGCAGCAGACGCTCACCGTGACCGGCGGTTCGGTCGGCATGCTGGTCGGAGCGCTGGTCGCCGGGCGGCTGGCCGACCGGATCGGCCGGGTGCGCATGGTCGTGCTGTGCGTGGCGCTGACCGCGCTGTCCTCCCTGGGGATCGTGTTCGCCCCGGGCTTCGCGGTGTTCCTCCTGCTGCGGTTCGTCCAGGGGCTCGGCATCGGCGGCGAGGTGCCGGTGGCCGCGACGTACATCAACGAGATCGCCCGCGCCGGGCACCGGGGCCGGTTCGTGCTGCTGTACGAGCTGGTGTTCCCCGCCGGGCTGATGGCGGCCTCGGTGCTGGCCACCTGGGTGGTGCCGAACATGGGCTGGCGGGCCATGTTCGCGATCGGTGCGCTGCCCGCGCTGCTGGTGGTGCTGCTGCAGCGCCGGGTGCCCGAGTCGCCGCGCTGGCTGGCGGCGCGGGGCCGCGACGCCGACGCCGAGCGCACCATGCGCCGCATCGAGGACGAGGTGGAACGTGCCACCGGACGGCCGCTGCCCGCCCCCGCCGACCCGGCGGCGTTCACCGCCGCCGCGCCGCGCGGCTCGCTGCGGGACCTGTTCACCGGGATCTACCTGCGCCGCACGACGGTCATCTCGGTGCTGTGGTTCTGCGGCTACTTCGTCAACTACTCCATCAGCTCCTGGCTGCCCACCATCTACACCAAGGTGTACGAGGTGCCGCTGGGCACCGCGCTGAAGTACAACCAGCTCAGCACCGTCGCCGGGTTCCTCGGCTGCCTGTGCGCGGCGCTGCTGGTGGACCGGCTGGGCCGCCGCGCGGTGATCGGCGGCGGGCTGGCGGGCTCGGCGGTGGTGCTGGCCGTCCTGGCGCTGCTGGGCGCGACGTCCGGCGCCCAGGTCGCGCTGTTCGCCTCCATCGCCTCGGCGTTCAACTTCGCCGCCAACATCAGCCTCTACCTGTACACGCCCGAGCTGTACCCGACGCGCAACCGGGCCCTGGGCGTGGCCTTCGGCGGGTCGTGGAACCGCATCGGCGTGATCCTCGGCCCCACGATCACCGGTGCGCTGATCGGCGCGGGCGCCGGCATCGCGGGCGTGTTCCTGATCCTGGCGGTGGTGGCGCTGGTGGGGATGGCGGCCACGTACTTCGCCGTCGAGACTCGCGGCAAGACCCTGGAGGAGCTCAACCCGTGAGGTGAGTGACCGCACAGGGCGAGGGCCGCGGGACGCGTCGGCGTCCCGCGGCCCTCGTCTTTCGTACGTCAGGCGTTCGCCCAGGGCAGCGGGGCCTCGTCCAGGCCCCAGTAGACGCTCTTCTGGCGCGTGTAGGCCAGGATGCCGTCGCGTCCCTTCTCCCTGCCGAGGCCGCTCTCCTTCACGCCGCCGAACGGCGTGGAGATGCTGAACTGCTTGTAGGTGTTGATCCACACGGTGCCCGCCTGGACGCGGCGCGCCACCCGCCAGGCGGTGCGGTAGTCGCGGGTCCAGATGCCGCAGGCCAGCCCGTACACGGTGGCGTCGGCCTGCGCGACCAGGTCGTCCTCGTCGGTGAACGGCAGCGCGACCAGCACCGGCCCGAAGACCTCCTCCTGGCAGATCGCCGCGTCGTTGGCGACGCCGTCCAGGATCGTCGGCAGGTAGTAGGCGCCGCGCTCGTAGCGGGGGCCGTCCGGGACGCGGCCGCCGCAGCGCAGCCGGGCGCCGTCGCGCACGGCCCGCTCCACCATGGCCGCGACCCTGTCCCGGTGCTCGTGGGTGACCAGCGGCGCCACCTGCGTTGCGGGGTCGGTGCCCGGGCCGACGCGCAGCTCGCGGGTGCGGGCGACGAGCTCGTCGAGCACCTCGTCGTAGACGGAGGCGTGCACGAACACCCGGGACCCGGCCACGCAGCTCTGCCCGGACGAGGAGAAGATCCCGAACATCAGCCCGGCCAGCGTCTGCTCGCGGTCGGCGTCGGGGAAGACGATGGTGGGCGACTTGCCGCCCAGTTCCAGCGACACCGGCATGATCTTGTCGGCGGCGACGGCGCCGATGGCGCGCCCGGTGGCGGTGCCGCCGGTGAAGGAGACCTTGCCGACGCCGGGATGGCGGACGATCGCCGCGCCGGTGACCGCGCCGGGCCCGGGCAGCACCGACACCAGGCCGGGCGGCAGCCCGGCGTCCACCAGCAGGCGGCCGAACGCCAGCGAGACCAGCGGGGCCTGCTCGGCGGGCTTGAGCAGCACCGCGTTCCCAGCGGCCAGCGCCGGGGCGGCCTTCTGCGCGTCGCTGGCGATCGGCGAGTTCCACGGGGTGATCGCGCCGACCACGCCGATCGGCTCGTGCACGCTCATGGTCAGGTACGGGCCGCGCGGCGGGGTGAGCGCGCCCTCCATGGTCTCCAGCGCGGCGGCGACGTACCGGAAGGTGCCCTGCGCGCTGGCCACCAGCGCCCGCGTCTCGTTGATCGACTTGCCGGTGTCGGCGGTCTGCAGGGCGGCCAGCTCCTCGGCGCGCTCGGCGATCAGGTCGGCGACGCGCACCAGCAGGCGGGCCCGCTCGTGCGGCAGCAGGTCCCGCCAGGCCGGGTCGGCGGCGGCCGCGGCGCCCGCCCGGACGGCATCGTCGACGTCGGCGGGCGAGGCGGCGTGCAGCCGGGCCAGCTCCGCGCCGGTCGCGGGGTCGCGGGTGACCAGCGTCTCGCCCGCGCCGCGCCGGGGCCGTCCGCCCACCAGGACCTCGTCGGGGTACGTCGGACGCACCGCAACCTCCCATCAGCCGGGGAAATTAATCTTAGCTCTAAGATTTATCGGGAGGCGGGCGCCGCTGTCCACCCCGGCCGCAGTACGCTGGCGGTCCCCTGGAACGGAGGACGCGATGCGGGACGGGTTCGTGGAGATCACCTCGGAGGACGAGCTGCGCGCCCTGGTGGGCCCGCCCAAGCCGCGGGCCGTCACCAAGGAGCGGACGCGGCTGCACCACTGGGACCGCGAATGGCTGGCGCGCTCGCCGTTCTGCCTGGTCGCCACCAGCGACGCCGACGGCTCCTGCGACGTGTCCCCCAAGGGCGACCCGCCCGGCTTCACCCACGTCATCGACGACGCCACCATCGCCGTCCCGGACCGCCCCGGCAACCGGCGGGTCGACGGCTTCCGCAACGTGCTGGCCAACCCGCACGTCGGACTGATCTACCTGGTGCCCGGCCGGACCGAGACGCTGCGCATCAACGGGCGCGCCCGGCTGGTGCGCGACGCGCCGTTCTTCGGCGAGATGGTCGTCAAGGGGCACCGCCCCGACCTGGCGCTGGTGGTGGAGATCGAGCAGATCTTCTTCCACTGCCCCAAGGCGTTCCTGCGCTCGCAGCTGTGGCAGCCCGGCACCTGGGAGCCGGACGCGCTGCCCTCGCACGCCCACATCGTCAAGAGCGTCCAGGACACCGAGGAGTCCCTGGAGCAGCTGGAGCGCTACTACGGGCCGCGGTACGCCGAGCAGCTCTACAAGAGCTGACACCTGGTCCGGCGGCGGCCCGGGGAGGCCGCCGCCGGCCGGCGCGTCAGCCGCTCTTGCGGCGGAACTGGCGGCGCCCGTCGGCGCGGCCGTGGGTGCCGCGGACCTTCGGCCCGCCGCCCCCGCTCGTGCCGTGCCGCTCGCGGGCCTCGTCCCGCTTGCGGTCCAGCGCCTCCTTGAAGCGCCGCTTCAGATCGTCCTCGTTCGCCTCTGGTTCCGCTGGCGAGCCGGTCATGCCGACCTCCGATCTCGTACACGCCCCGCTCCGGGGCGCCTCCAGCCTCGCACGTCCGCGTCCCGGACGCTCCGCCGGACCGGGCCGGACACGCCACTTGGGCGCTTCGCACCCAATGTCCGGCGTGTTCCTTGTAACTACTGATCACGATGGGTTCGTTCGTCTAGAGTGCTCGCGATGAACCACGCGACGCCCCGGGCCGAGGCCCATCCGCCACTGGAATCGCTCGCCGTCGAGCCGCTGATCTGCCGCGACTACGAACAGCGTCCGACCTTCTACTACGAACGGCTGCGCGCCGCGCACGGGCCGGTCGCCCCGGTCGACGTGCTCGGCGTGCCCATCTGGCTGGTCATCGGATACCCGCAGGTGCTGGACATCCTGCGGGACCCGCGCGACGTCTGGAGCAAGCGCCTGGACAACTGGCGCGCCTACACCGAGGGCCGGGTCCCGGCGGACTGGCCGCTGATGCCCGCCATGCAGGCCGACAACTCGATCTTCCGCGACGGCGCCGAGCTGTCGCGGCTGCGCGGTGCGTGGATCGCGGGGCTGCAGCCGTTCCAGGAACGCGGCCGGCCGCAGGCGCGCGAGCTGGAGCACGCCATCTCGCAGTACGCCGACGACCTGATCACGGTGCTGGGCGAGGGCAGCGGCCGCGCCGGCCTGGCGGACCTGGCGGCGCAGTACGCCCGCCCGCTGCCGTTGATGATCAGCAACCGGCTGCTCGGCTTCACCGACGGCCGGGGCGAGGAACTGCTGATGGACATGTGGCGCCTGGTGGACGCCGGTCCGGACGCGGCCGAGGCGCAGGCGCGGCTGCTGGCCGCCGTGCGCGACCTGTGCGCGCGGGCGAAGGCGCGGCCCGGCGACGACCTGCCCGGCCACATGGCCGCCGCGGCGCCCGACCTGACCGTCGAGGAGATGACCCGCGAGCTGTTCATGGTGGTCGCGCTGGTCGGCGACTACTGCGGGACGCTCATCACCGGGACCGTGCTGGAGGTCATCGGCGGGGAGTCCGGAGCGCGCGACAGCGTCTCCGCCGGGATGATCCAGGAGGCGGTCAACCGGGCCGCCCTCGCCAGCCCGCCCATGGCCAACCTGACCCTCCGCTTCCCCCGCACGGACGTGCGGATGGGCCGGTACACCATCGCGGCGGGCGACCCGGTCATCCTGTCGGTCGCGGCCGCGCACGGCGACCCGGCGTTCGCCGGCGGCCAGACGCCCGACTCGGTCTACAGCTCGCGGGCGCACGTGGCGTGGGGCGCGGGCCCGCACGCCTGCGTGGCCCGCGACCTGGCCACCACCATCACCACGATCGCGGTGGGACGGCTGTTCGAGCGGTTCTCCATGCTGCGGCTGGCGCTGCCGCCCGACCAGCTGCCGTGGCGGTCGTCCCCGCTGATGCGCAGCCTGCGCTCGCTGCCGGTGCACTACGAGCTGGCCGAGTGGCGCGCCGCCCCGGCGTCCGACGGCGCCGCGCCGGCCCCGTCCACCGGCGCCGAGGCGCGGACGGAGAGCGAGGCGGAGCAGCAGGAGGCGCGGCTGTCGCTGACGCGCCGCTTCCTGCGCGCCCTGCGCATCGGCTGACCCGCGCGGCCCTCCCGCCTGGCCGCCCGTTCCTCACATGTGGCGCACACGACGTTGACGCCCCCCGTAAAGTTGATCTTTAGTCGGGGGCGTCTCGGGGGGTGTGCTGCAAATCTGAGGACGGAGATCGGGCATGAGGCTGGACGGGAGGGTCGCGGCCGTCACCGGCGGCACCCGCGGCATCGGCAAGGGCATCGCCGAGGCGTTCCTGCGGGAGGGCGCCACGGTCGTGCTGAACGGGCGCAGCCCCGAGAAGGGCGAGCGGACGCTCAAGGAACTGGACGCCGGTGACCGCGCGGCCTTCGTGCCGGGAGACGTGACCCGCAAGGCCGACGTGGAGCGGCTGATCGACGAGACCGTCTCCCGGTACGGGCGCATCGACGTGCTGGTCAACAACGCCGGCGGGTCCTCCGACCCGGCGCCGGTCGCCGAGACCACCGACGAGGAGTGGGATCTGGTGCTGCGCTGGAACCTGTACTCGACGTTCTGGGCCACCCGCGCGGCGCTGCCGCACATGACCGCCCGCGGGCACGGCCGGATCATCAACATCTCCTCGGTGGAGGGCAAGCACGGCAAGCCGGGGATCGGCCCGTACGTGGCGGCCAAGCACGCCGTCAACGGCCTCACCAAGAGCGTGGCGCGCGAGGTGGGCCAGTCCGGTGTGACCGTCAACGCCATCTGCCCGGGCCTGGTCATCACCGACGTCGTCCGCGAGACCGGCCCGGCGGCCGCCGCGGCGATGGGCCTGACCTACGAGGGCATGGTGGACCTGTTCGCCCAGGAGTCGTCCCTCAAGCGGCCCACCACCGTGGAGGAGGTCGCGGCGGTCGCCGTGCTGCTGGCCTCGGACGAGGGCGGCGGCATCACCGGCGCGGCGATCAGCGTCGACGGCGGCACCGCCGCCTACTGAGCCGCCCGGTCCCGCCCGATCGCGCGGGTCTCCTCGACGATCCGCCGCCACGCGGCCCGCACGTGCTCCTCCCGCGTGGCGGGGGCGCCGATCGCCATGCGCAGCAGCACCCGCCCGCCGACCTTGGTGTGGGTGAGGTAGAGGTCGCCGGACGCGTTGAGCCGTTCCATCAGGCGCAGCGTCGCCGCGTCCGCCTCGTCCTCGGGCAGGCCGTCCCAGGCCGGGCGGAAGCACACCAGGCTCAGCGGGTGGTGGTCGAACAGCACGAACCCGGGTTCGTCGCGGATCCACCCGGCGAGCCGCTGCGCCAGCGCCACGCCGGTGCGGATGTGCTCGCGCAGCCCCTCGGCGCCGTACCAGCGGATCACCGACCACAGCTTCAGCGCGCGGAACCGCCGGCCGAGCGGGATCTGCCAGTCGCGGTAGTCGATGACCTCGCCGGACTCGGTGGCCTGGTTGCGCAGGTACTCCGGCAGGATCGACAGCGCCCCCGCCAGCGGTTCGCGGTCGGCCACCCACAGCAGGTTGCAGTCGAAGTTGGTCAGCAGCCACTTGTGCGGGTTGGTGGCGTAGGAGTCGGCGTACTCGGCCAGGCCGTCGTTCAGCCACCGCAGTTCGGGGCAGACGGCGGCCACGCCCGCGTACGCGGCGTCGACGTGCAGCCAGACGCCGTGCCGGCGGCACACCTCGCCGACGGCGGCCACCGGGTCGATCGCGGTGGTGGACGTGGTGCCGACGGTCGCGCACACCAGCGTGGGCACCGCGCCCGCGGCGACGTCCTCGGCGATCATGGCGTCCAGCCGCGCGGGGTCCATCGCCAGGGTCGCCGGGTCGACGTCCACCGTCCGCACCCCGGCCATGCCGATACCGGTGATCTTGGCGGCCTTCTCCAGGGACGAGTGCGTCTGCGAGCTGACGTAGAGCGTGTGCCGCCCGGTGAGGCCGTCGCGTCCGGCGCGTCCGTCGCCGGCGCGTTCGAGCGCGGCCAGGATCGCCACCAGGGCGGCGCTGGACGCCGAGTCCTCGATCACCCCGCCGCCGGGGCCGTCGCTGCGGAACCTGGCGGGCAGGCCGAGCAGCTCGGCCATCCAGTCGGCCATGCGGGTCTCCAGCTCGGTGCAGGCCGGGCTGGTCGCCCACAGCATGCCCTGCACGCCGAGCCCGGCCGACAGCAGGTCCCCCAGGATCGCCGGACCGCTGGCGTTGGCCGGGAAGTAGGCGAAGAACGAGGGGTGCTGCCAGTGCGTGATCCCCGGCATGACGACGCGTTCGAGGTCGGCCAGGACGTTCTCGTACCCCTCCCCCTCCTCGGGCGGGTGCACGGGCAGCGTCGCCAGCACGTCGCCCGGCCGCGCCTGCGACAGCACCGGATAGGTCTCGATCTTCTCCTGGTAGTCGGCGATCCAGTCGACGACCTGCCTGCCGTACCGGCGGAACTCCTCGGGGGTCATGTGTGCGGCCACGCCTCGCTCCTTACGATGGACGTCGGCCCCCAACATATGGCCCGGCGGGGCCGCGCGGTGCGGGGGCCGACGTCTTCCGGGCGAGGTCAGCCCACGATCATGTGGGCGACGACCGGATAGTGGTCGGACGGGTACTGACCGTTCTTCTCGTAGGTGTCGATCTCGGTCCAGAGGGTGCGGACCGTGCCGCGCGACAGGATCCAGTCGATGCGGTCACCGCCCGGCACGGGCGGCTTCCAGCCGCCGAAGGTGTTGGAGGCGGGGCCGCGCCGCTCGGCCGTCTCCCAGGTGTCGGCGAAGGCGTCGGCGCCGGTGAGGATGGAGTACGGGTCGCTCTTCCCGGCGGCCACGTTGAAGTCGCCGGTGAGCACGACCGGGACGCCCGCCTCGAAGCCGCGCACGCGCCGCAGCACCAGCTCGGCGCTCTTGACGCGGGCGTTCTGCGACTGGTGGTCGAAGTGGGTGTTGACGTGGTAGAACACCCGGCCGGTGCGGCGGTCGCGGAACTTGGCCCAGGTGACCATGCGGGTGATGGTGTTGCCCCAGGTGGCCGAGCCGATGACCAGCGGGGTGTCGGACAGCCAGAAGTGGTCGAAGTCCAGGACCTCGAAGCGGTCCTTGCGGTAGAAGATCGCCGAGAACTCGTCGCGGGTGCCGCCCTGGCGGCCCATGCCGATCCAGTCGTGCGCGGGCAGCGCCGCGTCCAGGTCGCGCATCTGCCGCCACAGCGCCTCCTGCACGCCCAGCAGGTCGGGCTGCTGCTCGCGCAGCACCTGCTTCATCAGCGGCAGGCGGGAGGCCCAGTCGCGGGGCGGCGCGTCGGCGTCCAGCCGGATGTTGTAGGTCATGACGCGCAGCCGCGCGTCCCCGGCCGAGGCGGGGCCGGACGCCGTCACGGTGACCGCGCTGGAGACCACGACCACCAGGATGGCAAACAGGCTCAGGAGGGAAAGGCGGACGCGCCGGGGCGCGCCACCCGTAAGGGAGGTGAGGGGCATGTCAGTCCTTTCGCGGACATGTCCGGAGCAATCGCCCCAGTAGGTGATCACGGCCGGATGTCTCCCGGGCGGCCCCCGCCTGTACGCGCCGGATCCCGGCCGCGGCCCCCAGGTGACCTGGGGCCTAGGGGACGCGGAGTGCGTCGATTTGGACCGTCCAGACGTCCTCGGCGACCTCCCTCAGCGTGAGCCGCACCTCCAGGCGGCAGCGGCCCTCCTGGGCCGTCCACAGGGGCATCGCGACGGTGTAGCCGGTGCCGTCCTCCGACTCGCGGACGTCGGCGTCGGCGAACGCCTCGTCGGGCGGGGAGATCAGGTCGCCTCCGTACTCCCGGACGGCGCGCTCGGTCCGCGCCGCGCTCAGGCGGCGCCCCTCGGTGAGGGTCTCCAGTTCCTCGTGGCGGCCGTCGACGAGCAGGGACACCACGGTGCGGACGACGCCGAGGGCGGCGGGTGGCAGCATGCCGCCCACGGTAGCTGTGATCGTCGTCCCGTTTAGGCGGCCTGGCTGGGGAACGCCTCAGACCGTGAACGAGGTGTCCGTACGACGACGCGCCGTGGCCGTGGAAGGCCGCGCGATGGCGGCGTGGTGCGCGGGCCCGGACGCGGGCCTGCCGCCGGTGGTGTGCGTGCACGGCGCGGGAGTGTCGAGCCGTCCGCACATGCCGCTGGTACGGGCGCTGGGCGAGCGCGTCCGCGTCTGGACGGTCGACCTGCCCGGTTTCGGCCGCAGCCCCGCCCCGCCGGAGCCGCCGTCGCTCCGCGCGCTCGGCGACGCCCTGGCGGGATGGCTCGCGGCCGTGGACCTGCCGCCGGTGTGCCTGCTGGGCTCGTCGTTCGGCTGCCAGATCGCCGTGGACGTGGCGGTGCGGCACCGGCGGCACGTGCGGTCGCTGGTGCTGGCGGGCCCGACGGCCGACCCGCACGCCCGCACGTGGCGGGCGACGCTGCGGCGCTGGCTGCGCAACACCGTGCGCGAGGACCCGCGGATGTTCCCGCTCAACCTGGCCGACTACCGCGACTGCGGCACACGCCGCATGCTGGCGGCGTTCGCCGAGTCGCTGCGCGACCCGCTGGAGGACCGGCTGCCCCGCGTGGACGTGCCGGCCCTGGTGGTGCGCGGCGAGCACGACGCGATCGTGCCGCAGGCGTGGACCGAGGAGGTCACGCGGCTGGTGCCCGACGCGCGGCTCGCCGTCGTCCCCGGCTCGCCGCACATGGTCCCCTACCGGCGGCCGGACGCGCTGGCCCGTCTCGTGGAGGGCTTCCTGCGCGAGACGGCGCCGAAGGAGGCGGCCGGTGTCGGCTGAGCGCGCCAGAAGGGTCAGGGCGCTGCCGCCGGGCAGGACGGTGGCCGACTTCGACTCGGCCACCGGCATGCTGCGAGTCCTCGGCAAGTTCCTGCACGGGCAGGACGCGCCGCTGCTGGGACGGTATCCGGCCGCACTGGAGCCGGTGCTGTCCGCGGTGCTGGGCGTGGGCAACCGGCTGCCGCGCCGCGTGCAGGAGAAGGCGTACGCGGCCAGCGGCCGGATGGAGGCGGTGGCGGCCGACCGGCTCGGGGACGTGCGCTCCGACCGGCTCGCCGAGTGGGTCGCCGGCCACTACCCGTGCCGCCGGTACCCGGTGATCTTCGTGGGTTCGTCGAACGGCGCGATGATCCACCTGGCGGCGGCGCTGGACGCGCCGTGGCTGCCGCAGACGCTGCTGATCCCGGTGCGGCGGCGCGACGGGCGTCCCGACGAGCCGGCCCGGGCGATGCGCACGCACCTGGACGCGGGCCGGGCCCTGCTGGACGCCAACACCGACCTGGAACTGCACCACATGCACGACGCCAACCAGGACCGCCTGATGGTGTCGGGCATGTCGTACTTCCGTGTCAAGTGGCACCGCATGCCGGAGGCGTACCGGCGGTTCCTGAAGGAGCGGCTGGCGCCGGGCGGCACGGTCGTCACGGTGGAATGCGGGTTGCGCTGGCCGGTCACGCGGGTCGGCGAGCGGTACTGGTTCCAGAACGGCGCGCCCGGCGGCGCCACCCCGCGCGAGTTCCACGAGGGCGGGCCGCGCGTCGCCGACTACCTGGCCCGGTACGGGTCCCCGTACCGCCGCTGGGAGGCGCCCGAGCCCGACACCGACGCCCCGGAGGCCGAGTGGGGCTTCCAGGACTCCCTGCTGCGCTCCCTCGCCGACGCCCTGCCGGAGGGGGCGGACTGGAAGCGGCTGCGGTTCGGCGAGCCGGAGGACCTCAGCCCGGCCGTCGCCGACCTGTACCGCGACTGGTACCGCGACCGCGGCGTGCCCGACGGGCGGCTGCTGGCGGAGTCGTTCCTGCTGGTGGAGCCGTGGTGGACGCTGCGCACCGGGTCGGTGCCGTTCTGGCTGCTGTTCGGCACCGAGCCGTCCCGGGCCGCGCTGGCCGACTACCTCGACGGCGCCGACCCGTTCGACGAGATCCGGCTGACGCTGTTCTCGCACGGCGTGGAGTCGGTGGGGCTGGCGCCGATCGAGGACTGGCGGCGCGTCCTGGACCGGGCCCGCAAGATCGGGGTGTTCACCGGCGTGGACGAGCGGGCGTTCCCGCGCGACTTCGCCGTGTTCGCCCGCGCGCACCGGGAGCTGGCGCGGGTGCGGCGCGTGTACCCGATGCCGGACCCGCTGGACCCGGCCGACGCCGGGGACTACCTGGCCAAGCGACCCGAGATCTCCTGGATCGATGGGAACGGAGGAAACGACCATGCCTGAGGGCGACAAGACCGGCAAGCACGGCCCGAAGCTGGACGACGAGATGGGCCACGAGACGGAGGGCATGGTGCGCGGCGGCGGGCCCACCCACGCCGAGGAGTGGCGGCAGCCGGAGCCGGTGTCCGACGACCTCGGACACGACCCCACGTCCCGGGGCACCTCGGTGCCGCCGGGGTCGCCGCCCGGAATGGACCCCGAGGACGTGCAGGCGCGCAGCGCCGTGGCGCAGTCCCTGCTCGGGGTGCGCTACCCGGCGTCGCGGAGCGAGCTGATCGACCACGCCGCCGCGGGGCACGCCACCGACGCGATCATGTCGATGCTGGAGCGGCTGCCCGACCGCGAGTACGAGAACATGGCCGACGTGGGCGAGGCCCTCGGCCTCGGCCGCGAACGCCACCGCTTCTGACCGGACGGNCGCTCCGGGGCCCGCACGCTTCTCACACGCGCGTGCGGGTCAGCCCCCGCGCCCGCCCGGGGTGCGCTCGGGCTGAGGGCCGACGGGGCCGGGCGGCCGCGCGTGCGGGACGTGCTCGGCGGGCGGCCCGCACCAGCGGGCCAGCGCCTCGCGGATCGCTGCGGCGCGCAGGTCGGGCGAGGTCTCGTCGGACGCCCACGCGATGTATCCGTCGGGACGGACCAGCGCGCTGGTGCGGGTCGCGCCGCCGGCGGGCGCGCAGCACACCCGGTCGGCCCACAGCTTGGTCGTCAGGTACGTCACGGCCGGGTCGTTGGCGGCGGCGACCAGCACGAACCGCCCGTCGCGCAGCGCCTCGTACAGCCGTCCGGGCGCGCCGGCGAGCCGGACGTCGGGCGCGCGGCGGCCGGTCAGCCGGTGCGCGCCGTGCGGCGCCGGATACGCCACGCCGATGCCCGACAGCGCCAGCGCCAGCCGCCGCGCGACCGGCCCGAACCGGGTGGCGGCGC
>NZ_BAAAZG010000044.1:0-1774 GCF_039536785.1 Actinomadura miaoliensis
CGCGGCGGTCGGGGGCGCGCGGAGCGCGGCGGCGGCCGAGAGGACGGCGCGGCCGCCGCGTGGGGCGTACGCGCACAACGTGGAGGCGGTCGGCTACAGCGATCTGGACCATCGGCCCGCGTTCAAGATGGCGATCCGGGAGGTGGAGGGGCGCTGGTACCTCTACACCGGGCATTTCTGGCACAGCGGGTGGAGTGTCGTGGACGTCACCGACCCGCGTCGTCCGGAGGTCGTGGCGTTCGTTCCGGGGCCGGCCGGCACCTGGACGCTCCAGGTGGACCTGCACGGCGACACGATGGTGACCGCGCTGGAGAAGGTCTTCCCGAACTTCGGCGGCGACCCGTCGGCCGACTTCGAGGACGGGCTCTACATCTGGGACATCGAGGATCCCGTCCGGCCGCGCCGCCTCAGCCATTACCGCACCGGGGGGACGGGCACGCACCGCAACCTGTATCCGGGCGGACGCTACGTCCACCTGGCCGCCGGGCTGGAGGGCTTCACCGGCAACATCTACGTCATCCTCGACATCGCCGACCGGTCGCGTCCACGCGAGGTGGGGCGCTGGTGGGTGCCGGGGCAGAAGGACGGCGAGCCCAAGGAGAAGACGACCGAACGTCCGCACTCGCACGGGTTCTGTTGCGGCACTGCCGGTGACGTCTCCCTGCACGGTCCGGCGTACCCGGTGGGGAACCACGTCTACCTGCCCTATGGCGGGGCGGGGCTGGTGGTGCTGGACATATCCGATGTGTCTCGTCCCCGGCGCGTAGGGGGGCTCAGTTTCAGTCCGCCGTTCCATTCGCGGTTCGGTGTGCACGGCGTCCTGCCGTTGCCGGGACGCGGGATCGCGTTCGCCAACTCCGAGGACGTGTCGTACGGGAAGGGGCCCGCGCCGCACGCGTCCATCATCGACATCTCCGACCCGGCCGAGCCCTGGCTGCTGTCGACGTTCCCCTCGCCGGTGCCGCCGGACGACGCCCCCTACGACGACTTCGCCACGCGGGGCGGCTGGAGCGGTCCGCACAACATCAACCACCACCAGCACCATCCCGACGTGCAGCGGCAGGGCAACCTGTTCTACATCGCGCACTTCAACGCGGGGCTGCGGGTGTACGACGTGTCGAACGTGCGGCTGCCGCGCGAGGTCGGCTACTTCGTCCCGCCGGAGCCGACGCGCCGGTACGGCCCCATGCCCGAGGGCGACCTGGTCCTGCAGACCGAGGACGTCGTCGTGGACCGCCGTGGCTACATCTACATCTCCGACAAGAACCAGGGGCTGTGGATCCTGCGCTACACCGGTCCGCGGGTCTGACCTCGGCAGGGCGCCCCGGGTGATGGCGCGGCCGATGGTGGACGATCTTCGGTTTGCCCTTCTCCGCCACTTCGGCCCCGAATTACGGTGACTGTCGAGGGTTGTCACGGAGTCCGAAAGGTCGTCATGACCGACAAGAGCACGTCGTCCAGGTCCGCCGCTCCCATCGACATCACGCGGCCCCACCAGGCCCGGCTGTGGAACCACTGGCTCGGCGGAAAGGACAACTACCCGGTCGACCGCGAGGTCGGCGACAAGATCATGGAGGTGTATCCGGAGATCGCCGACGTCGCCCGGCAGTCGCGCGCCTTCCTGGTCCGGGTGGTGCACTTCATGACCGGCCAGGGCATCCGGCAGTTCCTCGACATCGGCACCGGGCTCCCGGCGGTCGACAACACCCACGAGGTGGCCCAGCGGGACGCCCCCGAGAGCCGGGTCGTGTACGTCGACAACGACCCGCTCGTC
>NZ_BAAAZG010000044.1:1828-29713 GCF_039536785.1 Actinomadura miaoliensis
GAGGCCGACATCCGCAGTCCTGAGACGATCATCGAGCAGGCGGGGGCCGTTCTCGACTTCACCGAGCCGATCGGGTTGCTGCTGCTCGGCATCGTCGGCAACGTGCCCGACGAGGACGACCCCCGGGGCGTCGTGCGGCGCCTGGTCGACGCGTTGCCGTCCGGCAGCTACGTGTCCGTCAACGACGGCACCAACGTGCTGGGCGTCGACGAGTGGACGCCCGCCGAGGCCACCGCCCGCGGCGAGGCGCTGCGGCTGTGCGCCGAGGCCGGGACGGTGCCGTACCACGCCCGGACGCCCGAGTTCATCGAGTCCCTGTTCGAGGGTCTGGAACTGGTGGAACCGGGCGTCGTCTCCACGCCGCTGTGGCGTCCCGACTTCCCCCAGATCGAGAACCTCCAGCCGATCGACTCGTTCGGCGGCGTCGCCCGGAAGCCCTGACCGCCCGAGGGGCGAACGACCCGTCCGCAGCACGTACACGGCCTCGGCCGGCCGGGCGGCCCGCACCTGGCGCGGAGGCCCGTTCACGAGCGTCAGCGCCAGGCGGGGTTGTCGCTGACCCGGAAGGTGTTGCACAGCGATTCGTACTCATCACCCTCTGGGCCGAGCAGCACGAAGTCCGGTGCCGTGGCCGTCACAGCCGCGTGCAATGCCGTGAGCAGCGCCCCCACCGGGGTTCGGCCGAGCCCCAAGGTCGCGCGCAGCCGGGCCTGCCGCTCCTCGATATCGGGGGTGTCCTCAACGAGTTCCGGTTCGCAGCGCAGGGCGGCCGAGCGCATCTCCTCCAACCGCCCGCCCGCCGAGAACTTCAGGCAGTCCCGCCAGAACGGCGCACCGACGATCAACTCCATGACGGCCGTCAGGTCCGCCGCGATCAGGCCGGCCTGCCCTTCGGACGTGGCGTACAGGACCGGACGGCGGCCGCCCTCTCCACACAGGAAGTAGGAGCCTCCCGCGCCGTCGCCGGCGATGACGTCGAGCTTCGCGCCCGAGGCCAACCGCACCGGCTCGACGGGAGCGGTGCGCGACACGTCGAACTCGAACACCCCCGCCAGGAGATCGACGGCCGCCGGATCGCTTCGCAGGCGTTTCAGCATCGATTCGTCGGACACGGCGCGCACCATACCGGCACGTCCGCCCGGCCCGGCTCACGAGCCCATCGCATGCAGACCGTGACCGTTTCCTACAAGATCTCGCGGCCTCGGCCAGAGCATGCTGTGGGCATGACCATCGATGTTTCCGCGGCCGGCGCGTTCATGGCCACGCATGCGCGTGTCCTGGACCGCCGCCGTTTCGACTTGCTGACGTCCGAGACCGGCGATCCCGCCCCCGTGCTCGCCGCCCTCGACGGGTACCGGAACGCGGACGGCGGCTACGGGTGGGGGCTGGAGCCGGACCTGCGTGCGCCCGAGAGCCAGCCCGGGGCGGCGCTGCACGCCTTCGAGGTGTTCGAGGACATCGCTCCGGCCACGTCCCCGCAGGCCGGCGCGTTGTGCGACTGGCTGGAGGCGGTCACGCTGCCGGACGGGGGCCTGCCTTTCGTTCTGCCGCTGTCCACCACCGCCGGTACGGCGCCCTGGTGGGCGGGCGCCGATCCCACGGTGTCCTCGTTGCAGATCACGTCGGTGACCGCTGCCGCCGCCCACCGCGTCGCCATCCACGATCCGGCCGTGGCCGGGCACCCGTGGCTGGAGCGCGCCACCCGCTACTGCCTGGACACGATTTCGTCCCTTGACGAGACGCCCCACGCGTACGTGCTGGCGTTCGTCGTCCGTTTCCTGGACGCGGTGCACGACACGCACCCGCAGCAGGCCGCCGAACTCCTCCAGCGCATGCGGCGGCACATTCCCGAGGACGGACGAATGCACGTCGAAGGCGGCACCGAGGAGGAGACCCTCCACCCGCTGGATTTCGCGCCGCTGCCCGACCGTCCGGCACGCGCGCTGTTCGCCCCGGACGTCATCTCGGCCGACCTGGACCGTCTCGCCTCGCTCCAGCAGGAGGACGGCGGCTGGATCGTCGACTACGCCCAGATCTCGCCCGCGGGCGTCCTGGACTGGCGGGGCCACACCACCGTCCGCGCCCTCGACATCCTCCACCGCAACGGCCGTCTCTGACCTGCCCCGCGCCGAACGCGCCCAACCGGCCGGACCCGACCGTCGCCGTCCGCCGCAACGGCAACGACGGTCGTCGCTCCACCGCAACGGCCGCCTCTGACCGCCCGCGACGGACGCGCCCGCCCGGCCGGACCGGACCGTCATCGTCCGCCGCAACGGCGACGACGGTCGTCGCTCCACCGGTGCGGCCGGGCGTGACGTGACCTATCGTCCTGCGGCATCGCTCTTCACGGCAGCCGGTGACGCCTCTCCGGGTGCGACGGTCATGTGCGGCGGTGGTCGCCCGATCGGCCGCGACGGTCGGCTCTGGGCGGCCTGCGACCGGTGCTGCCAGGCCGGATCGGGATGGCGGTTTCTGATCGGTGGCGGCGGGGCGGCGCCTAGGCTGGGCGGGATGGACGTGTTGCCGTGTGGACATGTCGCCTATGCCGGTGAGCGAAGGCTCTGTCGGCACCTGGTGGGCGAGCGGGCCGACGACCACGACAAGGTCTGGGTGCTGCGCGGTGTCGGGGTGGAGTACGACCTGTGCTGCGCGGACTGCGGGCAGGACGACGGGCAGCCGGAACTGATCGTCGCCTGCGAGGGCTGCGTCGACAGGGCCGACGACGACGCGGTGGTCGCGGTGGTCGGCGAGCCGGAGGTGCGCCGCCGTCCCGAGCCGGTCGACGGGTCGGTCGACGTGCGGCGGCTGCCGTTCGCTCCGCTGGACGTCGCGCCGGTCGCCGACCGCGCCGGGGAATGGCTGCTGCTCGACGGCTCACGGCTGGTGCGGTGGAACGCCGACACCGGCGAGGTCGTCGGCACCTGCGACGTCCGGCTGCCGGACATGGACTCCCGGCGGACCCCGCGCGACGCCCCCCGGTATCGGCTGCACGCCTCGCCCGACGGGGCGTACGCGGCGGTCGTGGTGGACTTCGGGCGGTACGGCACGGTCGTCGAAACGTCCACGGGACGCACCCCCATGCGCTTGGACCGCGGCCACTACCACGTGGAGCAGACCCCGTTCCCGGCCGCGTTCACGCGCGTCGACGGCCAGGTCCTCCTGGCGCACGGGTCGGGGTGGAACCGGGTGGACCTGTCCGACCCCGCCACCGGCGAGAACGTCACCCCGCGCGAGTTCGAGCCCCCCGGCAAGAAGCGCACACCGCACTACCTCGACTACTTCTACGGCACGCTGTGCCCGTCCCCCGACGGCAGATGGATGGCGTCGGACGGCTGGGTCTGGGCTCCCGTGGGCCTGCCGCGCCTGTGGGACGCGCACGCATGGCGTCACGAGAACGTCTACGAGTCCGAGGACGGGGCGTCGGTCCGCGACCTGCGCCTGGTGCCGTACAACTGGAACGTCCCGATGTGCTGGCTGGACGAGTCGCGTTTCGCGATCAGCGGCATCGGCCGCGACGACCAGGCGATGATCCCCGGCGTGGAGATCTTCTCCGCGGAGTCCGGCACGCGCATCGCGCGGTTCGCCGGGCCGGAGGGGCGCCTGCACGCCGACGGCCGCCGCCTGTACTCGTCCGACCCGGACAGCCTGCGGATCTGGGACCACAAGACCGGGGAGCTCACCGGTGAGGTGCCCGGTTTCGTCCCGACGCATCACCATCCGGCCGACAACCGCCTGGCCGAACTCGACGCCGACCTCCTCCGCCTCTGGCGAGCGGGTTAGCCGCCGTTGAGGATCCAGGAGAGGTTGAACTTGCGGAAGATGATCGAGCGGTAGGACGTGCCGTTGCTGGAGGTGTCGAGGTTGCTCTCGACCAGTGCGGCGATGCGGTAGTCGGAGGTCTTGGCCATGCTGGAGTAGCCGCCCTCGGTGCCGGCCCCGGCGGGCAGCGGGCCGTCGCTGAGGGGACGGCTGACGGGCCAGGTGCGGGCGTTGTCATAGCTGATACGCACGCGCATCTTGTCCGCGCGCTGCACGGTGCTGGCCGGGTTGAGGAAGACGGTGCGGGCCGGGGCGTCGTTGTTGTACTGCAGCACCGACGCCTCGCACTTGGGGTCGAGCAGGGTGTCGTCGGGGGCGAAGGCGGAGAACGTGCCGGTGGCGCTGCCGCGTGACACCCAGCGGCGCTTGGCGGTCTCCCAGGTGGACGTGGTGGGACGGTCGTTGCGGTAGAGGGTGCCGTCGGCGAGCTGGGCGATGGTGGCCTCGCCGGTCTGTTCGCCGAGTTTCTGCACCCGCCACGTCTGGCCGTGGTCGGTGCTGACGATGTTGCGGTGCTGGGCGGGGACGACCAGGTGGCCCTCGCGGGTGTAGACGCCGTTGCCGGGCCCCATCGCGTCCCACGCCCATTCGGCGCCGTTGGCCTTCTTCTTCGGGGTGAGCGTCTCGGTCATGTCGGTGGGGGTGGACGTGCCGTCCAGGCCCTTGAACGACACGCCGTCGTCGGTGCTGCGCATCAGGTAGGTGCGGCGGTCGCCCCACTTGGTGATCGGTGTGGTGGTGGTGCCGGTGTCGGGGTCGTAGCCGCCTGTCTGGCTGTAGCCCGCCGGGTTCCACGACATGAACATCCAGATCGTGCCGGTCTGCATGTCGACGACCGGGGTGGGGTTGCCCCAGGTTCCCTGCCCCGCGCCGACGACCTCCTTCAGGCCCGACCACGTCGCGCCGTTGTCGATGCTGCGCTTGTAGACGAGGTTGATGTTGCCCCAGTCCTTGTTGCTGGACGCGCGTCCCTCGGCGAACGCCAGCAGCGTGCCGGCCTTGGTGCGCACGATCGACGGGATGCGGAACGAGTGGTAGCTGATGCCGTTCAGCGACTCCGTGCGGCCGCCTTTGAACAGCACCGTGGCGGAGTGGACGGGGGTGGCGGACTTCGCCGGGTCGTCCGCGGCCCGCGCCGGAACGGCCGTCACTCCAACGAAAGCCGTCCCCGCGAACAGGATCGCCGCCGCGGGAAGGGCCGGGGCCCGGAACGCCGTCTTCATGTGTCCTCGCTTCCCGGGCCGGACACCGAACCGCCCATCCCCGTCGAAAGTCGATCAATCAGGACGATACGCGGCGAACGATCTCGGCGCAGCGGGGCATGATCAGAATTCAGGCGGAGTTCACCAACGCGGAGGCGTCGGCGGGGGCGTCCCAGTCGATGCGGTAGCGCTGCTCGGGTCCGAGCGTCTTCTCGCCGCTGAGGAACGTGCGGGTCGCGATCGGCATGAACAGCCGCATGAACGCGGTGCCGACCGGGCCGAGCGCCTTGGTGCCGTTGGTCTTGGCGGCGCGGGCGGCGATCTTCTCCACCCGGGGACGGCGCAGCCGCTCGTACGCGGCGAACGCCGACGGCACGTCCGGCAGGTCGCGCAGGCAGCGGGCGAGCTGGACGGCGCTCTCCACGGCCAGTGACGCGCCCTGCCCCGAGCTGGGGGACGGCGCGTGGACCGAGTCGCCCACCAGCACCATCCGGTCGCGGTACCAGCGCGACGCGCTCGGAATGATGCCCATGGTGCCGAGCACGATCAGGTCCTCCGGGTCGGTGTGGGCGAGCAGGTCGCGGCCGGGCGTCTCGTCGCCGACGACCTCGCGCAGCCGGCGCAGCCACTCGTCCGGGGGCGTGCGCCGGGCCTCGGCCGTCGTGGTCCGCGCCCGGTGCGGGAGGTTGACGAACCAGGCGGTGGTGCCGTCGAGCTGCGGCCAGTAGCCGAGGAACGCGCGCCTGCCGAACACGAAGTACATGTTCTCCGGGTCGCCGGGGACGGTCGTGCGGGCCGCGGCGCCGAAGTTCAGCAGCGGGACGTGGTCGGGCTCGGGGGCGTCCGGGTCGATGAGGGTGCGGACGGTCGAGCGGATGCCGTCCGCGCCGACCAGCACGTCGGCGGTCGCGGTCGTGCCGTCGCCGAACCGCGCGGTGATCCCGTCGGGCCTCTCCTCGACGCCGACCAGGCGCTTGCCGTGCTCGAACGTGACGCCCTGGGCGAGGGCGGTGTCGCGCAGCGCCCGGTGCAGGTCGGTCCGCCACAGCGCGACCCCCGGCGGCAGCCCCTGCGGAGCGAGGAACGCGCCCATCCGCCTGCCCCGGCCGTCCATCATGAGCATGTTGCGGGTGGGCTGGCCCACGGCGCGCACCGCCTCGTCGGCGCCGATGATGCGGAGCGCCTCGATCCCGTTCGGCGCGATGCCGAGCATGGCGCCGACGCCGTCGGCCGACGACTCCGCGTACGCCTCGTACACGACCGCCTCGATCCCGGCCCGCCGCAGCGCCATCGCCGCCGCCGGACCGGCGATCCCGCCCCCGATGACCAGCGCGGTCTTCACCGTCGTCATGTCTCGTCCCCTCCCGCTTCGGCGAATAGTTGCTTACAACTATGTGCGACCGATTAGTCGATGTCAACTATCTCGAATCGCGAGAGGATGCGGAACGGTCTAGCCTGCCAACGGCGGCCGCAACCCGCCGGGACCCACGAACGGAGGACGACCATGCGCAGCCGCGTGACCGTCGTCGGCGAGGTGCTCGTCGACCTGCTCTGGAGGGCCGGCGCCGCGCAGGTGCTCCCGGTGCCCGGCGGCAGCCCGGCGAACGTCGCGGTCGGGCTGCACCGCCTCGAACGCCCCGTCACCCTCGTGACGACCTGGGGCGACGACCCGCCCGGCACGCTGATCGGCGCCCACCTGGACACCATCGGCGTCGAGGTGCGGCGCGCTCCGAGCGTCACCGAGCGCAGCACGCTGGCCATCGCCTACCTGGGCGAGGACGGTTCGGCGTCGTACGAGTTCCTCGCCGCCTGGGATCCGCGGGAGCTGGACGTGCCCGCCGACACCGCCGTCCTGCACACCGGCTCGCTGGCGCTGGTGGTCGAGCCCGGCGCGTCCGACGTGCTGGACGCCTGCCGCCGGGTGCGCGAACGGCCGGGCACGGCGGTCGCCGTCGACCTCAACGTGCGGCCCGCCGTCCAGCGCGACCGCGCCGCCTACCGCGCCGCCTGCGACCGATTCGCCGAGGTCGCCGACGTCGTCAAGGCCAGCGACGAGGACCTGGCCTGGCTCTACCCGGACATGACCGCCGAGCACGCCGCACGCGACCTGCTGGCGCGCGGCGCCCGGCTGGTCGTCGTCACGCTCGGCGCGGACGGCGCGTTCGCCCTCACGGCCGACGCGCATGTGCGCGTCCCGGCACCGTCCGTCGAGGTCAAGGACACCGTCGGCGCCGGCGACGCCTTCCAGGCCGCCCTGCTGGACGCCCTGGCCTCCGGCGCCGCGACCGGCGACCGGCTCGCGCTGCCGTCGTCGGCCGAGGAGCTGACGGGCGTGCTCACCCGCTGCGTCACGGCCGCCGCCATCACCTGCACGCGCGTCGGCTCCGACCCGCCGACCGCCGCCGAACTCCAGGCCGCCGCGCCGTCCCCACACGACGAATAGTCCCCGCGCTCCCGCGGACGAGGCCGACGCGGCCGGGCATCCCCGGCGACCCGAGTTGATCACGCGCCAGAGACAGGCGATCACGCTCCAGTTGCGTGCGGCGACGGACGGATGTTATGCATGAGTCATGCATGATAGGCAGCGGACGGCCAACCTGCTGGGGGCGACCGCTCTGGCCGTCACCGACCTGGCCCTGTCCGGGGCGACCCGGGCGGCCGGTGTCAGTGCCAGCGGTGCCGCCGCGCTGGTGATCCTGTCGGCGGGCGGCGGGGTGAGCGTCACCGAGCTCGGCCGCCGCGTGGGGCTCAGCCAGTCCGCGGCCGCCCGCATGGTCGACGGCCTGGAAGCCGCCGAACTCGTCGAACGCCGGCCCGGTCTGGGACGCATGGTGACCGTCCAGCCCACCGCGGCCGGCCGCCGGGTCGCCGGCGAACTGCTGCGGGCACGCGGCGCGCCCCTCGCCGACGTGCTGGACGCCCTCGACGACGACGAGCAGCAGACCCTCGCCGCCCTCCTCGCCAAGCTCCTGACCCGGCTGTACGACGTGGTCGGCAACGCGCAGCTGATGTGCCGTCTGTGCGACCGCCACTCCTGCGTCCAGCACGCCACCTGCCCCGTCGGCCAGGCCGAACGCGAACGCGAGCGGGAGCGCTGACCGCATGGGCGTGCTGCTCGCCCTCGCCTCAGCGGTCTGCTACGGCATCGTCGACTTCACCGGCGGCCTGCTGTCACGCCGCGCGAGCTTCGCCGTCGTCGCGGTGGCCGGGCAGGCGGGCGGGCTGGCGCTCACCGTCCTGCTCGCCCCGGTGATCCCGGCGTCCTCCGTGACGTTCGCCGACCTGGCGTGGGGAGCCGCGTCCGGCGTGGGCACGGCCGTGGGCATGCTGTTCCTGTACCGGGGCCTGAGCCGGGGCGCCATGAGCGTGGTGGTGCCCGTCAGCGCGGTGAGCGGCGTCGCCCTGCCCGTCGTGATCGGGGTGGCGGTGCTGCACGACAGGCTGTCGGCCGCGTCGTGGCTGGGCGTCGCCGTCGCCGTCCCGGCCCTGTGGCTGGTGTCGCGGACCCCTGACGACGACCCGTCCGGCACCGCGGCCGCCTCCGACGGGCTGATCGCCGGGACGGGAGTCGCGCTGCAGTACGTCGCGCTCGCCCAGGCGGGCTCCGACGCGGGCATCTGGCCCGTCCTGGCCGGACGGGTCGCGGCCACCCTCGTCCTGCTGCCGCTGCTCGTCCGCGCCGAAAAACCCTCGCTCGTCGCGACCCTCCAGGCCGCCGCGATCGGCGCCACCGCCGCGCTCGCGCTGACCTTCTACCTGGCCGCCACCCGCCAGCAGCTCATGGTGGTCGCCGTGGTGCTGTCGTCCTTCTACCCGGCGATCCCCGTCCTGCTGGGCGTGACGGCCCTGCGCGAACGCCTCACCCGGTGGCAGACCCTGGGCCTGACCGGCGCCGCAGCCGCCGTCGCCCTCCTCACGACCGGCTGACCCCCCACCGCAACAACCTGTCCACATGCCGCCACCGCAACCCATCCCCCGGCCGCACCTTCACCAGCAACATGCCCCTGTGGAGGAACGCCTGCCTCCTGACCCTCATGGGCATGACGTCGTCGACCCAGGCGAACCTGCGTCCGTCCGCATGCCGCAGAATCGGCGCCCACTTCCGCATTTGAGGGATCAGCAACGGCGGGCACTTGGGATCGTCCGGCCGGGCCCGGTAGCCGGAGAAGTCCACGTACGGCAGCTCGGGGAGCCCCAGCAACGGCGCGATGTACTCGTTGGCGTAACCTTCCCAGGTCGTCGCCCACACGAGGTCATAGGTCCCGCGGAGCCGGACGAGCCATTCCGCGTGCTCGTCCGACACCCTGACCGTCAGCCTTCCGACGGCATGCTCGGCGAACCGGCCGGGATCGCGCGGATTCTCGGGATTGAGCACACCGTCCACGTCCAGGTACAGCAGAGGGCGCGCCGAGACCCTGCTCCCGGGCCGGGGCGCACCGGCGATTCGCCCTGCCACCCCGCCAACGTACCGGGGGCGGAGGGTCATCTATGCTGGCGGGCCGGAACCATGCGAACCATGGGGTCGAACGTGGGGTCGATCCGACAAGGAAGCCGCGCATGACTGATCTTCCCGTCCGTCACTTCCAGGGCCGCGACGGCGTGGACCTGGTGTACCGCGAGGTGGGCGAGGGACGGCCGCTGGTGCTGATCCACGGCTACTTCTCCACCGCGACGGTCAACTGGATCCGCTACGGCCACGCCGCCGAGCTCGCGGCGCGCGGCCATCGGGTGATCATGCCGGACCTGCGCGCGCACGGCGACAGCGGCAAGCCGCACGACCCCGGCGCCTACCCGCCCGACGTGCTGGCCGACGACGGGTTCGCCCTGCTGGAGACCCTCGGGCTCACCGACTACGACCTCGGCGGCTACTCGCTGGGCGGGCGCACCGTCGTGCGCATGCTGGCGCGCGGCGCCACCCCCCGCCGCGCGATCGTCGCGGGCATGGGCCTGGACGGCATCGTCGACGCCGGCGGCCGCAGCGACCACTTCCGGCACGTCCTGACGAACCTCGGCACGTTCGAACGCGGCTCGGCCGCATGGAAGGCCGAGGCGTTCCTCAAGACGGTCGGCGGCGACCCCGAGGCGCTGCTGCGCCTCCTGGACTCCTTCGTCGACACCTCCCCCGAGGAGCTGGCCCGCATCACCGTCCCAACGCTGGTGCTGGCGGGTGCCAAGGACAACGACAACGGCTCCGCCGAGGCCCTCGCCGACTCCCTGCTGAACGGCAGCTACGTCGAGATCCCCGGCGACCACATGAGCGCCGTCACCAAACGCGACCTCGGCACCGCCATCGCCGACTTCCTCGCGTCCTGACCCGGACGCCGCGGCCCGGCGGAATTGTCGGTGGGCGTGTCTATAGTCGCGGCATGGCCGAGGATCAGGAGGCGTGGGACGAGCTGCACGCGGCGGGCTTCCTGCATGCGGCGCGTGAGGCGCACCGGGAGGCGACGCTGGCCGTCTTCGGCACGCTGAGCCGTTCGGCGGGGTTCAAGGAGCGCTCGTTCGGTTACGCGTCGTTCGACGTGCTGGAGAGCTGGCTCGACCGGGTGTTCCGCATCGGCCGCCGCGCCGACGGCGGCGACCGTCCGGCGGTGGTGCGGGACGACCTCAACGGTTCGCCCGGGTGGCGGTACGGGCGGTACCGCGTGCTGCTCAAACGGCACGAGTTCGGCGCCGTGCGGGCCATCCGCTGGGACCGGTCCAGCCCCACCAAGCAGGCCGTGGCGCGGCAGGACTTCCCCGACGACCCGCAGCTCGCCCTCGATCTGGGCATCGAGCCCGCACGCGACACGCCCGGGGTGGTGACGCTCGTCCTCGCGCACAGCGCCACCGAGGAACCGCTGGACATGGAGCTGTACCTGGGGCGTCCCCGGCTCAACGCCGACGGCGGCCCGGCCTGGCACTGGCTGCGGCCGTTGGACGACGACGCCCTCGGCCCCGATCCACGGCGTAAGCTCGTCGAGCCCACCCTGCCGTTGTGGACCGACGACGAGGCGGACGCCCCCGTACGCCTGCGCGAGCGGCAGCAGCGGCGGCACGGCACCACGAGGAGACGGACGAGCATCGAAACGGC
The DNA here is from genome assembly GCF_039536785.1 of Actinomadura miaoliensis. Taxonomy (NCBI): domain Bacteria; kingdom Bacillati; phylum Actinomycetota; class Actinomycetes; order Streptosporangiales; family Thermomonosporaceae; genus Actinomadura; species Actinomadura miaoliensis. The sequence goes on from NZ_BAAAZG010000044.1 coordinate 12,923, forward strand.
CAAGTGAACGACCCCACCACCGACGACCGCACGGCCAGGCGGCTCGCCGAGGCACGGCTGCTGTTCGACTGCGAACGGCTGACCCTGGCGCGCCGGCTGCGCGGGCTGCGCAAGAACCAGCTCGCCCAGGCGGTCGGCACCACCCCGGCCGCCATCGGCCGCTACGAGGGCGGCGTGCATCCGCCGTCCGAGGTCACGCTGTCGCGGCTGGCGATCGCGCTCGGTGTGCCGGTGGAGTTCTTCCACGCCGGACGCAGCCCCGTCACGCTCGACACCGCGCACGCCCACTTCCGGTCCCTGCGCTCGGCCACCCAGATCGAACGCGACCAGGCCCTGGCCTTCGGGCGGATCGCCGCCGACATCGTCGCCGCCCTTGAGGACCTGGTGGAGTTCCCGCCCGCCGACCTGCCCGAGTACCCGGTGTCGCCGGAGGAGATCGCCGGGCCCGGCCCGGTGGAGGCGGCGCGCCTGGCCCGCAAGGCGCTGCTGGACGAGCCCGGCCCCGTCCCGCACGTCGTCCGGCTGCTGGAGAAGCACGGCGTGATCGTGCTGATCCTGCCGCCGTCCACCGAGCGGGTCGACGCGTTCAGCATCGGCGCCCACCCCCGTCCGATGGTGCTGTTCAACCCGGCCAAGGGCGACTACTGGCGCAACCGCTTCGACGGCGCCCACGAACTCGGCCACCTGGTCATGCACGCCGACGCCGAACCCGGCAGCAAGGTCATCGAGGACCAGGCGCACCGCTTCGCCGCCGAGTTCCTCATGCCCGAAGAGGACATCGCCGACCAGCTCCCCCGCACCGCCGACTGGGACCGCCTGGCCGACCTCAAGGCCACCTGGGGCGTCAGCATGGCCGCCCTCCTCTTCCGCGCCCGCACGCTGGGCATCATGACCGAGTCCGCGTACCGGAACGCGATGACCGCCATGAGCCGGCAAGGCTGGCGCCGCCAGGAACCCGGCCCCGCCCGCCCCCTGGAAGGCCCCACCATGCTCACCCGCGCCGTGGAACTGACCACCGAGACGGGCATCGACCGCGACCACCTGGCCGAACGCGCCCACGTCACCCGCGCCGACCTGGACCTCCTCGTCCCCACCCGCTCCCAATAGCCCCTCCCCCGCCCAGACACCGCCCCAGCCACCGCGCGACCCCGGGCACCGCATAACCCCGACCGCCGCACGACGCCAGCCACCGCATAATCCCAGCCACCGCACGACCCACGCCGCCGCAAGACCCCAGCCACCGGCACGACCCAGGACACCCGCACGGCCCAGGGCACCGCATGGCCCAGATCGGCGGGGTGCCTGGTGCGGGCTGCTCACATCCTCAGGGTGCAGGGGGCGGTCGCGGTGGGGTCATTGAACGGTGTTTAATGCACTTGGACATCGTTCAAGGAGGGTGTGGTGACGGACATCCACGTGACCGTGTGGGACGACAGCGGGGGTTCGGCGCAAGTAGCGGCGGTCTTCGTGCACGGTGTGATCAGTTGGGGAACGGACGACCGGTACGGGTTCGGGGCGCAGCGACCGCTGGCGGACTCCTACCGGCTGTTGATGGTCGACCGGCGCGGGCACGGCGCCAGCCCGGACATCGACCGCACGGACTACGAGGTGGACGCCGACGACATCGTCGGCCTGCTGACGAACGTCCCCGGCGGCGCGCACCTGGTGGGGCACTCCTACGGCGGGGTGGCCGCGATGCTCGCCGCGGCACGCCGGCCGGACCTGGTGCGTTCGCTGACGCTCATCCAGCCGGGGGCCCTTCGCCCGGCGGCCGACCATCCGGTGGTGGCGGAGGCGCTGCGCCGCAGCCGCCAGGCCACCGCGGAGCTTCCCCCGGACCTGTCGCCGGAGGACTATCTGCGCATGTCGACCGAGGGACTCGGCCTGCCCATGCCCGAGCCGACCCCCGAGCGCCTGCGGGCCACCCGGGCGGCGATGCGCGAACGCCCCTGCTGGGACGCCGACGTGCCCCTCCAGCCGCTGGCGGACGCCTCATGGCCCACCCTGATCATCACGGGGACCTGGGAGGACGCCCCCGAGGCCTACCGCCGGTACGCGGGTGAGCCGCTGCTGGCCGCCGCCGACTTCATCGCCGACAGGATCGGGGCCGAACGGCTGCGCGTCCCCGGGTTCTATCCGCACACCGAGCAGCCGGCGCTCATCAACGACGCACTGCGGGACCTGTGGCGGCGCGTCGACACCGCGTCCTGACCCGGGACGGAACGAACGCCCACCGCACCGGCCATGCGCCGACGACCTGGGGGTCGACGGAAAGGCCGCCGGCCTTCCGGACGCGGTGCGGTGGGCAGGCCTCGCGGGACAGGAATCCGCCGTCCGGATGTCCGCTTACCGAACGACGGGAGACACGGCACCCCGACGAGACCACTTGATTACTCTACGCGATGATCGCATTACCCAGGGCGGCGTTTCTCGATCCTCCACTTGAGATTCTCAGCGCGCCGCCCCGTCCGGCAAAGGACGGCAGGTCGACGCCCGCCATCCTGAGGGCGGCGCGCCCCCGTGACCTGGGCATGCCAGAGGGCGCCCGGTCTCGCCGCGTGGTCAGCTCACCCAGGCCAGAAGAGGATCCCGCCGAGATGGATCACGCAGGCGCGCCAGCGCGCCCTTCTCGAGCTGGCGGACGCGTTCGCGGGTGAGGCCGATCCGGTCGGCGATGTCCTGGAGGGTGTGCGGACGGCCGTCGTGCAGCCCGTACCGCAGGGTCAGGATCAGGGCCTCGCGCGGCGGCAGCTCGTCCACCAGGGCGCGCAGCTCCTGCGCGAGGTTCTCGAACTCCAGGACCTCGGACGCCGGCACGGTGGTCGCGTCGGCGATCAGGTCGCCGACGCGGGTCTCGCCGTCCTCCCCGACCATGGTGTCGAGGCTGAGGGTCTCGCGCGCGGCCCGGCGCAGGTCGACGACCCTGTCGACGGGCTGACCGGCGGCCGCGGCCACCTCCTCGGCGGTCGGCTCGTGGCCCGCCGTCTCCAGACGGCGCTCGATGCGCGCCAGCCGGGTCAGCTCCTCCAGGACGTGGGCGGGCAGGCGGACGGTGCGGGCCTTGTCGGCCAGCCCGCGGCCGATGGCCTGCCGGATCCACCACATGGAGTAGGTGGAGAACTTGTATCCCTTGGCGTAGTCGAACTTCTCGACCGCGTGGATCAGCCCGAGATTGCCCTCCTGGATCACGTCGAGCATCGGCAGCCCGCGTCCGGCGTACTTCTTGGCGGCCGACACCACGAGCCGCAGATTGGCCCTGATCATGTGGTCCTTGGCCAGCCGGCCGTCCCGGGCGAGCGCCTCCAGCTCCTCGCGCGTGGCGTCGGCCGTACGCGGCGTACGCCCGCTCTCACCCGCGTCGAGCAGGTGCCGTGCGTACAGCCCGGCCTCGATCCGCTTGGACAGCTCGACCTCCTGCTCGGCGGTCAGCAACGCCGTCGCACCGATCTGCGACAGGTACTGCCCCAGCAGGTCCCGCTCCTCGTCGGGCCCGGACGGCTCGTACCGCGGATGGTTCTTGTAAGCGCGGGCCACCCTGCTCACCCTCGCTCGTCGCGATGGCGCTTGGACGCGGGAACCCCGTAGCCGGGCTTGGGGTGGGGCCCGCCGTCCTGCTGCTTGCCGCGGTGGATGTCCTCCAGCCGGTCGGCGTGCCGGTGCGGCTCCTGTCCGGGCCGCGTGTGGGGCTGTTTCGAGGCGCCGGTGGTGACGTTCTCGGCGCTCGGCGACGAACCCGCCGCCCTCGCCTCGCGGGCCTTCTTGCGGCGCTGGGTCTCGTCGCCTTCCATCTTCTTGCGAACCATGGGCGTCCCCTCGGCTCGACTGCCTTTTCCGGGAGGCGCCTTAAATACCCGCAGAGCACACCCCAAACCCGAAGAAGAGGGTTTCTCAGCCCGGCGTGCAGGCGGTTCCGTTGAATGTGCAGGAGTACGGACGCAGCGGATCGCCGTTGCCCTGGAAGAAGATCGTCGTCCTGCCGCCCCGGGGCAGCGCCCCGCCGCTGACCACGATCGTGTGCCCGAAGCGCTGCCACGTCTGCGGCCACAGCGCCGTCAGTTTCCTGGGCGGATAGCTGAACGTCAGCCGCCACGACGGCAGGTCGGAACCGCTCTCGTTGGCCACGACGTAGGAGCCGTGGAAGGTGCCCCGCCAGTCGTTGGCGGTGACGTACCTGATCGTGACCCGCCCGTTCGTCCGGGACGGCCTCGACGGGGACGGCGAGGCGGTCCGGCTCCGCGTCGCCCGCGGCGTGGGTGACGCGGAGGAGGGCGAAGCGGAGGACGGCGACGCGGACGGAGACGGGGACGCGGAGGCCGACCGCGTCGGGCTCGGCTCGCTCTTGTGATCGCGTCCCGCCGGCCCTTCGCTCACCTGCGGGACGGCCGGCGACTCGTCGGCACACGCGGACGGCTCGCACTCCGCGGCGGCCTGCGGGACGCGTGCGTCATCGCCGCCCCGGCCGCCCCCGAAGACCATGCTCATCACCAGGATCGTGGCGACGAAGGTGACCAGCCCCACCCCGCCGGCCGCCCACGCGATACCGGACGGCCGGAAGCCGCGCACGCTCGCCAGCGTCCCCGCCTTGGGCCGCCGTCGCGTTCCCCCCTGACGGCGGCGCCCCGTCGATCCTGCCCTGCGTTCTGCCATGGCGTCCCTTCCGGTCGTACCAAGAAGGCCACCGAGCGTCGTCCCTCACCCGGGGAACACCCGTCCCCGCGCCCCACCCACGCACAATGCCGCGAAGATCTTAATGGACGAAGGGGGCTCGGAATGCCCAGAACGCGTCCGTTCTCGTCGGCTGCTTGCATCTCCGCGACAAAGTCCAACCCATCGCGAACAAAACGACACGTTGGGTAGAACTTTCGCCGCTTCCGTCGACCGGCAAGTGCGCATGACGTCGCACCGCCCGCCCAGGGCGATGGCGCACAATCCGCAGGAGACGACGCCCACCTTCGTTGCGGAAACACATTCCGCTACGCCTCACGCACACCCCGCGACTCCGCCCCTCATCCCAGGACGCCGCTGCACCCCCGGCACAACTCCACGTGTTCACGCACGTCAGCACCGCAGATGGAGGGTCCGGTCAAGGCCCACATTCCGGGGCGATCAGTTCATGCGGCATCGTCACCCACCGTTTGATCCCACGCAGTCACCCCCCGTGCAGTCTTCTTGCGCCCGCGCGGGGGTTTCGCGATGCGCAACAGGCCCGTTGGCGATACGGACGCTTTGCGGGAGCACGCCGCCGTCCGTTTCGGACGATGGCACGGCTACGTAAAACTGTGGACGCCTAATCGTGCGTTAGTCATGTCGGCATGGACGGGAGCGCGTCCGGGAGGGCGTCACCGAACGACGTCTGACCGTCCCGGACGTGGACACGGCGGGCCTGGCTGAGCCGCTCATCGCGGTTCGGCGTCGCCGTTCTTGATGTGGTGGAGCAACGCGCGCCACTGCGTCGGTTCCAGGACGAGCATGCCGCCGGAGCGATCACGCGAATCCCTGACGAGCACGCGGTCTTCGTGCGCCGCCACCTCGACGCACTCGTCACCCTCCTGGCTTGCGCCGCTCTTGCGCCAGGCGAGCCGGCTCCTCGACGACGGACGATCGGCCATCCAGCACCCCTCTGTGAATGTCGCCGGCGGGGCCTGTCGCACGAGTCATCCAGACAAGATCACCCACCAGGCCCAAAGCCGAGCAGGGCATGACGAACCACGACCTTGTGGAAAATTTCCCGGACAAGAGTGTAAACGGTTTCAGTTATCCCGCCTACACCGGGAGCACAAGATCACGTGATGTCGCTATGACGCCCACTCGGCCTAGGGGTGTCGGTGCGGCGCTCACCTCCGCGTCGATCGAGGTCAGGGATGCCGGAGCGGCATTCTCGGTCAGGTCATCAGGTCCTCGGCGGCCTGCCGGATCAGCTCGAGGGACTCGCCCGCCGGCAGCGCCTCCTCCAGCAGCACCTCGAAGTTGTCGCGGTACTCGGCGATGCGCGGCTCGTCGCCGGTGATCATCGCGCTGGTGCCCGGACGGCCCTCCAGATACAGGACGTCGCCGAGGCCGCCCTCGAACTCCAGGAGCGTGAAGGGCCCGTAGATGCCCAGGTGGGCCCCTCGCGAGAAGGGGATCACGCGGACGGTCAGCAGGTCGCTGCGCTCGGCGGAGTCGGCGATGTGGCGCAACTGGTTCGGCATGATCACCGGGTCGGTCTGGATGCCGACATGGCGGCGGATCACGGCCTCGTCGATGATGTAGTACTGCCGGGGCGGGTTCTCGCGTCTGGCGAGTTCCTCCTGGCGCTGCATGCGCAGCTTGACGGCGAGCGCCCGGCTCGTGGGGTTGGCCATGCCGGTGGCGAGCACCTCGGCGTATTCGCGGGTCTGCAGGAGGCCGGGCACCACCGTGCCGTGGAAGTTCCGGATGAAGGACGCCCCGGCCGCATAGCCGACGAAGTTCAGGAAAGTGTCGTCCAGCTCGTTCTTGTAGGCGTTCCACCAGGCGGGCTCGCGGGCACCGCGGGCCAGGGCCTGCAATCTCTCCTGCCGGCTCTCCGACGTCACGTCGTAGACCATCAGCAGGGCCTGCAGGTCGGTCCGGGTGATGGCGTTCTTTCCGCCCTCGATCCGGATGACCTTGGACGGGGACCACTCCAGAGCCCGTGCCACCTGCTCCTGCGTCATTCCCTTCTCTTTACGGAGCCTGACGAGCTCACTTCGCAACAGCGCGCTCTGTACAACCGGGCCCTGATCACTAGCCATCGCAAACGCTCACTCTAGGTAGTCGCAGTGTGGTCGATATCACATGCCGATGTGCCACCTGGCAGTCGGGCACCTGGCGCGCCGGTCACCTGCAACTCGACAGCTGACCCCCGGCGTCGCCGTTCCGTTGTACCCCAACACCCCTCCGTCACGTGGCCGGTAACGCGGAATTCAGCTTGCGTACTGCTGCGCGGCACTAGACCATGTTGTACGGTGCTAGGTAGCAGATTAACAGGATACGCGCTGACATACAGCGTCACGGCATGTTAGAGTAAAGAAACGATCTTGACGCAGGGTCAGGATTCCGGGTCGGCGTTCCGCTCGGCCGGCCCGCACCGGCCCCGCCACGCCCGGGGCGCCCACGCCGGGCCGTCCGCACAAAGGAGGTCCCGCAGGCATCGACATTCCGAGCATTCACCTGGAAAAGCCAAGGGCCACCCTGCGCTCTCCATCGATCACCGGTAGCCAGCCAAGCGAATCGAAGGAAAGCGGAGGGCGACCCTTCGGAGCCGTCAGATGAGTTCGCCGAGTCGTGACCGCCCCGCGTCATCGCCGCAGTTCGGCCGTTTGACCAGGCAAAACACCTCCAGCGGACTCACCCAGTCTAACCGCGATCAAGCGGCAGAGGCTATAGGTGACCGCGACTTGCGCATTACCCACCGCTCCATCGCCCGATATTCCCAGGCCACGCGACCGGATCCGGGTGCCCGCGCAAGCCGCCTTCGAGACTTGGGATTCTCGACCATGCGTACACAGCAGAATCCGCGTCGGAAAGCCGACGTCATTTCTGTGCGCCGTCGTCCCGCGGCCCCGACCGGGCCGTCGAGCTCCCTGACGACGTCGCTCCGCACCCCTCGCCGTACGCCCATCCCGTCCGGTGTCCCCTCGCCCGGCCGCCCGCGCGCGGCACAGAGGGACGGCACCCGGCTCGGGAGGGCGCGATGATGACCTTCCACCCCCACCGGCACGACCCGGACGCGATCGTCAGCCGTCCGTCCCTGCGGTCCCTCGACAGGACGCGCCGCCAGCAGGCCGTGCGCGAACATCACCACGCCCAGCCGACAAAGCCCGCCGCCCACGTCCAGCCGACCGCGGCGGCCCATGCCCAGCCCGCCACCGGCCGCGGGTTCTGGGGAGCCCTCACCCACGCCGAACGCAAAGCGTTCGCCAGGGACGCCGAGACGGTCGGGCTGCCGATCGGTCACGTGCTGTGGCGCGAGGGCGACGCCGCCGGCCACGTGCTGGTCATCCGGTCCGGCTGGGTGAAGATCTGCGTCCGGCGCAAGGGCTGGGAGCGGATCATCGCCGTCCGCGGTCCCGGCGACCTGATCGGAGAGCGCGCCGCCATGCAGGTGCGGCGGCGTTCGGCCACCGTGGTCGCGCTGGACACCGTCCACGCGCTGCGCGTGTCCACCGGCGCGTTCGCCGCCGTCCTGGCCGAGCATCCGCGCATCCTCCGCGTCATCGAGGAGCAGATGTACGACCGGCTCACCGAGCAGACCGCCACCTCCGCCTACGCGAACGACTCCCCGTGGCCCGTGGTGGCCCCGGCGGTGCCCCACCCGCGCGCGGCGGACGACGCCGTGGCGCCCTCCCCCAAGGCGTCCGCGCCGGTGACCGCACCGGTGGCCGACATCCGCGCCGGGCAGAACTGCACGATCCTGTTCACCGACATCGTGCGGTTCAGCGGAACACACCGCACCGACGACGACCGGCTCGTCGTGCGCCGCGTCATGTACGACCTGCTGCGCGGCGCGCTGGAGGACTCTGACGTCCCCTGGGAACCGTGCCACCGCGAGGACCGCGGCGACGGCGCCCTCGTGATCGTCCCCGCCGAGATCCCCACCCGCCGCCTCGTCGATCCGATGCTCGCGCTGCTCACCGCCGGGCTGCGCCGCCACAACCGCGCCGCCGGCGAGGCCACCCGCTTCCAGCTGCGGGTCGCGCTGCACGTCGGCCCCGTCGTGCCGGACGACCAGGGCGTCTCCGGCCTGGCGATCATCCAGACGGCGCGGCTGCTGAACGCGCCCATCCTCAAGGAATGGCTCGACCGGACCCAGGCCGACGTCGGCTTCATCGCCTCGGCCTTCGTCTACGAGTTCGTCATCGCGCACGCTCCGGGCCTGGTGAACCCGGCCAGCTACCAGCGCGTGACCTGCAAGGTGAAGGACGCGGAACTGACGGGCTGGATGCACCTGTCCAGCGCCACCATCCCGCCCGCGGCCTGACCGCCGCCTCTCACCGCTGCGCGCACCGCCGGGTCCACCCCGCGCCCGGCCTCTGCGCCCTCCCTCGTCTCCGCCCCCTGGCGCTCGTCATGAGGCGTCACCGGCCGCGCCTCACAGGACGGCCGTGCCGATGAGCCCCTCCCGCGTGACCAGGGCCGCCAGCGCGTCCTCCGCCAGCCCCTCGGTGCCGTCGGGACGGCGCGGCAGCACCATGTAGCGCACCTCCGAGCTGGAATCCCACACCGCGATCTCGACCTCGTCCGGCAGGGTCAGACCGAACTCGGCGAGCACCTCGCGCGGCTCCCGCACCACCCGGGCGCGGTAGGCGTGACTCTTGTACCAGGACGGGGACGGCCCCAGCAGCGACACCGGATAGCAGGAGCACAACGTGCACACGATCACGTTGTGGACGCGCGCGGTGTTCTCCACGACCTTCAGCCGGTAGCTCATCGGCACCGAACCGGACGTGCCGAGCCTCACCTCCGCGGCCGCGGCGTTGCCGTCGGCCAGCAGGCGTTCACGGAAGGCGGGGTCGGTCCAGGCGCGCGCCACCAGCCGGGCACCATTCGTGGGCGACGCGTCCCGCATGAACCGGCCGAGCGTCGCGTCCAGTTCCTGGTCACTGGTGAGCCCGGCCGCGATCGCCCGCTCCTCCAGGCGGCGGACGCGCGCGGCCACCGGCGAGTCAGCATGGCTCAAGGTAGGACTCCCACAGGTCGACGGCGACGGTGTGCCGGCCCGTCCCCCACAGGTCGCGGGCGGCGAAACGCACGCTGTAGACGGTCTCCACGCGCGGCGGGTCGATGCCGCGGACGCGGTCGTCCGGCAACGGCCACGCCCCGTGCGTCTCGACGACCTCGCCCACCTGGCCCCGCACGTAGCGCGGCACACGGGTGTGGTGCGGCGGGTCGACGGCGCGGACCCGCACCCGGTCCCCGGGCCCGTACACGGCGGCGCGTCCGTCGTCAGCCAAGGCCCTTCTCCTCCAGAAGGTTCTCTATGGCCAGCAGCCAGCGCTCGTAGTACGAGCTACGCAGATAGACCTCCGGCGGAAGCCTCTCGATGGCGTCGCGAAGCTCGTCCAAGTGGTACGCCCCGTTGCGCACCAGCGTCATGTTGAGCGCGTACACGCGAGCCTCCCAGTCGGCGTGGAACGGCGGCTCGTCCCCCACGACGACCGGCACGGGACCGAACCCGTCCTGGCCGCCCATGTCGTGCACCCTGCTCATAATCCGACGCTACCCCGCCTCTCGCCCCGATGCACAAGCCGCTGTGCGGGCCGGTAAATGGCCGCGCCGCCGACTCCCCTTGCGGGGGTCGGCGGCGCGGCGTACAGCTCGCGTGCCGAAGATCAGGCGGCCGCCCGCTCCCGCACGCCGCCGGTCAGGACCTGACGCAGCACGTCCGGCTTGTCGGTGATGACGCCGTTCACGCCGAGCCCGATGACGTTGCGCATCGCGGCCGGGTCGTTCACCGTCCAGGTGAAGACCTCCATGCCCAGCGCGTGCACCCGCTTGACGTACGCCGAGGTCAGATCGGTGTGGCGCGGGTTGATCTGATCGGCGTACGCGGCCAGGGCGGGCAGCTGCTCGACGGTGGGCGTGCCGAGCAGGCCGATCGGCACCCCCGGCATGATGTCGCTGAAGCGCTCCATCGACTCCCAGTTGAACGACTGGACCACCAGCCTGCGCTCACGCGGGTCGGGCAGCAGCCACAGCGGGTTGCGCCTGAGCTCGTCGGCGATCCGCTTCTCGATGCCGGGGTACAGCTCCGGCGACTTCACCTCCAGCAGCAGCCCGATACCGCTGTGCCGCATGGCGCGCAGCGACTCGCCCAGCGTCGGCACCGGCTCGCCCGCGTACTCGGCGCCGAACCACGACCCGGCGTCCAGCTTGCGGATCTCCGCGAGGGTGAAGTCGGCGACCCGCCACGGCGCCCGGTCGGGGAAGACCTCCTCCACGTTGGTGGTGCGGGCCAGCGTGGTGTCGTGGATGACGACCAGCTTGTGGTCCTTGGTCTCCTGCACGTCCAGCTCGAACATGTCGGCGCGCTGCTTGCGGGCCAGCTTGAACGCGGCGATGGTGTTCTCCGGCGCGTACGCGGAGGCACCGCGGTGCGCGACGACCGTGACCTTCCCGAGGTTCGACGTCGATGCGGCCGCGTCCGCGTCCGCCGCCGTGCCGGTGACCAGCGTGGCGGCCACGGCGGCGGCGAGGGTGAGACCGAGCCGTCGGAACATTGGCACCCCTTGCAGGTAGGCGATGTCGGTCCAACCCTTGAGCCGTCCGGTGACACTCAAGTAACAGATCGATAGCAGCTCGTGTAATCCAGATGGACGAGACACGCCGCACCCGCCCTATCGGCCCGCCTTAATCCGCCCGCCTGCTTCCCCGCCACACCACCAAAGGCGACACATCACGCACCCCGACACGCGCTCTGCGGCCCGCGACCCAAAAACGCCATCCGCCCACATTCCACCCGCCGCACGACACGGCCCCAATCAGCGAAAAGGCCCCCACCGGGTCCCGCCACCACTGGCCCCACCCACCGCCCTGCCACTCAGCAACGCGTCGCCCCTCCCCCTGGGCCGTACTACTGCGCTGGCGCCCCCGGCCCTCGCCAACCTTCGCTGCTGCTACACACACTGACCGCCTCGTCGCCCCCGCCCACCATCGTGCGCCACACCGCGCCGCCCTGAACACCAATCCACCAACCGTCACCGGCAAAGACGCGCTCTCCCACACCTCACGAACAGGCCAGCACGAGCAAACACCAGAAAGGGAACCCACCAGGCACAACCACCGAACACCGCACCGGACGCTTCGAGGCCGACAACCCCAACACCACACGAACAACGCCAAACGGCAGCCGCCCATCACCCGGCCCGACGCGATGAAATCAACCGTCGCGTCAACACCGGACAACGGCGTCGACTCAACACCGGGCGACGGCATCGGCGCAGCGCCGCGTGAGCGCGTCTACTCAACACCGCGCGACGACATCGACTCAGCGCCCGGTGGCGGCGTCGGCTCGGCGCCAGGCAGCAGCGTCGGCTCGGCGCCAGACGGGGGCGGCGGATACGCCCAGCACGAGCAGCACCGCCGACGCCAGAAAGGGAACCACCAGCCGCAACCACCGACACCAGGCCGGATCCTCCGACACCGACAACCAGCCCACCACACGCACGACGCCGAACAGTCGCCGACCACCACCCGGCCCCGCGCGATGAAATCAACCGTCATCCACCGTCATCAACGTCGCGTCAACACCGGACAACGGCATCGACTCAACACCGCACGACGGCATCGACCCAGCACCGGGCGGCGGCAACGGCTCAGCACCGGGCGGCGGCAACGACTCAGCGCCCAGTGACGGCATCGGCTCGGCGCCAGGCAGCAGCGTCGACTCGACGCCCGGCGGGGGCGACAGCATCGACTCAGCACCGCGCGAGCGCGTCCACAGGAAACCGCGCCACGACGGACTCAGCACCAGGCGGCGGCGACTCGGCGCCAGACGGGGGCGACGGCTACGCCCAGCACGAGCAGCACCGCCGACACCAGAAAGGGAATCACCAGGCACAACCACCGACACCGGACCGGATCCTCCGACACCGACAACCAGCCCACCACACGAACGACGCCAAACGGCCGCCGACCACCACTCGGTGCAGCGCGGTTGTATCAACCGTCATCCACCGTCGCGTCAACGCCGGGCAACGGCGTGGACTCAACGCCGGGCGAGGGCGTCGACGCGGCGCCGGGCGAAGGTTTGGGGTCGGTGCTGGGTGGGGGTGTGGGTTCGGTTCTGGGTGGGGGCACGGGGTGGTCGTTCGCTATGGGGCGTGCAGGGGTGGGCGCGGACTTGATCTGGTTTGGGCGGGGTGCATCGTCTGCGGATTCGGATCGCTTGAAGGGCCTGAGGCCGGGGATTCTCGTGCGGGACGGCTTCGTTTGCCGGACGATCCCGGCCCACGGCGACGTGTCGCCCGCAGGAAGCCGTCGGCGGCGGACGACGCGGGGGCGCGGGAGAAGGCGCCGCCGGGCGGTGGGAACGAAGGGCGGACGAGGCATCGTGAGCCTGGTCGGCTTGCTGCGGCCGCGCAGGATGACCGAGGCGCCGAGCTCCCACTCCTCGGCCTCGGCCGGGCGGGCCGCCCGTAGCAGGGCGCCGGAGGCCAGGACCCGGCCGGGGAAGGTCTTGGCGAGGTCGCTGAGGCGGGCGGCCTCGTTCACCGGGTCGCCGATCACCGTGTACTCGAAGCGCTGCTCGGCGCCGATGTAGCCGGCGACGACCGGGCCCGCCGACACCCCGACGCCCGCGTCCAGCTGCGGCACCTCCGTGCGCAGCCGGGCGGCCAGTTCCCGGGCGGCCCCCAGCGCGGCGCCCGCGGCGTCCGGGAGACGGGTGGGCGCGCCGAAGATGGCCAGCGCGGCGTCGCCCTCGAACTTGTTGATCCAGCCGCCATGGCGGCCGACCACGTTCACCACCACGCCGAAGAACGCGTTGAGCAGTACGACGACCTGGTCGGGTGAGCGGCTGTCGGCGAGGCGGGTGGAACCGGCCAGGTCGACGAACAGCACGGCGACCTCGCGGGTCTCCCCGCCCAGCCTGATGTCGCCGCTCTCCAGCGCAAGGTGGGCGACCTCCTCGCCGACGTGTCGCCCGAACAGGTCGCGCAGCCGCTGGTGTTCGCGCAGGCCGGCGACCATGTGGTTGAACCCGGCCTGCAGCTGGCCGACCTCGCTGGCGTCGTACACCTCGACCTGGGCGCCGAGGTCGCCGCGTTCGACGCGGGCCATGCCCTCCCGCACCGACGCGATGGGGTCGGCGACGGCACGGGTCGCGATGTAGGTGACCTGCATCCCGACCACCAGCGCGGCCCCGCCGAGGCCCAGCACGGTGGTGGCGAGCTGCGCGGTGCCGATGCCGGGCGTGACCAGCGCCGCGATCGCCACGCAGATCAGGCCGAGGATCGGGATGGCGGTGCCGAGCGCCCAGGCGAGCATGACCCGCGTGGTGACGCCCGGCAGCCGCAGGCCGCGCGGCGGCTCGCTGGCCAGCACCAGCGCGGCCGCCGGGCGCAGCAGCCGTTCCGACAGCAGGTAGACGATCGTGCAGGTCGTCATCGCGCCGAGCAGGCAGGTCAGCCCCGCCTTGACGGCCAGCCGGCCGGTGAACAGCGTCAGGTCGAGCACGGCCCAGCCCGCGGCGCCGCCGCCCCACATCACCCCCACCAGCAGGGTCAGCCGCAGCGGCCCGAGCAGAACGGCGCGCCGCTGCGCCGCGTCGGGGACGCCCTTGTCGCGGACGAGCCGGACGACCGGGCGCCACAGCCGCAGCCCCACGAGCAGCGTCACGGGCGCGGCGACCACCGGATAGCTGAAGAACGCGATGGTGTTGACGACGCGGGCGTACTCGGGGTCGGCGAGCGGCGGGTCGGGCACCACGAAGATGGCGAACAGCAGGACCACCGCGGCGCCGCCCAGGTTGGCCAGGCCCACCACGACCAGCAGCACCCAGCGGACGCGCATCTCGAGCATGGTCCGGGGGACACCGGGGAGGTCCAGGCGGGCGCCGAGCCCACGTGCCACCGCCCTGCCGGTCACCTTTGCCCTCCCCGGTCTCCCGAGGTCCATGACGGCCGTCGTCCCCCGACCCCGGCGACACATTCACCCTAAAGCGCCCCGAAGTCGACGCGATGAAAAACTCCTCACCGCGAGGACATACGGCTGGACGCCGCCGTAAGGACGATGTGTCCCTACGGCGGCGCCCCGGTCAGGTGGTGTTGCGGGCGGTACTACTGGCGGATGCCGGGACGGCGGCCACAGGGGCCTGCTGGGAGCCGCGTCGGACGAACGGCCATCCCGCGACGACGAGCACCAGCCAGCCCGCCATCACGTACAGCGCGACACGGGTGTCGGCCTCCCAGGCGATCAGCACGGTGACGAACGCGAAGAACGCCAGCACCAGCAGGCTCGTGAACGGCGCGCCCGGCATGCGGTACGGGGCGGCGGCCAGCCGTCCCGCGGCGACCGCGCGGCGGTAACGCATATGGGCGACGACGATGACCGCCCACACCATGATGGCGCCGCCGGTGGAAACGGAGGTGATGTACTCGAACGCCTTTTCCGGGACGACGGCGTTCACCACCACGCCGATGCCCATGACCACCGCCGAGATCACCACTGTCAGCACGGGCACGCCACGGCCGTTGAGCCGCGCCAGGCTCTTGGGACCGTCGCCGTTGGCCCCCGCCGTCCGCAGCATCCGCGAGGTGGAGTAGAGGCCGCCCGCGTTGCAGGACGACAGCGCGGCGGTCAGGACCACGAAGTTGACGATGCCGGCCGCGGCCGGGATGCCGATCTTCGTGAAGGCCAGCACGAAGGGGCTCGTGCCCTCCTCGAACTCGGTCCAGCTCACCACCGACAGGATCACCAGCAGGGACCCCAGGTAGAACAGCGCGAACCGGATCGGCAGCGCGTTGATGGCGCGGGGGATGTTCTTCTCGGGATCCTTGGCCTCGCCGGCCGTCACGCCGACCAGCTCGACGCCCAGGTAGGCGAACATGACCATCTGCAGCGTCATCAGGGTGTGGCCGAACCCGTTGGGGAAGACCCCGCCGTGCGACCACAGGTTCGTCACCGAGGCGGTGCGTCCGGCGTCGGTGAACCCGAAGATCAGCACCGCCAGCCCGACCAGGATCATCATCACGATCGCGGCGACCTTGATCATGGCGAACCAGAACTCCAGCTCGCCGAACAGCCGCACCGAGATCAGATTGATCACGAACAGCACGACCAGCGCGATCAGGGCGGTCTTCCACTGGTCGAATTCGGGCCACCAGTACTGCACGTACTTGCCCGCGGCGGTCAGCTCGGCCATCCCGGTGGTCACCCAGATGACCCAGTACGTCCAGGCCGTCGCGTATCCCCAGAACGGCCCGAGGAACTCCCGGGCGTAGTCGGCGAACCCGCCCGGGGCGCGCCGGTAGGTCAGCAGCTCGCCGAGCGCCCGCATCACGAAGAACAGCGCCAGCCCCGCGACCGCGTAGGTGAGGATCAGGCTGGGGCCGGCCTTGGCGATGTTGGTCCCCGCACCGAGGAACAGACCGGTGCCGATGGTGCCACCGATCGCCAGCATCTGGATCTGCCGGGTGCCGAGCGCCCGGTGATAGCCCTCCCCGGCCGGTTGAGCCTCCTCAGGGGGCCTGTCGGCAGTGTTTGGAGCCATGTGCCTCTGGGCCTTTCTCTTCTCCGCCGTCCGATGGGGCGGCGGCGTCTGCAGTCCCCTTGTGGGTGACCCCGGTCATACTAAGTACTCGCCCAAACCAGCAGGAACGCCGCACCACCACATCCGAATGTCACCGTACGCGACGGCACCGACACTTTGCGCGGCGCCACTGGCGCCCACCCGCCCGAAGCGGCTCCCACCAGCACCTTCTCCCTCTCACCACCCCTCCTCACCGTCCCACCCGGACGCCCGGCGGCCGCGATATCGAGTTGGCGCTCACCTCGGGCATCGCGTATGCTCTCGGTCGTTGCCAAAGACCGGCGAGGGCCGGTCAGGGAACACCTCCGGAGCGGTTAGGCTCAGGAGAGCAAGGTCCTGTGGAGCAGTTAGGAGTGCTCGCCACCCTGTCAAGGTGGAGGCCGCGGGTTCAAATCCCGTCAGGACCGCCAGGCGTGCCGCCGTCTCCGGCGCGTCATGGGCAGGTAGCTCAGTCGGTACGAGCGTCCGCCTGAAAAGCGGAAGGTCGGCGGTTCGACCCCGCCCCTGCCCACACCATCTGACCAGCAAAAAGGCCCGGA
>NZ_BAAAZG010000044.1:29746-80271 GCF_039536785.1 Actinomadura miaoliensis
CTGACGGCAACGTCCCTAGCCGAGGGCATCCCCCAGCTTCCGCAGCGCCGCCCGCTTGTCATCGAGCGAGGTGTGAGCGTAGATCGTCATCGTGACCCCGATGTCGCTGTGCCCGACGATGTCCCGGACGACGTTCGGGGCGATGCCCAGGTGCAGCAGCAGCGAGACGCAGGTGTGCCGCATGTCGTGGAAGCGCATCGACTCCAGGCCGGCGGCAGCGCGGACGCGGCCCCAGCTACGGCGAAGGTTGTCCGGCTCCATAGGCGTGCCGCGCCGAGACGGGAAGACGAGGCCGTGGTCTTCCCAGTCATCCCAAGCGTCGGCCCGTTCGGCCGCCTGCCTCACCTTGTGCTCGCACAGGGCCGTGATGCAGACGAGCGGCAGCGGAATGGTTCGCTCGGAGTCGCCTGTCTTGGGACGGACGAACCGCAGCGCTCCCCCGACCCACTGAAGGGTCTGAGCGACTCCAAGGGCGGCCCGCTGCGTGGCCCCCGCTTCCGGGTTGGGCTCGGTCATTTCATGGAGGGCTGAGAACTGTGCGGTCGCCGTCCCGTTCGTAGGCCACGACCTGGACGACCGGGAGGCGGGCCGTTTCCGGGGGTGTGCCGCCGGCGCGTGGGCCCGGTACCACCAGCAGCGGCGTCCCGCCCGGCCGGTCCTGGCCCTTCTCGTGTGAGCCCAGTTCACCGACCGTCTTCAGTCGTACGACGCTCGGACCCGCCGCCGCCACCAGATGCCAGCGCTGGGGCGACCGCCACCACAGGACGGCGGCCATCGTCCCTGCTGAGGAGGTGGTGTCGCTGTTCGTCCTGCCCCGCTCGGACAGTGCCCGTCCATCGTCGGAGATCAGGATCGAGATGCCCGGGGCGCCCCGCGGCGAGGACGCGTCAACGGTCAGCAGCGTTGCCCGGTCGCCGCCGTCAGGCAACTCGCCGCTCCACAGGTGGCCCAGCAGCAGGTCGCCCGACTCGCTCAGCGTCATCGCCGACTCGCAGGCGACGGCGTGCAGCGCCGCCCAGCGGAACCGCTCCTTTTGTTCCGGCGGGTCGCGGAACCACACCCGCGGCGCCGGGGACCGCGGGTTGTTCGAGGCGAGCTGCGTGACCGTATGTTGCCGCCCGCCAGTGGCCGGTCGGAACGTCATCTGGAAAACCACGTAGTTCTGGCAGCGCGGTGTGAACCAGTGCCACGGCAGCGGATCGCTCAGCCCGTCCCGGACCGTCACCGGCAGCCAGTCCGGAGAGCGTTCGGACGGCACCGCCGCCCGCACGTCCTCCAGCCATGGCGGGACGAGGTAGCGCCACGTCATGCCCAGCATGATCAGTTGCCCCGCGCCCGTCCCGAGCCTGCCGACCGACTCCACGCCGCGTGACAGGCGCCGCTCGAAGTACTGCGCCACGCTGGGCGTCTCCCTCGGCCCGGGAGAGTCGCGCAGCACGACGAGGGACGCGCCGTCCACCATCCCGGCGTACAGGACGACGACGCGGCCGATCGGCGGGTCGCGGCGGTCGGCCCGCCAGGCGTCGGCGGCCCGGCGCAGCAGCCTCGCGTCGTGTCGCAGCCCGCCCTGGGCGGGCCATTCGTTGATGGTGGGCGTGCCGGTCGTCCGCCACGCGCGCGGGTCGATCGCGGAGGGCTCGCCGGCCCCCTCGTCCGGCCGGGTGAGGACGAACCCGGCGACCACCAGCAGCGCCCCCGCGAGCACGGCCGCCACGGCGGTGCGCCAGGCGGGCGGGCCGGCGGGTGGCGGGCGGAGCCGGACGAGGTCGGGTTCGAACGCCTCGATCTCGGCCCGCTGCGCGGCCTCGTCCAGTCCCGTCCGGCCGTCCACGGCGGCGGTGGCCCGGTCGACGTCCCGGAAGTCGACCCGGATGTGGACGCCCAGCTCGGCGGCGACCTCGGGTGCGGTGAGGCCGTTGCGGCGCAGCAGGTAGGCGAGCCGCTCGTGCGGCGACAGTTCCAGCAGCGCCGCCTGGACCGGCCCCGGCGGGGTCCGCGCGGGCTCGAAGACAAGGCGGTGCAGCCGGTGCCGCCCGGTGGGCGGCTCGGTCAGCAGGATCGCGACGAGCCGTGCCCGCATGGCCGGGTAACCGCCGTGCCGCACCCGGGTCGCGGCGGCGGCGACGCGACGGGCGCGCATGAGTGGGGCGTCGCCGTCGTCCAGCACCAGGTACGCGAGCCGCAGAAGGTTGGCGTAGTGCTCGCGGTCGACCATCCGCATCGGGCACCTCCGTCCGCATTGTGCGCACCGGCCGGTAACGGCTGGATTGAGATGGCCGTCATATGCGCCGCGTTGAGTTCAACCCGGCAACTTGGCGGATACGGCCCCGCTTCGACGAAGGTTGTCCGGTTCCAGGGGCTGTCGATACGGGACGGGGAGGCCTTGCCGGTTCTGCCAGTGTCTGTGCGTTCGGTCTGCTTTCTCGGGGGTGATGCGCGAGGCGGATAGCGGGATGATGCACTTGGTGTCGTCGGTTTCGGCCGGATGAGCCCAGCGCCCACCGCTCGCGAATGAGAGCTCTGTGTCGCTGCCGGAAGGACCAGGACTCGTGTTGGTCGACGAGAGGCGGCATTGCCTGCCCTGGAGGGGGCCTGAGGTGTACGAAGAGTTGGCCAAGTGGGCTGTCGTCGAGGGGGAAGTAGTCGCCCACATGCACTACGGCCTGCGCGTTCGGGTTCCGTCCGGAGAAGTCGGCGTGGTCGACGTCTCGCTGGTGGGACTTGCCCGACAGGACTGGCCGCCGGTGGGCGAACGGGTCACGGTGGTCGGCGCCGACTACACGCGTACAGGACCCGACCGCAAAATCCGCCGCCAACTCAGGCTGACCATGCGCCCTGAGCATCTGCGCGAGGCCCGAGCACGGCAGAGGGGACGAGTGCCAGCGCAGCCGACGCCCGTAGAGGACGATCGCCGGCCCGCTGGATGAGACCTTGGATGAAGCTAGGTGGCGTGGTCGCCTTGCGAGAGATGGGCCTGCGGTCTTGCGTTGTTGCTGAGGATCAGGTCCGGAATCGTGGACGCCCGTCACACAGAATGATCATCCAGGGCTAGATGGGCTGGCCGCCTGCGATCGGGACCAGCTCAAGCCCGGGTTCCGTGACGGCGCGGAAGACCTTGGCGCCCTCGGGCGGGAAGCCGGCTCAGAGGACGTCTGCTTGAGCCTCGAACAACGCCCGCGCGGTCTCCCAGCCGTCGCCGGGTTCGAATCGGCAGACGAACCATGGCTGATCGACGTCCGCCAGATACAGCGTGCCGATCAACGTCTCGCCGCGCTGCACCCGCCAGCCCGATACCGCTTGGGGACCTTCGGCATGGCCCGCCTCTCCAACACTGGCCGCGGAACATCATGGCCCACTCCTGGGCCGCGGTTCGGATGCACGTCGAGCGGCAGCCGGTGTCGGCCCTGGGAACGTCTTGGGTCGCGTTATGGGTGTGGCGGGTTTGCAGGCAGTGGGGGAGCTTTCCGAGCATGCGGTTGGATGGATGTCGCAACGCGGCGGTATGCCGGTCGCTGCGGTGGCGTCGGCCGCTGGTGGGGGTTGCGGGCGGGATCGGCTTCGGATGCCGCGTACAACGCCTGGCTGAACCCGGTGGCCATTGCTCTTATTCGAGTACCGGGTGACCGAGACGGGCTGTTGGTGGTTTCCCTTACGCCTCTACTTGTGAGGCGGGACGGTCAAGGCCATGGGATAGCTGGGCTTCGGCGTTGTCGAGCCACTGGCGGTACCACCGGGCGAATCCCATCGGCGTCCCGTCGGTGTCGAGCAGCGGCCGGAAACCGCAGCCGTCAGCGGTGTCATCAGCCCACATCTGGCCCCGAGCCGGGCCGCTGACGACGAGCGCCTCGCGATTTGCACAGCCCAGGTGACACAGGTAGAGAAGCCCAATCGAATGCTCAGGACGGTAGACGACCTCGTCGTGCTTCTCCCAGTAGGCGTCCTCGGCCGCGTTGAAGGCCTCCAGCGAACTGTAGTCCTCTTCGTCGGGCGGGTCAGGCAACGCGTCGGCCGGGTTGAACGCCTCAGTGTGCGGAAAGGGGTCTGCCAGCGTGTCGAGATCGGTCAGATCGGCGCCGTCGCCCTCCCAGCGCCATCGCCCATCCACGCGACGGACCGGGAAGAGGCCATACGCGGGTCCTGCCCCTCCTCTGCCTGCCTCCAAGAGGAACGATCGATACTCGCCAGGCAGCTCCACCCGCAACTGCTCCTCGATCTCTCTAATCTCGGCGGCGCTCAGCGGCGGCTCAAGGCGCCATCCGTGACTCTCCGCCCCGAAGACGTTGCCCGCGTCTGTGTCAGCGGCCAGGCGCGCGAGCCGTTCACCTACATCCGACCAGTCAGAGGGCGTCACGGTCGGCACGATATCCCAGGGCCGTCCGACCTCACGAGGTGACGGCGACGCGTTCACGTCGGTCGGCGCGAAGGGCTGGTCGCGGTGAGCCGGGCCATCTGCGCCGCGGCCAGCGCGGGGGTCCCCTCCACGACCCGCAGGACCCGGCGGAACCGCGCGGCGTCAGCGGGATCGCCCTCGGCGACGGCGCGCAGCAAGCCGTGCAGCGCCTCGAACAGCGCGGTGAACGGCCGCTCGCGGGCGGGACGGGCCGCCAACTCCTCCTCCACCAGGAGGTGGTCGTATTCCGGACGGGCGCCTACAAGCAGGCGACCTTGGAACCGCGACGGCACATAGGGCGTTTTGAGCCGGTCTGCGGGCCGAGGCGGATGGATGAAGACGAGGGGCTAGGGGTGCTCTTGGGAGGGGCGGGGGGTGGTCAGGAAGGCTGTGGCGGCGGCCAGGGTGGCTATTCCTTCGCCTATGAGGCTGATTGTTTTCTCGGTGTACCAGGCGGGGTCGTGCATGGCGGGGATGGGGCCGAGTTGGCCGACGTCCACGTAGTAGTAGAGGAGGAGGGCGCCGACGGCGCTTCCGGCGACGAGGAAGGCGACCGCGTACGTCCATTTGCGGGCCCAGGCGAGGACGAGGACGCCTGATACCGCGGCGAGGACGGCTTGGGCTCGGAAAAGGTCGTCGCCGGGGATGGTGCCGTCGCTGCCGCCAGGGCCGGGGGCCATGTCCGGTGCGAACTGCCAGTGGACGTAGGCGTCGGCCGCCAGGCCCGCGGCTGTGAGTAGACGCAGCAGGATTCCCATACCAATGGAACGGTGCGCCGGCCGCTGACGGATCAATTCAGTGGTCCGGGAAAGCCTGGGTGTGGTTGGTGATGGCGGCGGGGCGGTCAGCTCCTCGGCGATGCTGGCGGCGGTGGTCTCGTTGGTGAGCTGTTCGATGAGGCCGCCTGGGTGTCTTCGCGGGCGGCGGTGCTGCCGAGCTCTTGGTGGCTACCGTCCTGGGGTTTTGGGTTGTTTGCGCTGGTTAGGCAGGGATGCTTGGGATTTGGGGCGTGGCGTTCGGGCATTTCGGGGTGCGTTCGGTGTGTATGTTCTGGGGGCATGCATCTGGCGCGGGTGTTCGACGAAGGTGCGGGTAACGGGAAGCGGCCGTCGGTGTCGCGGCCTCCCGTGCCAGAGCACGAGGTCGAGCGGGTAGTGCAGTACCTGCGGAACGGAAAGGTGGTCATGGCGGCGCGGTCGTACGCGCCGGACCAGGTCGATCCGTCCCGGGGCGACGAGGTGCCCCTGGTCTTCCACACCGACGGGACGTGGGTGTGGGCGGGGGCCGTCTACTACTACCTCAAGGAGCACGGCATTCCGCCGCAGCCCGAACTGGTCCATCACATTCGGGCGCGGAACTTCCAACCGGCTGAGGTGGACGACGCCACGATGGATGTGGCGATCGAAATCGCGACGGGTCAGCGGGAGCCGGATCCGCCCGCGCCGCTGCCTCCTCCTGGGCCGCCCCAGCCGGGGCCGCCTCCGGCACCGTATCCGGGGCCGTTCCAGGGGGCGCCGGGGGCGTACGGGCCGGGTGCAATGCCTTTCGCTGGGCCTCCGCCCGTTCCGCCCGCGCCCGCGTGGCCGCAGGGGTACGGACAGCCTTTCCCGGGTGGGCCGGCGCCGTTTCCTGGGGCGCCCCCAATGCCACCGCCTCACGCGCCCGTACCTCCGCAGCCCGTACCTCCGCAGCCCGCACCGCCGGAAGAGTGGGCGGCAGAGGTGAAGCGGCGCTTGAAGGAACTGGGTGTGGACTCCGGCGCGTACCGGATCGGCGAGGTCGTGGACGGCGCCTGGTGCATGGTGCCGGAGGGCGGTCGGTGGGCGGTTTTCCAATCGCGTCATGGGGAGCGCCGCAGGCACGCCATGTTCGACGCCCCTGAGCAGGCGGCGACGTATCTCGTCGGCGGTCTGCTGTTCAAGCGTGGGCGCAAGCGTAAGGACGGGTCGATCGAGCCGCTTCCGGGTGAGCCCCCACTCAATCTGTTCCGTAACCGGCAGATGATCGAGCTTCCTCCGGGGACGACGGTCGATCGCTACGGCGACAACAGCGGGAACGTGGCGTTCACCGCAGGCACGCCCGTGCCGCAGCGGTCACTGCCACCGGACTGGGCTAACCGTCCCTACCAGGCGTTCCGGTTGCAGCGGCCGCTGAAGGTGCTGATGGGCGTGACGCTGCCGTCCTTCGAGCAGCCCGGGGGCGGCACCGCGTACATCTTCGAGCGCTCCATCGCCGAGTTGCTCGCCGACGGTTCGATGGTCGTCGCTCACTAGGTGTTCGCCGCGCGGCCCGTCATGTCGGTGGCTTCGGCAGGGTGAGGGCGGCTGGGGCGTCGGGTGGGACGGCGGGGCTGCGCGGCGGGACGCTTTGGACGCGGCGGTAGGGGGTCCCCAGCGGGGGGCGCGGGTCGGCGTCGCCGCGGTTGGGCCAGAAGCTCATGGCGCGTTCGGCCTGGGCGGTGATGGTGAGTGACGGGTTGACGCCCAGGTTCGCCGTCACGGCGGACCCGTCGACGACGTGCAGGCCCGGGTGCCC
Source organism: Actinomadura miaoliensis (assembly GCF_039536785.1). Lineage (NCBI taxonomy): Bacteria > Bacillati > Actinomycetota > Actinomycetes > Streptosporangiales > Thermomonosporaceae > Actinomadura > Actinomadura miaoliensis. The sequence continues at coordinate 36,672 of NZ_BAAAZG010000044.1, forward strand.
GTAGACGCGGTGGTACGGGTCGATGACCCCTGTCTCGGGGGAGTCGCCGATGACGCAGCCTCCGATGAAGTGGGCGGTGGTCGGGATGTTGAACAGGTCGAACCACGTGCCGCCAGGGGTGGCGTCGAGTTCTTCTGCCAGCAGCCGCACGGCCTTGTGCGCGACGGGGATCCAGGTGGGGTTGGGTTCGCCGATGCCTTGGCGGGCCGTCAGGCGGCGGCCTAGGAGGGTGCGGCGTTCGGTGACGGTGATGGAGTTGTCGGCGGTCTGCATGACGAGGGCGATGATGGTGCGCCGTGACCAGTCCCGTAGGGAGAGGCCGCGTAGTACGACGTCGGGTCGCCGTACGGCATGGCCCAGGAACTTCGCCCAGCGCGGGATGCGGCCGCCGCCGTCGATGAGAAGGGTCCGGATGAGCCCCATGAGGTTCTGGCCCGGCCCGTAGCGCGTCGGTTCGACGTGCGTGTGCTCGTCGGGGTGGAAGGACGAGGTGATGGCCAGGCCGGTGCTGTGGTCGACGTCCTCGGAGCGGTGCCGCAGGGTCAGGCGTTCCACGCCCAGGAGCGCTTCGGAGTTGGTGCGGGTCAGTTCACCCAGGCGTGGGGACAGGTGGGGAAGAGCGCCCTTCGCCCGCATGCGGTGGAGCAGCCGTTGGGTTCCGTACGTTCCGGCGGCGAAGACGACGTGTTGCGCGGTGAGTCGCACCTGGCGGCGGCCGGGGAGCGCCCCGGAGCGGACGGCCTGTATGTCGTAGCCGCCGTCCGGCCGGGGGAGGACAGCCGTGACGGTGGTGTCGGGGACGATTTCGGCGCCGGCGCGCTCGGCCAGGTAGAGGTAGTTCTTGGTGAGGGTGTTCTTCGCGCCCACCTTGCAGCCGACCATGCAGCCGCCGCAGGCCGTGCATGCGCTGCGCCGGGGGCCGGCGCCTCCGAAGTAGGGGTCTTCGGTCTCCTCCCCCGGCTTGGTGTGCGCGTCACCGAAGAACACCCCGACGGGGGTCGGGTGGTAGGTGTCGCCCACGCCCATCCGTTCGGCGACGCGGCGCATCGCCTCGTCCGCTGGGGTGACCAGGGGGTTGAGGGTGACGCCTAGCATTCGGCGGGCCTGGTCGTAGAACGGCTGGAGTTCGTCCTGCCAGTCGGTGATGTGTCCCCACTGGCGGTCGGTGAAGAACGGGCGGGGCGGCTGGTAGAGGGTGTTGGCGTATACGAGCGAGCCGCCGCCGACCCCGGCACCGGCCAGCACGAGCACCCCGGCCTTGCCCCGCACCAGGTGCATTCGCTGGATGCCGCGCATGCCGAGGCGTGGCGCCCACACGTACCGTCGCAGACGCCAGGAGGTCTTGGGCAGGGTGGACTCGTCGTAACGCCGCCCGGCCTCCAGGACGGCGACCCGGTAGCCCTTCTCGGTCAGCCGTAGCGCCGACACGCTGCCGCCGAACCCCGATCCGATCACGACCACGTCGACGTCGAAGCCGCCGGGGTCAGCCGCCATGGGCAACCTCCCGAGTACACCCTGAAGCCAGAACACGGTCTCCGACTATCGGCCTGTCGCGGTGCCGCGCACCACGCAGAAAAGGTGGCAACTATGGGTGAGAACTGTGAGCAGCGTGATAAATGCCGGCTAACGGGCCATCCGAAAGGGCGCCCAGTGGAGGGGCGGAATCGAGGGCCTTGCTCAAGGTGTTTGTTCGACGTTTGGGTGCACGCTTCGGATGTCAGCCCTCATACGGAACTTGTACGTTGACCGCGCGCGCTTGGCCCGGCCAGGCCGGGCGTCCGCTCGCGGGCCACTCGATGCGGTTCGTCTGGCGTGGCATGGAGGGCGTACGGGCGCGGCGCCGTTCGTGCCTGGGGAACGTCAGCACTGCCAGTACGGCCGACACCACCGCGGCGGCACGCAGCAGGAAGAGGGCACGGTCCTGGGGCCAGGGCTCCCCGAAGATGAGGGTCGCCGACAGCAGCAGGTGAATCTTCGCCGTCAGCGTGAGGACGGTGACGAACACGCCCAGCCGGCAGCGTTGCAGCCCGATCGACAGCAGCCCCAGGCCGAGCAGCCCGGCGAGCAGGAACAGGTAGGGATGAGGGGTGCGGTGCACGCCGAGGCGTCCGTCGGCAAGCATCAGGGCCGTGCCCAGGCCGAAGACCTCGGCCGTCCCCAGGAGCACGCCGGCGCCCACGCCGTAGGCGATTCCGGTCAGGCGGCGGGCGTGGCGTCCTTGGACGGCGCGGTCGCCCACGCTGAACATCCACAGCGGGATGACGAGCGACGGCACCACGACCACCGCGACCGTCCACCAGGGCGCGTCCGGCGCGGCCAGTGCCTCGTCCCTGCCGGGGAGGGCGAAGGCCGCTGCGCGCGTCTCGAGGACGACGGACGCCGCCGCCAGGAGCATCCCGGTGACCGTGAGGGCCACCCCCAGCCATTCCCGTCCGGCGAAACGCTCGCCGAACCACCGGTGCCCCACGAACAGCACGAGGGCCAGGCCGAACCCGTAGGCGGGCAACGCGGCCACCAGCGGGAGGCTGAGCAGCGCGACGTCACCCATGGCGAACCCCGCGACGAGCAGCAGCAGGCCCAGCAGCCACAGCGCGCTGCCCGCCGCCTGCGTCAGCACCGGCAGGGGGCGGCGTCCCGTCAGCGGAGACATCGCGCCTGTGGCTCTTTTGAACAAGACGAACGCGACGATGTAGACGACCTGGGCGGCGCATGCGAGCAGTACCGCTGTCACGGCGCACCTCCGGGGGCGGGGCTCACCACAGTGGGGAGCCGGGGTGAAACCGGCGGGCGGCGTCCGTCCGGCCGTCGACACGGAAGGAATACATACCGCCAACCGGTGGACACCGCCCGTGATAGCGATGTTGGCACAAGCGTCTGGCCGTTGAATCTGCGTGAATGACGGAGATTGTCGTGGATATGTGTGCCGGATTGAGCAACTCGGCACCCGAATGACGCCCCGTGGGCGCAAGGTTTGCAGGCGTGTCCACATCAGGTCAACATCGGTGTGCGCGCCACATTGCCCATCACTCAGCGCAGGGGAATGATTGCGGTGCGCACCCGACCGCGGAATGGTGATCACGTGATGCTCGGCAGGACGAACCCGGCCCCGGCCCGACGGACGCGGGACCTCCCGCACTCCGCCGCGCGGCGGCCCCTACCGGCAGTGACGCCATGACCGCCGCGATGGACGCCCTCGGCGACCGGCTGGCCCTCACCGAGGGCGCACGGCAGGGACGGGCCGCCCGCAGGCTCGTCCGGGAACGCGCCGCCAAGGTGGTGGGCGATCCGGCGGCGCTGGACGACATCGAGCTGATGACCGCCGAGGCCGTCGCCAACGCCGTCCTGCACGGCACCGGGGTGGTGCAGATCGGCGTGGCCACGGACGGCCGGCGGCTGCGCGTCGAGGTCCGCGACGAGGGCCCCGCGCGGCGCCCGGGTCACGCGTCCGGGGCCGAGGACGGGGACGACGCGCCCTTCCGGCCGGGATCGTTCCAGCCGAACCGCCCCGCGGCCCCCGAGGCCGCCCGCTCACCGGCCGGGGACGCCGACCCCTCGTGCCGGCACCCGGCCGACCATGGCCGCGGGCTGATCGTCATCGACAGCCTCGCCGAAGAATGGGGCCTGGAGCAGACCCCCACCGAGACGCTCCTCTGGTTCGTCATCAACGCCTGACGCCGCTCGCCTCCCGACGACGCCGAAGGGGAGTGGCAAAAGCGTCTGCGCGCAGGTGCCGCAAAGGGACTCACGACGGCTCAGTGGCGGGATGGTTTCTTGTCACCGGAGCCCATAGTTCTGATCGTCTTGAGCGTGGACACTCACCCCCGGGAGACGCGCGGCCGTCTGGGGAGCGCGCAGCGTTGCGAGTGGGGGACACATGACACGCTCCGTCCGTCGCCGGGCCGTGAGCACTTGGCGGGGTCGGGCGGCTGCTGGAGCGGTCGCCACGGCGACGTTGGCGGGAATCGTCGCGGGCGCCCCCGGCACGGCCCAGGCACAGGTGCGTGCGGACGACGGTGCGCGCGTCACCGCCGAATCGCGGCGCGGCACCTACGAGATGGACGTCACCATCAACTCCCCCGCGCTCGGGAAGTCGGTCAAGGCGCGGCTGCTGCTGCCGAAGAACTGGTCGCGCAACGCCAGCACGACGTGGCCGGTCGTGTACGCGTACCACGGCGGCCAGGACGACTACACGTCCTGGACGCGCAACACCGACATCGAGTCGTGGGCGCGGAAGTACAACGTCATGGTCGTCATGCCGGAGGGGGCGGACGGCTCGTACACCGACTGGTACAACTACGGCAAGGGCGGTACGCCCAGGTGGGAGACGTTCCACACCCTTGAGGTCCGGCAGCTCATGGAGCGCAACTACCGGGCCGGTGGCGCGCGCGCCGTGATCGGGAACTCCTCCGGCGGCGGCGGCGCGATGACCTACGCGGGACGTCACCCCGGCATGTTCAAGTACGTGGCGTCCCTGAGTGGTGTGCTGTCCATGCGTTCACCCGGTATGCCGGTGATGCTGGTGCTCACCAACGCGGGCAACGGGCAGGACCCGTTCGCCATCTGGGGCATTCCCTATGCCGACGACGCGAACTGGGCCGCGCACGACCCGTACGAGCTCGCGCCCAAGCTGCGCGGCACCGGGCTGTTCTTCTCCGCCGGGACGACCGGTCGTCCCGGGCCCGGCGACCCCGACGTGGCGCCCTGGGACATCGGCCTGCTCAGCGAGATCGCCATCGGCGCCAACAACAAGGACTTCCGCAAGCGGCTGGACGCGCTGCGCATTCCCTACACGGCGCACATCTACGGCGACGGGCGGCACAACTGGCCCGCGTGGCGTCGCGAGGCGTCGTCCGTGTGGCCGGCGATGATGAAGGCGATCGGCGCCAAGAAGGTCTGACCTCGCGCTCAGGTCGTCGGCACGCGGATCGTCTCGGCCCAGGACGGCGGCTCCGGGCCGCCCGCGCCGATGAGCACCGCGATCAGCCGGCACGTGGCGGGCTCGTCCGGCCAGGGCGTGTAGCCGTCGGTGAGGACGATGACGACGCTGGGCGGGTGCGGCGCGTCCAGGGCCCGGCGGATCCCGACGCGCATGTCGGTGCCGCCGCCGCCCTTCAGCTCGATCTGGTCGGCTGTGGTGACCCGGGACGCGGCCTGCACGTCGGCGTCGACGCTGAGCACGGTGACGCGGTCGCCGCGCACGCCCACCTCGCGCAGCACCCCGGTGACCTCGGCGAGCGCGGTGGCCAGCGCGTCGTCGCCCATCGAGCCGGAGGTGTCGATGACGACGGCGACGCGCGGCAGCGGGCGGCGCAGGCTCGGCAGGACGACGCCGCGCAGGGCCGGGCCGCGGCGGGACGGGCGGTGGTAGGTGTAGTCGGCGGCGCCGCTCGCCCATGACAGCGCCTCGCGGACGGCCCCGGCCAGCACGCGCCGCCAGTCGACGGTCGGTTCCAGCACCTGTTCGGCCCAGCGCCGCCATCCGGCGGGGAGGTTGCCGCGGCCGCGGTGGTGGGCGCGCATGGCCTCGGCGGTGTGCCTGCGGATCGCCTTGGCCTCGGCCTCGGTGACGCGCGCGGCGTTGCCGTCGGTGTCGCCGAGGTCCCACGGGGCGGGCTCGCCGTGGGCGCCCGATCCGCAGTCGAGCGCCCCGCCGGAGGCGGGCACGCCGGACAGGTACTCCTCGAACAGCCGTCCGGGCGGCAGGTCGTAGGTGGCGGGCGTGACGCGTCCGGCGGGCAGGCTCAGCCCGTCGGCGATCAGGTCGTCGTTGATCTCGCAGTCCTGGGCGATGTTGACGCGCAGCCGGTCGCGGCGCAGCCCCGGCGCCAGCAGGTCGGCGCGGCCGTGGTGGTCGCGCAGCAGGTGCGCGGCCTCGTGGATCCACACGCCCGCCAGCTCCTCCACGGGGGTGGCGTCGACGAACGCGGGCGACACGTAGCAGCGCCAGTACCGGTCGACGCCCATCGTCGGCACGGTGGTGGTCGGGACGACCGACAGCGAGTACAGCGCGGACGCCAGGTAGGGGCGTTCGGACGCGGCGCGGAACCGGGCGGCCAGCAGTTTCGTCCGGTCCAGATCGGGTGCGTGCCCGGTCATCAGCGGTCGCCGGTGAGCGCGCCCGACAGTTGCAGCAGGTCGACGAACGCGTCGATGCCGCTGGGCACGGGCCAGTCGACGTCGCGCAGGGCGGCCAGGTCGACCGCCGCGCGCGCCGCGACGTCCGGGACGCCCGCGTCGACCGCCTTGGCCAGCACCGTCCAGCCCGCCTCCCAGCGGCTCTGCGTGAGCCGTCCCTGGACGGCCGCGACCACCGAGGTCAGGAACGCCAGCTGCCGGTCGCCGCGGTCGGGCAGCGCGAACGCGTCCGGGTCGGCCAGCACGCGGTCGGGGTCGGGCAGGTCGAGGTTCTCCAGGTAGGACAGCAGTTCCAGGCCCGCGCCCTCGCCGACGGCGCCGACGACGACGGCCGACAGCGCCTCGCGTCCGGCGCCGGTGGCGTATCCGGTCGCCAGCAGCCGCAGCACCATCTCCCAGCTGCGGGGCGGGCTCGATCTTGGGGACGGAGACCTGCGGCCAGGTGCCCGCCATGCCGCGCGCCACCGTCCGCGGGTCGTGCGTCCAGTGCAGGTGGACGAACCGGTTGGCCAGCGGCGGGCTCAGGTGCCAGCCGTCGGCGGCGCTGGACGGCGGGTTGGCGGCCGCGACGACGCGCACCGGCTCGGGCAGGGTCAGGCTGCCGACGCGGCGTTCCAGCACCACGCGCAACAGGGCCGCCTGGACGGCGGGCGGCGCGGACGACAGCTCGTCGAAGAACACCAGGCCGCGTCCGGCGCGGGCGACGCGCACCGCCCAGTCCGGCGGCGCCATCGGCACGCCGGTGACCGCCGGGTCGTCGCCGACGATCGGCAGCCCGGCGAAGTCGGACGGCTCGTGCACGCTGGCGATCACCGTCTCCAGGGGGACGCCGAGGCCGTCGGCGACCTGGCGCATCCCGGCGGACTTGCCGATGCCCGGTTCCCCCCACAGCAGGACGGGCAGGTTCGCGGTGACCGCGAGCACCAGCGCCTCGAACCGGTGGTCCTGGGCGGGTTCGGTGCGCCACGCCCCGGCACGCCGGTTGAGCTCGTCGGCCACGGCCAGGGCGTCGTGACCGCTGGTGGGTTCGTCGGTGGTGGCGGTCATGTGTTCCTCTCCCCCTGTGCGGCGATCCGCACCTTGAGGAAGTCCAGGTCGCGACGCCTGCGGATGTCGATCAGCTCGGCGAGGTTCACGTCGCCCCCCGGGTAGACGTAGCCGTGGACGTCGGTGCGCGCCCCGGCGTCCACCAGGGCCCGGACGACGTCCGCCGAGGCGCCCCAGGCGACGGCGCGGAACAGCGGGGTGTGGCCGCGTTCGTCGGACGCCTCCAGGTCGAGGCCGGCCGCCAGCAGGCGCGGCAGCAGCAGCCGGTGGTCGACGTGGCCGATCAGGTGCAGGAGCGTGGTTCCTTCGCCGTCGCGGGCGTGCGGGTCGTGGCCGAGGTCGAGCATGCGCAGCACGCCGGGGGTGTCACCGTGCCGCATCCTGTGGAACAGCTCGTTGCGCTGGACGCGCAGGGCGCGTGGCATCCGTCCGGTGGACGTCCAGCCCTGCCGGACGGCGAAGCAGCCGACAACCTTGCCGCCGAACGCCTTGAGCGCCTGCTCGCGCCGCCGTTCCTCCTCGGTGTGGTCGTGCGTGTGCAGGACCCCACCCTGGTACGACACCCTGTGCCACACGCCTCGGCAGCGGACGCGGATGACCGGAGGCGGCCCGGGGTCGGGCGGGCCGATCGGGCGGCCGTCGCGGGGCGCGTCCCGTGCCGGGAACAGCGCCGAACGCACCAGCGGGTGCAGGTCGTCGGGGGTGAGCCGTCCGGCGCGCAGCAGCTCCAGGTCGGGCAGGCGTCGCCAGTACACATCGGGCAGCGGGACGGTGGCGACGGCGGGGCGGCCCTGCCGCCGGCGCTCGGCGGGACTCATCTCGCGGTGGAGGGTGAGGCGCAGGCCGTCGCCGGGGCACGTCGGGTCGTCGGTCTGTTCCACCGTCGCGACGAAGTAGCGCAGCACCCAGTGCGTGACCTGCTCGCCGATCGGAACGTGCCAGTTCCGGACGATGCCCTCGCGGGCGAGTCGCCGCAGTTCGGGACGCAGCCGGTGGAGGGCCAGCACGCTGGAGCGCAGCGCGTCCAGCAGATCGACACCGTGGCGGCGGGCCTCGTCGATCTCCAGGGCGACGTTCGCGGCGACGAACGCCCGTTCGACCTCGCCGCGGTCGTGCAGCAGCGTGATCCATTCGGCGAGGCGGACGGGATCGTCCGGGCCCGGGTTCTCGGTGGGCAGTTGGTCCGGGCGGCGCGGGGTGCCGTCGGCGTTGAAGAACGGGGCGCGGTCCAGGCCGCCGTGCCGGGCGAGGAGTTCGTGCGCGTGCCGCACGTCCCAGACGTGGCGCGCCGCCGACCAGTCGAGCTCGGTCCGCGAGGTCTTCGCGGTGCCGACGGCCACGGAGCCGAACCGCAGCGTCAGCCGTTGCCCGCCGACGCCCTCGGGGGTGACGATCTGCAGGGTGGCGCGCAGCCGCGGCCGGTCGTAGGCGCGCAGCACGATCACGCGGCGGGGCGTGATCATCGTCTGCGTGCTCCACTGCGGCTCAAGGCGGGGCAGGTGCCAGCGCAGCAGGTCGGGCGCGAGGTGCCGCAGGTCGTCCTCCAGCGCCTCGGCGATGGCCGGGCCGTCCTGGCGGGCCACCTCGGCGAGGTCGAAGGCGACGTCGACGCCGGCGGCGGCGCAGGCGCCCCGCCAGTCCCCGGCCAGGCGCCGTTCCGCAGCCTCCTCGATCATCCAGCGCGGCACCGCGTACCGGCGGGTCCGCGCCCACATGCCCGCGCGTTCACGGTCGAACGGTGCGCACGCGTTGGTGCCCGGTTTCGGCTGGACGGGGGTGTCGCGCTTGCTCACCGATAGACGCTCCCGATCAGCTGAATGTCGGAATGGGCCGGGGTCAGGGGACGCATCAGCGCGTTCAGCGCGCGCTTGACGCGGCGCGGAACGTTGGGGCCGAGCCGCACCCGCTCCAGGCGCGTCGCGTTGCCGCTTGCCCGGGCCAGCAGTGCCTTGGCGCCGCGTCCGGTGATGCCGGAGTGGGCCAGGTCGAGCGTGCGCAGGGGGCTGCCGGGGAGGGCGTCGGCCAGCGCGGAGGCGCCTTCGTCGCCGGTGGCGTTGGCGGGTGCGCCCAGCGCGCGTTGCGAACGTGGACGCCCCAGGTCGAGCGTTTCGATGCCGTCGAGGGCGTCTGCCAGAGCGCGCGCGCCGTCAGGGCCGATCCCGTTGCCGCCCAGCCCGAGCCGTACGGGACGAGTCGGGTCTGCCGCCCCGGCCAGGGCGGCGGCGCCCGCGTCCCCCAGGTGGCTCGACGAGACGTACAGTTCGCGCACGCCCGCGTCGCGTATGAGGGAGGCCAGTAGGGGCGCCGCGTCGGCGGCGAAGCCATTGCCCCCGAGGAAGAGGCGTTCCACCGGTTGCGGACGTTCTGCCAGCGCGTCCAGCAGCACGCGCAGCCCGTCCACGGTGATGCCTGTGTTGACCAGGTCGAGGGTGCGGATCGTCGTGTTGCGGCGGAGCATGGCCGCGAGCGCGCGCACACCCTCGTCACGGACGGGGTTGCGCTTGAACCACACGGCCCGCACCGTGTCGTCGTCCGCCAGCCGTTCGGCGAGCATGGCGACACCCTCGCCGTCGATGCGGTTGCAGCCCATGTAGAGCGTTTCGACGCCGTGCCCGGGGACGAGCGCTTGGGCGATGGCACGCGCGCCGTCGTTCCCCATGGCGTTGGTGCCCAGCAGCAGGTGCACGGCGTGCGGCGACGCGGCGGCCACCGGCAGGAGGCGCGCGGTCCCCTGCGCACCCAGGCCCTGCTTGCACAGGTCGACACGACCGTCCGGACGTAGCGTGCCCAGGGGGAACGTCTCGTCGGCGTCGACCGCGGCCGCGTCGCCCAGGCGTACCAGCAGCGGTTCCAGGGCGGCCGGGTCGGCCGCCGGGACGTCGGGGTGTTCGATGGCGGGGCAACGCACCGGGGTGGGCTGTGTCTCGGGCTCAGTCATCACCACTCCACTGGGCGGTAGTCCTTGAGGAACAGTCCATGGACGGGTTCGCCGCGCACGCCCCGCACGATGGGGTCGTACACGCGGGCGGCCCCGTCGATGACGTCCAGCGGGGGGCGGAACCCAAGCGCGCGCTGCGCCGTCCGGCTGGGATGGGGCCGCTCGTCGGTGACCCAACCGGTGTCCACACTGTTCATGTAGATGCCGGACGCGGCGTAGTCGGCGGCCGACGTCCGGGTCATCATGTTCAGCGCCGCCTTGGCCATGTTGGTGTGCGGATGCCGGACGGACTTGTACGGCCGCGAGAAGCTGCCCTCCATCGCCGACACCTGCACCACGTACCGGTCCGGGTGCGGGGACGCCTCCATCAGGCCGCGCAGCCGGGAGGTCAGCAGGAACGGCACGAAGGCGTTCACCACGTGCACCTCCAGCCATTCCCCGGGCGGCACCTCCTCCAGCCGCAGCACCCAACTGTTGCGGTCGCGCAGGTCGAGCGGCTGGCCGGTCTCGTCCGTCCGCCCGGCCGGGAACAGCGCCTCCCAGCCCGCGTCCGGCAGCGCCTCCAGGGCCTGCCCGGCGGTGAGCGCGGGACGGGCCGCACCGGAGACGGTGACGCGCGCGGCGCCGCCGGTCAGCGCACGGTCCTCGGCGGCGCGCACCTCGCGGTGGTAGGCGGGCGGGCGGCGGATCGTCTGGGCGGCGTTGTTGACCAGGATGTCGAGGTGGTCGAACCGCCGGTGCGCCAGGTCGACGAGGTCGGCCACGGCGGGCAGATCGAGGAGGTCGACGCCGTGGACGTGCAGGCGGTCGAGCCAGTCGTGCGCGTCGGCCACGGCGGCGAACCGGCGCGCCGCGTCCCGGGGGAACCGGGTGGTCACCAGCACCTCGGCGCCGTCGCGCAGCAGCTTCAGCGCCGTGTGGAAGCCGATCTTCACCCGTCCGCCGGTGACCAGTGCGCGGCGTCCGCGCAGGTCGGCGCGGGCGTGCCGGCGGACGGCGTTCTCCTGCCCGCACGGCGGGCACATCATGTGGTACTGCGGATGCACCTGCCGGTAGGGCGTCTTGCAGACGTAGCAGCGCCGCGCGCCGATCAGCCGCCGCGGCGCTTGCCCACGCGCGGGGCCGAGCGTGGGGCCGGGTGCGGCCTCGGGTGCGGGCTCGGGCGCGGGGTTCTGCTCGCGGTGACGTTCGGACGCGGCCAGGGCCTCCCTGTCGTGCCGCCGCCGCTCCTCGCGCCGCGCCGCCTTGCGCGCCTTCTTGCCCGCCCGGTACGCGTTGCCGACGGCGCGCCGGACGTGCAGCCAACGCGGATCGTCGGGGTCCGCCGAGGCCGCGTGCTCCAGCACCCGCAGGCACGTGTCGATGTCGGCCTGTGTCGGCTCGGATTCGGTCGACGCCACCGCGCTGGCTCCCCCACGGACGAAACGGGGTGATGGACCGGCCGGATTCGAACCGGCGTCCTCCCGCTTGGCAGGCGGGCGTGACGACCTCTGCACTACGGCCCATCACCGACGGTGAGCCTACCGACCGACCTGCCGGACTTCTTTGGATTTATCCCTCGTGCCGTTGCAGTTCGTCCAGCACCTCGGCCAGAGCGGCGCGCGGATCGAACAGCGCGGTGCCCATGGCGCTGCGCACGTGGTGGTGGACGTCCACGGCGGTGCGCAGCCACCGCGCGGCCTCCTCCAGGCGGCCCTGGCCGCGCAGCGACAGGCCCAGCCAGTAGGCGGCCTCGTGCAGCGGGCGCTCGTCGTGGCGGCCGTCCCAGGCCAGCCGCAGCAGCGGCTCGGCCTCCGCGTACGCGCCGCGCCGCACCATGCTGCGCCCCGCCGGCCAGCCGCACCACGCCACCCCGCGCCGCGCCGCCAGCGCCCACATGCGCTCGGCCTCCTGCACGTCGCCGTACTCGTCGGACCTGTCGCCGCACCACCACGCCGCCTTGCCGTGCCCGAGCCGGGCGGCGCGGCGCAGCCACTTCTCCGCGTTGAACGCGTCGTTGGCGATCATCAGCAGGTGCCCGACGCGCTCGACGAGCCCCACGTCCTCCTCGTCCGGCTCGGACGCGGCACGGGCCCGTTCGTAGGCCGCCTCGGCCGCCGGAAGGAACCACCCGACCACATGCCGCGGCTCGGCCTCGCAACGTCCGTAGAGCAACTCCCCCAGAGCCAGCCCGGCCGCGACGTCCCCCCGCTCGGCCGCCATGCCGTACCAGTGCGCGGCCTCGGCGAACCGTCCGGCCTCTTCGAGCAGCCCGGCCAGTTCGACGGCCGCGTCCACGTTCCCGCCCTCGGCGGCGGCGCGGAGCCCCTCCAGCCGCCCGGCGTCCGCCGCCGTGGCCGCTCCGGCCGTCCGCCGCAGCGTCTCCACGCGCTCCAGCGCGCCTTCGACGTCGCGGTTGTCGTTGTCACCGGCGTGCTCGCCGTAGGCCGCGTACCAGTCGCGCGCCTCGGCGAAACGGCTCTGGCGCAGGCACAGGCCGGCCAGCTCCCACATCGAGGACGCGTCCGCGAGGGCGGCGCCCCTCCTCAGCCAGTGCTCGGCCTCCCCCACGAGCCCCCGCTCCCTGCACAGGACGCCCAACGTGAACGGCGCGTAAGGCCTGCCGGGAAAACGCCGTGCCGCCTCCTCCAGCGTCCGGTGGGCCTCGTCCCATCGGTCGACGCGCTCCAGCAGCAGGCCCTTCCAGACGAGCGGCCTGTCGTCGTCCGTCAGGTCGACGACCTTGTCGAACAGTTTCACCGCGTCGTCCTGGAAGTACGGATAGGCGCGGAAATCGGCGACATCCTGCCCGAGTTCGGCGACGGCCTGAAGCGCAGTCGCGTAGTCCCCTCCCGCGATGGCCTCGGCGACCATGTCCTCGCGCTCATAGACGAAGGAGCGGAACCGCTCCATCGCCTCCAGGGCGTGCCCGGCCGTCTGGTCTCCCCGTGCCAGGGCCTCCTCCAGACGCCGCTCCGCCTCGTCCTGCCGCCCCTGCGCGGCCAGCAGCAGCGCCCCGTTCGTCCGGCACTCCGCGCTGCCCAGCTCGGCGCCCCGGGCGTACCACCGCGCCGCGCCCGCCGTGTCGCCCGACTCCTCCAGCAGCGTGGCCAGGCCGAACGCGCACCCGCCATCGCGCTCGGCGGCGACGTGGTACCACCGCTCGGCCCGCTCGTACTCGCCGCGGTCCCGCAACGCCGCGGCCAGCGCGCGGACACACCACGCGTCCCCCGCGCCGCCTGCCTGTTCAAGCCAGGGCAGGGCCCCGTCGATGTCTCCTCGGTCCAGAAGCCGCCGGGCGTACGCGGCCGGATCGTGCATGCGGTTTTCGGTTGGGGGCGGGGAGGCGAATACGGACATCCGGCATAGGTACCAGAGAACACCGTGACGCGTCCGCGATTCCCCGAGGGGCGGGCCGACCGGATTCGAACCGGCGTCCTCCAGGTTTGGGAGACCCGGCGCGACGACCTCTGCGCTACGGCCCGCCGCCCCGCAGCATAACGGCAGCCTCACCCGGCCGGCCTTTACGGCATGACGACCGGACGCCCCGAAGAGTCGCGCACGTCCAGATCACATCCGAGTTCCCGCATGCGCTGCAAACCGGGCCCGTCGCGGTGCCGCGCCCGGGCCATCACCTCACGCCGGTAGGCGCGCAGGCGCCTCGGCAAGCGGACCGTGCCCTTCCCCCAGGCGTCCAGGACGGCGAAACACCCGGAACTACGGCCGCCCAACGCGACCATCGCCTTCTCGCGTAGCCACTCGCCGTCGTGGTGCCTGGCAGGACGCAGAACACCGTCCACCATCACCAGTTCGTGCCACTCCCCACGGCACCGCACCCGCACGACAGGAGGCGGACCCGGATCAGGCGGACCGACCGGCCCGTCCGGGGCGGGCCGTTGCGGGAAAAGCGCCGAACGCACGAGCGGATGCAGTTCGTCGGGCGTGATGCGTCCCGCCCACAGCAGGTCCAGATCCACGTACCGTTCCCAGTACACGCGGGGCAGGCGGCGGTGAGGCCCGTGGAGCCGCGGGGGCGCCTTGGTCACGCCCAGCGTCCCGCCGTCCTCGTCCCACTCGAAGTGCAGGGCGAGCCGCCCGGCGCGGTCCTGTCCAGCCAGGTAGTGATAACCGAAGGCGTCGATCGCGTCCTCTACGAGAAAGTGGCGCGCGTTCCATCGGCTCATCACCTGCTTTAGCCGGAACGGAGCCAGGGGGAAACGATGCGCCCGCTCCAGGGGATCGCCTTGGGGGTCTGTCTCGATGCCCGCCACGGCGAAGGCCGCCGCGATGTCGCCACGCTGGTGCAGCAGCGTGATCCATTCAGTGCGTCCCACCGGATCGGCAGGGCCGGGATCACACGCGGGCAGCTCCGATGCCGTGAGCGGCGTGCCGTCGGCGTGGAAGAACGGCGCCCTCCCGTCGCCGCCGCACCAGGCGAGGAGTTCGGGGACGCGCCGCACATCCCACAGGTGCCGAACCCCGGTCCAGTCGTTCGGCGTCTCCGGCTGCCGCCCACCCAGGTAGACCTCTAGGACGACGCCGTGCAGATCGGACCCGTGACGTGCGGGGCGCACCCGCAGCAACGCGCCCTCGTAGGAGGCCAACACCAGCGGCGAACGCAGCGTTATCTCGTCGTCGCCCCACAGGGTGCGATCGCGGGGCAGGTGCCAGCGCAGCAGGTCAGGTGCGAGGTGACGCAGGTCGTCCTCGATCGCCTCCGCGACCGCCGCGCCCCGCTCACGGGCGACGCGCGCAAGGTCGATGCCGGCCGTGTCGACGTTCGCGACGACGCAGGCGCCCCGCCAGTCCCCCGCCAAGCGCCGCTCGGTCGCCTCCTCGATCATCCAGCGCGGCACCGCGTACCGCCGCACCCGCGCCCACACACCCGCCTGCAGCCGGGGGAAGAACGGGCACGCGCCCCTCCACGACGTCACCTGCACCTCCACAACGGTGTGGGCCGACCGGATTCGAACCGGCGTCCTCCTGGAATGCGGTTCCAGGCGCGACGACCTCTGCGCTACGGCCCACCGGACAACGCCTTCGGGGAGCGGACCGGCCGGATTCGAACCGGCGTCCTCCCGGATGCGCCGCCGGGCGCGACGACCTCTGCGCTATGGCCCGCCGCCCGCAGCTTAGGGCCCACCGGTGCACCGCGAATAGCGATAAAGGATGCGGGCACGACCCAGAACATGAGCAGACCGGCCAAGCCCAGGGTGCGCCGGGCCTACGACGAGCCCGAACCCCAGGACGGCACGCGCGTCCTCGTGGACCGTCTCTGGCCGCGTGGCCTGTCCAAGGACTCCGCGCGGATCGACGAGTGGCTCAAGGACGTCGCCCCGTCCACCGAACTGCGCCGCTGGTACGGTCACGACCCGTCCCGCTACGACGAGTTCTGCCGCCGCTACGAAGCCGAACTCGCCGACGAGGCCCACACCAAGGCGCTGGACCATCTCCGGGAACTCGCCGCGTCCGGCCCCTTGACCCTGCTCACCGCCACCAAGGACATGGACCACAGCCAGGTCCCCACTCTCCTCAAGGCCCTGTCAGGTTGAGCCGGAGGCGCCCCCCACTGCAACGGTGAGTTTCAAAGCCCTACGCCCATCCAGGCCCCGCTCGCCGCGTTCGCCGAACGGGAACTGACGGACCGGTGCACGGCACTGGCGTGGAACAAGGAGGCTCCGCGAAGGAGGTCCTGCGCACGTCCCCGCACCAATACGTCGCCTGGGCGCTGGAGCACCCGGCCCGTTCAATCCCTCCCTTCGGCACCCGGTCAACGACGCGCCATGGTTCGCAGCGGGACTCGCCTGACGCCACCAACCCAACCGGCACTATGGAAAGGGTGAAGGACATCTTCTTGTCGCCGCCGACGTCCGAGCCGATGGAGTTCGTCTCGGACCTGCTCGGAGACCTCTCGGTGCCCGACCCGGACGCCCGGACACTCACCGATCCGCAGGCAGCCGCGAAGCTGATCGCGGACGAGACCCGCTCCCGTGTGCAAGCGGTGCTCGAACGTTTCCCCGGCACCCCGTCGATCTTGCTCAGCGGGGGCGTCGACTCGATCTACGTCGCCGCCATGGCGGCGGATCTTGGCGTCCGCGCGCAGGCGATCACGATCGTGACCGGCGATGGGGCGGACAGGCCCCATGCCGCTGCCGCAGCGGCCGCGCTGGGGCTTCCGCACGACATCATCGAGCTCACGGCTGATGAGGTCGTCCAGCTCGCACGGGACGTGATGGGCCGGATCGGGACGTCCGAACTGTGGGAAGTCACCGCCGGCATCCCCTTGCTCGCCGCCCGCCGCAGCCTGGACCGTATCGCGAACCCGGGGCCGATCCTGACAGGCAGCGGTGCCGACGCCATCTTCGGCGGTGGCAGGAAGCCGACTCACCCTCTGGACAGCGACGAGGCCCGGGCCGAGATCGATCGGCTGATCCGTGAGGAGTCGGCGGCGAACTTTCGTTACGACCGCCTCGTCCCAGATTTCTATCCCGCCCTCCTGGACCGCTACGCCGACCGCCTGATCCATGTCTTCCAGACCGTCCGCTGGTGGCGGCTCGCCGCGCGGTTCGCACCGCGCGCCCTGTTCGGCGACCATGACGGCAGTCCTGTCGACAAGCTCGCGCTTCGGATCGCCTGTGACGCGCTGTTGCCCAGCGGCGCGAAGCACCTCGCGTGGACCGCTAAGTCGCCCATACAAAGGGCGTCCGGCTTGATGGGCGCACTCGCCACCGCCGCCCGCGCCTACGCGGCCGGCCTGCCCGGTGCCACGACCTACACGAATCCGAAGACGGAAGACCCCGAGGCCGTGGCCACCCGGCTCTATCTCGCCATCCTGAAGGGCGACTAGCTCGACCTGTTTCCGCTGAGCCGAAGTGCCCGTTTGCGCGAACGGCGGCGCGGCCCCGTGCGCGTGTCGCCGAGGCGCTGGTCGCTGCGTCCGACCATGAGCACGGTCGTTCCGGCGGCCGCGAGCGAGCGTGCGATCGCCTCACCGATGCCGGAGGTCGCTCCGCTGAGGCCGCCGCGAACCCCTGACCAGCTGATCGCGGCACGCCTGCCCGGCGCCACGACCTACACGAACCCGAAGACGGAAGACCCCGAGGCTGTGGCCACCCAGCTCCATCTCGCCATCAGCGAGCCGACTACGTGACCCGGAGCCCCGCTGTTTCGCCCTGGCTGGGGTGATCGCCGCCCGGCTCGGCGTGGCCGCCGCGCTGCTCACCACGACCGTCACGTTCACGCTGGCCGCCATCCGGATTCGCGGCCTTGTTCCGCACTGGCCGATGAGCGCGATCTTCATCACCGTGGCCGTGCTGTTCGCCGTGCGTGCCCACTCGCGCCGCACGGCCCTGCTACGTCGAAAGCAGAACTCCCTGGATCCGACCTGCCCTCGACGCCGTGACGCGTCGGGCCGCAATCCGTGGTGGGTCGGGTGCGGCTCGGTTCGATCAGGCGGAGTCCTGCGGGCGTCGCACGACGGCGGTTCCCGCGTCGAGATCGATGCGAGTGCGCGGCGGGCCGCTGTCGCCCTCCTCGTCTCGCAGCATCAGCGAGGAACGGCGCTGATCGATCGCGTGACGGTGCGTGCCGTGGAAGAAGGCATCCAGCTCACCGACGGCGACCGCCGAGATGGGGCGGCCGGCCTCGTCCTTTCGCCACGGCAGACGGAACCTGCGATGTGCCCACAGACCCGCACGGTCGAGGACGGCGAAGGCGACCAGTCCGAGCACGAGGCCAGGGATCGACACAAAAGCGATGAGTGCCACGTCCCCTCAACGAACACACCATGTCAGCGGTTGCCGCTCACAGCGACGCCCTGAGCGGTCGGTTCACTCTGCAGGGCCGGCCTCGCCATATGCGGGAGAACGCCGCTTGGAACGTCAGGCGCGGTCGCGGGCTTCGTCGCGCGCGGTCTTGTACTCGCCGAGCCACTCGGCGTCGGCCTGGTCGGCCGGCATCGCGCGTAGCCCGGCGTCGAGCAACGCCACAGCGTCCGCGTACGCGCCGATGTCGCGATGCACCATGCCGATGTTGAGCTGGAAGAACGGTTCGGAGTACCAGTACACCGGCGGCGGTGGTGCAACGCCGTCCGCGGCCCGTTCGGCGGCCGAGTCAAGCAGACGCCGCACCTGCTCGGTCTCACCGAGGGCGGCATACCCCTGGGCGGCCTGCAACTGGTCGAACGTCCGCTGAACAGGGTGCCCGCCCGGCGTCGCCAAGGCCGCACACGCCGCGCGCACGACCGCGCGCGGGCGCCGCTGCTGCCTGGCCACATACCCACGGAAGCTCGTGGCGAGCGCCGCGATGGTGCCGTCCTCGAATTCGTCGGCGAGCTGTTCACCGCGACCGAATAGCGCGAGCGCCTGTTCGTCCTGACGGAGTGCCGCGTGCAGCCACCCGGTATAGACCGTCCACTCGGCCACGATCCGGCCAAGCCGATCCCGCAGCGGCCCGGACGCATCCCGCAGCATCCGCGTGGTCGCGTCAAGCTGCCCGGCGACAGGTCCGAGAAGGGCCGCGGCGCCGATGGCGTCCTCAAGCCGCCGCTGTCCGGCGAGCACGGCCGCGAGCGCCTCCAGCGCCCCACGATCCAGCCGCGCCGGACGCAGCGTCACCAGAGTGAGTCGCTCCTCGTCGTCCGGGGTGAACTCCCCGTACCCCGATGCTCGCCACGGGGACGTCCGGGCGTCCGTGTGGGGGCCGAAAAGCTCCTCCACGTCCATTCCGAACGCGGCGGCGTAGGCGAGTTGGTAGCGCTCGCTGATGCCGACGTTGCCCGCCTCCCAGCGCTTGACGTACGAGATGAGCGTGTCCAGATCGGGACACTGGTCAGTCACATTCTGGGCGATTCGGCGAGCCATTTCCGGTTTAGTCCAGTGGCGGCGATTGCGCTCGCTCCGCAGGCGGACGCCGATCCGCCGCCGTTCATCGGCGCTGGTCATCTCATGCCTCTCGGTTCGCCGTAATCTGAATTACTCCCCCTCTACACGCCATTGTGCCCGTGCGCCTGCGGCACGTGACCAGGTTCTCCAACACGATCACCTGCCCACACTGCGACGGCGGCCGAGCGCGGTCCGAGCATGGATTCGCATAATGGCGAGCATTGCCACGGCGCGAATTCTCTTGCAGGCGGAGACTCCCCGGCGGTGGCCCGACCGCCGACCGGGTGACGTCTGCGCCTTCGGGCAGGATGGCGGACGGGCATTGAAAGGGAGGGTTCACATGGGGCAGACGGCGGGGTTCTTGTACGAACTGGGGCTGCTCAAGCGGTACAAGCGGACCGGGTGGCTCATCGCGGGTATCAGGGATCCGGAGAGCATCGCGGAGCACTCGTTCCGGGCGGCGGTCATCGCGAGTGTGCTCGCCGAGATGGAGGGGGCCGATCCGGCGCGGGCGGCCCTGCTCAGTCTGTTCCACGACAGCCAGGAGACGCGGCTCACCGACATCCCCTACCTGGCCAGGCCCTATGTGACGAAGGCGTCCAATGAGGAGGTCACCGGGCATCAGGTGCGCGGCCTGCCCGAACCGGTCGCCGAGATGATCAAGAGGGTCGTCGGGGAGTACGAGGGCAAGGCCAGCGCCGAGGCCGTGTGCGCGCGGGACGCCGACAAGCTCGAATGCCTCCTCCAGGCCGTCGAGTACCGGGAGCAGGGCAACCAGAACACCCAGCCGTGGATCGACAGCTCGCTGACGCAACTCCAGACCGAGTCGGCCAAGCGGCTTGCCCGGGAGGCGCTGGAAACAGGGTCGCTGGAGTGGCTGGCGCGGGCGATGAACGGAGACTAGCCAACGAACCAAGGCACGCAAGGCCGCGCACAGATCCAGTGCGTCCACTCCAGGCAGCGCCATGGCCCCACCCCCGCGCCAACCCCGAGCCGGTCCGTGTGCGGCGAGCCGGACCGGAGAGGCCAAGCGAAACGGCAGTGGGTGTGCCTGGTCGAGCCATGTCCGCGGTGCGCGGCCAGGTCATATCCGCCGGACAAAGCCAGGCCGCGTCTGCGGCTCCGGGTCGGAGCGTGTCCGGAGCGCCGGACGGGGGCGTGTCCGGTGCGCGGCCGGGAGGCAAGGGCCCGGAGGGTGATCTTGATTCCCCCGTGTGGGGGAACAGGTCGTCGGCGGTTCCTACCGTGGCGGGTCCCGCGTGGGTGGTGGGTCCGGAAGGCTCGCCGGTGTCCAGATCGGTCGGCGCGCGGGGAGAGTTCAGCGTGACGCAGGGATCAGCGGCTGCGGTGGGGGTCGGTGCGCGTTGGAGCGCGGTGCGCAGGGTCGCCGGTTACGCGGCGGCGCTCAGCATGGCGCTCTACCTTGTCGTCAAGCTCGTCTGGGTCGCTGCCGCCCTGCTCGGGCACGGTCCGGACGACTTCGGCACCGCGGACTGGGTGGTGCTGAACTTCGTCACCGTGGTGATGGCGGCGACCGGGGTCGCTCTGGGACTGGCGCTGGCCCAGCATTGGGGACGTCGGCTGCCCGCAGCGCCGGTGATCTTCTTTTCCTGGGTGGGCGCGGGTTTCCTGGTCCCGATGCTTCCGTACGCGCTGATCAGCGGAATTCTCGGCGCGTTCGGAGGCGAGCGGGGTGACGGCGGCGGATCCGATGCGGCTCCGCGCTGGGAGACGGTGTTCATCACCATCGGGTTCGCCGGGATGGCCGTGGGCCTGGCGGTGGCCCTGCCGATCTATCTGAGGGAGAGATGGCCGCGGGCCTTCCTCGGCCGGGTCGGGGACGGCCGTGCCCGCCCGTCGCCGGTCGTGACGGTGGCGATGGCAGTGGCCGCCGGGCTGGGTCTGCTCTGGTCTTACCGGGCGCTGGGCGGGACGCTGGGGCTCGACCCGGCTCATCGTGATCAGTGGGATCTCAATGGGCGGCTGCTGAACGCCAACTCGGGGCTGTGGGCCTTGCTCGGCGCCTGGGGCACCTGGGCGCTCACGCACGGTCGGCCCGCCCGGCTTCGGGTGTGGATCGCCATGACGCCGGCCTACGCGGCTTCGGGCTCGTTGTTCGCGTGGAGCTGCTGGAAGCTGCCGATGGTGATTTTCCAGCCTGGAGGCTTCGTGGCCGCGGAGTACACGCCGTTCGCAGTCGTTCAGCACGTCCTGGGCATCGTCGTGGGTCTGACGCTCGTGGTCGCCGTACTGCGCTCCGTCCCGACGGCGCCGGGAGATTCTGAGTAGTTAATACATGTATTAACTATCGGCGGCTAGCCTGGGCGCATGGCGGGTGAGGGTGGGACGGACGCTCTGGACTTCTGGTCGTTCGTCGAGCTGGCCGAGCGGAGGCTGGCGGAGGAGTTCGGGTTCCGACACCGGACGGCCACGCGGCTGTTGCTGACCCTGAACCGGGCCTCGGCGATCGTCACCTACGACCTGGAGGCGGCGGTGCACCGGCCGCGCGGGCTGTCGTGGGCGGGGTTCCGGCTGCTGTTCGTCACCTGGCTGGCGGGTCCGCTGGAGCCGGGACGGGCCGCCGCCGTGGCCGGGATGACCAGGGCGGCGGTGTCCAACCTGGCCAAGTCGCTGGAGGCCGACGGGCTGCTGGTGCGGTCGCCGGGCGAGCGGGACGGCCGGACGGTGGTGCTGTCGCTGACCGAGCAGGGGCAGCGGGCGATGCTGGACGTGTTCGCCGCGCAGAACGCCCGCGAGCACGAGTGGGCGGACGCCCTGACCGACACAGAGCAGCACATCCTGATCATGCTGTTGAACAAGCTGATCGCGGGCCGTCAACGGTTCGACGTGCGCGAACGCAGCTGACGAACCGGCCGGCGCGGTCGCCTGGCCGATGGTTCGACTGCCCAGTTGAGCGCTCCAACGGACGCACGTCCGGTTCGCCCCTCCCAGGGGGTGGCGGACGGCGGCGGGCGGTGCGATAGTACATGTGTTAACTACTTTGCCCCGGTGGCGGCGAGGAGGGACGCATGGCGTACTACCGGCGGGTCGGCGACGTGCCGCCCAAGCGGCACACCCAGCATCGGGACGGCGGCGGACGGCTCTACTTCGAGGAGCTGATGGGCGAGGAGGGCTTCTCGGCCGACTCCTCGCTGCTCTACCACCGCGAGATCCCGTCGGCGATCGTGGATTCGCAGCCGTGGGAGATCCCGGACGTGACCACGACGCCCAACCATCCGCTCAGGCCCCGGCATCTGAAGCTGCACGACCTGTTCCCCAAGGAAGCGTGGGGCGAGACCGACGTCGTCACCGGCCGCAGGCTCATCCTGGGCAACGGGGACGTGCGCATCTCCTACGTGGTCGCGGCCGCGCCCTCGCCGCTCTACCGCAACGCGCTGGGCGACGAGATCGTCTACGTCGAGTCGGGGACGGCGACCGTGGAGACCGTCTTCGGCGCCCTGCGCGCAGAAGAGGGCGACTACGTCGTCATCCCGACGTCGACCACGCACCGGTGGCTGCCCGAGGGCGACGGGCCGTTGCGCGCGTACGCCATCGAGGCCAACGGGCACGTCGCGCCGCCCAAGCGCTACCTGTCGCGGTTCGGGCAGTTCCTGGAGCACGCCCCGTACTGTGAGCGCGACCTGCACGGCCCCGAGGAGCCGATCCAGCGCGACGAGACGGACGTGGAGGTGCTGGTCAAGCATCGGACGTCCGCCGGGGTCGTCGGCACCAGGCTCACCTACGCGCGGCACCCGTTCGACGTGGTGGGGTGGGACGGCTGCCTCTACCCGTTCACGTTCAACGTGAACGACTTCGAGCCGATCACGGGACGGGTCCACCAGCCGCCGCCCGTGCACCAGGTGTTCGAGGGCCCGGGGTTCGTGGTGTGCAACTTCGTCCCGCGCAAGGTCGACTACCACCCGCTGGCCATCCCGGTGCCGTACTACCACTCGAACGTGGACTCCGACGAGGTCATGTTCTACTGCGGCGGCGACTACGAGGCGCGCAAGGGCTCGGGCATCGCGCAGGGGTCGGTGTCGGTGCACCCGGGCGGGACCCCGCACGGGCCGCAGCCCGGCGCCTACGAACGCGGCATCGGCGTCGAGTTCTTCGACGAGCTGGCCGTCATGGTCGACACGTTCCGGCCGCTGGAGCTGGGTGAGGGCGGCCTGGCCTGCGAAGACCCGGCCTACGCGTGGAGCTGGGCGGGAGGGCGGCGATGACCGTTCCCGCCTTCGCCCGAGGGCTGTGCGATGACGCGGCGGTGTTCCCCCCTGGGTCGATGCCGCTGCGCGACGCCGTTCCCGCGCACCGCGCGCACAAGCGCGCCGGGTACGCCGAGCTGGTCGGCTCGTTCGTCGTCGCGGCGCCCATGCTGGACGACCTGCGCGCCCTGCCGGGAGAGCCGCTCTCGCTCATCGTGACGGCGCCCGAGGGGCCGCGCCAGGCCGCCGAGGCCGCCGAGGCCGAAGGCGTGCGGTCCGTGGAGGTCGCGGTGCCGGCGGGTATGCCGGTGGACGTGTTCTTCGCGGAGTTGCGGCAGGTGAAGGGCACGACCGTGGTCGTGGAGGTGCCGCGGGACGAGCGGCGGGCGCAGATCGTCGCCGGGCTGGCCGGCACGGACATGAAGGCCAAGTTCCGCACCGGCGGCGTGCGGGCCGAGATGTATCCGGACGAAGGCGAGCTGGCCGCCGCGATCAAGGCGGTGGTGGACGCGGACGTGCCGTTCAAGGCCACCGCCGGGCTGCACCACGCCGTGCGCAACACCGACCCGGAGACGGGCTTCGAACAGCACGGCTTCCTCAACGTGCTGCTCGCGGTCGACGACGCGCTCGACGGGCGTTCCGAAGGCGAACTGGCGCGCACGCTGGGCGAACGCGACGGCGCCGTCCTCGCCGACCGCGTCAGGCGGCTGGACGGGGCGCGGGTCGCCGCCGTCCGGAGCCGGTTCCTGTCGTTCGGCACGTGCAGCATCGCCGATCCCCTGACCGACCTGGTGACGCTGGGGCTGTTCCCGGCGGCGCTCGCGGAATCCGAAGGAGATGTCCGATGACCCGGATCGACGTTCCCGACGGCTCGCCCTTCGGCGTCGGCAACCTCCCGTACGGCGTTTTCTCCACGCCCGGCACCGAGCCCCGCGTGGGGGTGCGCCTCGGTGACTCGGTGATCGATCTGGCGGTGGCGCTGGACGACGACGTTTTCGCCCGGCCCACGCTCAACGCGTTCATGGCGCAGGGCCCGCGCCGCTGGGCGGAAACACGAGAACGGATCACCGAACTGGCGCAAGGGGACGTACCGGACGCGGCAGTTCATGAATCGTCCCAGGTCAGGCTGCATCTGCCGATCGAAGTGGCGGACTACGTCGACTTCTACGCCTCCGAGCACCACGCGTCCAATCTGGGCCGGTTGTTCCGCCCGGATTCCGAGCCGCTCATGCCGAACTGGAAGCACCTTCCCGTCGGCTACCACGGCCGCGCCGGGACGGTCGTGGTGTCCGGCACCGACATCGTCCGGCCCAGTGGGCAGCGCAAGACCCCGGCCGACGCCGCGCCGGAATTCGGGCCGAGCCGCCGTCTCGACATCGAGGCCGAACTCGGATTCGTCGTCGGCGTCGGTTCGCCGCTCGGCAGCCCCGTGGCGTGCGAGGAGTTCGCCGAGCACGTTTTCGGCGCGGTGCTCGTCAACGACTGGTCGGCCCGTGACATTCAGGCGTGGGAGTACGTGCCGCTCGGCCCGTTCCTGGGCAAGAGCTTCGCCACGTCGGTGTCGCCGTGGGTGGTGCCGCTCGCGGCGCTGGAGAACGCGCGCGTCCCCACCCCGCCGCAGCAGCCCGAGCCGCTGCCCTACCTGCGGGAAAAGGAGCCTTGGGGGCTGGACATCGAGATGACCGTCACCTGGAACGGCCAGGTCGTCTCGCGTCCGCCATACCGGGAAATGTACTGGTCACCGGCGCAGATGCTGGCGCACATGACCATCAACGGCGCCAGTGCGCGCACCGGCGACCTGTTCGCCTCCGGCACCGTCTCGGGCCCGGAAAAGGAGCAGCGCGGCGCGTTCATCGAGCTGACCTGGGGCGGCCGCGAGCCGCTGCGGGTCAACGGCGAGGAGCGCACCTTCCTGGAGGACGGCGACGAGGTCGCCATCTCCGCGACCGCGCCCGGCGCCGACGGTTCCGTCGTGGGGTTCGGTGAAGTGCGCGGACGCGTCCTCCCGGCGGCGTCCGGCCGCCGGAGCGAGTGACCACCGTGATCGACTGATTCCAAATCGTAATGTCGCGGGCCGTCCCCGCAGTCTGAACAACCGGTATTTTTCCAACATCATCTACTTTTGACCTATCATTCGAGGTCACTCCTGTCCTATCTGCAGGGCGGGAAAAGTCGGGGACGGCCTGGGGTGGCACAGTTGCGCACACGCGGCATCGCTAATCGACGTTGGGCGGCCGGAATCGTTCTGCTTGTCGGAACGCTGGGGCTGACGGCCTGTTCATCCTCCGAGACCCACGAGACCACCACGGCGGGCGGGGACACCAAGGTGCCCGCCGCCAAGGTGACGATCACCCCGGCGCAGGGCTCCGAGAAGGCGCGCCCCGACCGCGGCGTGGTGGTGAAGGCGGCCGGCGGGACGCTGCAGTCGGTCAGCGTCACGGCGGGCGGCAGTCAGGTGGAGGGCGCCTTCAACGCCCAGCGCACCGAGTGGCGGTCCAAGTGGACGCTGCGCCCCGGCACCAACTACACGGTGACGTCCACGGCCAAGAACTCCATCGGCACCGTCTCGCAGGCCACCAGCACGTTCCGCACGCTCAGGCCCACGGCCGCGCAGACCGCGACCGCCTCCCTGGACTGGATCCTGGAGGGCAACCGCGGCAAGACCTACGGCGTCGGCACGCCGATCATCGTCGACTTCAGCCGTCCGGTGGCCAACAAGAAGGCGGTCGAGCGGGCCCTGGAGGTCACCGCCGAGAAGCCGGTCGAGGGCGCCTGGCGGTGGATGGGCGACCAGAAGGTCATCTACCGCACCAAGACGTACTGGCCCGCGCACCAGACGGTGAAGCTGAACGCGCACCTGGCCGGGGTTCGGGTCGCCAAGGGCGTCTACGCCACGAAGGACCTCAACCGCACGTTCAAGATCGGCGCCGCCCGCATCACCACCATCAACATGAAAAAGCACCGGATGGTCGTCAAGGTGGACGGCAAGAAGGTGCGCTCGGTGCCGGTCAGCGGCGGCAACGGCACCACGCTGGAGTACACCACCACCAGCGGCACGCACCTGACCATGGAGAAGGGCAACCCGGTCCGGATGATCGCGCCCGGCCGTAAGAAGGGCGACCCCGGCTACTACGACCTGCTGATCAACTACGCGGTCCGCATCTCCAACAGCGGCGAGTACCTGCACCAGACGGCGGGCGAGGAGTACTGCCTGGGCCGCGCCAACTGCAGCCACGGCTGCGTCCGCCAGCCCGCCGACGACGCCCAGTGGTTCTACCGCACCGTGCAGCCCGGTGACATCGTCAACATCACCGGCACCCGGCGCAAGCTGCAGTACGACAACGGCTGGTCGTTCTGGCAGCTCCCCTTCGAGACCTGGAAGAAGGGCAGCGCGCTGCACTGAGCCCCCTCCCGACTCCACCGACGGACGCGGTCACCGGCGACGGTGCCGCGTCCGTCGGCGTTCACGGGTCCACGCCCCCCGCGACGCCCCCTAGTCGGCGGACGGGAGGACGGGCTTGATCGTCATCTCGTCCGGGACGTGCGGCAGGACGTTGCGGAAGTAGTCGCGGGCGGCGGTGGTCGTGCCGACGTCGCGGCCCAGCTTCTCCGACAGGAACCAGCGGTGTTCCAGCACCTCGTGGAACAGTTCGACCTCGTCCAGGCGGCCGCGCAGGTCGTCGGGGACGGCGCGCACCACCGGGTCGTACACCTCGGTCAGCCACCTGCTGGCCGCCACCGCCTCCGGCACGGGACGGCCCGACTCGCGTTCCAGGTGGCCGCGGTAACCGGCGATGTCGTTGAGCAGGCGGCGGGCCTGGTTCTCCTGGGCGTTCAGGCCGGTGCGGGCGAACAGCAGCCGCCGGTGGTGGCCGGGCTCGGCGACGAGCGTGCGCACCCGCAGCATGTTGCCCGGCCTGCCGTCGGCGGTCTCCCCCGCGTCGACCAGCTCCACCTCGTCCACGTCGAAGCCCAGCTCGTTGATGCGGCGCAGCCGGTCGGCGATGCGGAACCGCTGCTCCTCGGGGCCGATGACCTCCTCGCGGGTCAGCTCGTCCCACAGCGCGGTGTACCGGCGGACGGTGTCGTCGGCCACCGCCACCGGGTCCAGCTCCGGCGGCAGCAGCCCGGCGGCGTGCAGGTCGAACAGCTCGCCGGCGATGCGCTCGCGGGCCAGCTCCACGTCGTAGGTGCGCTGCCCCTCCGACAGCGACGGATGCAGCTCGGCGGTCTCGGCGTCCACCAGGTAGGCGGAGAACGCGCCCGCGTCCAGCCGGAACAGCGTGTTGGACAGCGAGCAGTCGCCCCACATGAAGCCCGCCAGGTGCAGCCGGACCAGCAGCTCGACCAGGGCGTCCAGCAGCCGGTCGGTGGGGTGGTGGCCGCCGCGCGGGTTGGCGAACAGCGCCCGGTACGAGCTGGCGTGGTCCAGGAACCGCGTCACCAGGACCGCGTCCTGCCCGTCCGGGCGGTCCACCACGATGCCGGTCACCTCGACGGCCGGGATGCCCAGCTCGCGCAGCCGCCGCAGCAGCCGGTACTCGCGGCGGGCGAGCCGCTCGTCCAGCTCCTTGAGCGCGTAGACACCGCCAGCCTCGGCGACGAACCGCACCGTGTGCCGGGACAGGCCGCGGTGGCGGATCTCCACCAGGCGCTCCTCGCGCCACTGCCCCAGCGGCCGGTGCCAGGGCAGGCTGAGCAGCCCGCTCGCCGCCTCGGCCGGCGGTTTGAAGACGAACCTCATCCGCCGCCTACCCGGCCGCGGCCTCGGCCCCGTCGCTCTCGGCCCCGGACGCGGCCGTGCCGCCGGACTCGGACGGCGTGCCCCGCTGGACCCGCCGCTGCGCCTCGCGCTCCTTGTCGGCCAGCCGTCCCAGCGCCGCCACGCGCTCCTCGTCACGGGTGAGGTTCTCGCCCGTCGCCGGGTCGAACAGGTGGATGCGCGAGGTGTCGATCCACAGCTCGGCCTCGTCGCCCGGGCTGATCAGGCTGGACGCGTCGAGCGCGACGACCGCCTGGGTGCGCATCTGGTCGCTGTCGAGCTCCTGCGACAGCTCGCGCAGCTGCGCGGCCACGTCGGCGGGCGCCTCGTAGGGGATGTAGGCGTACAGCTCGTTGCCCAGCCACTCGGTGACGTCCACGTGCACCCGCAGCACGGAGCCGCGCTCGCGCCGCTCGTCGCCGACGAGCGAGGCGTCCTCGAAGTGCTCGGGACGGATGCCCACCAGCACCAGACTGCGGTCCCCGACCGCCTCGACCTTGCGCCGGTCGCCCACGTCGAAGCGGCCGAGCGGGGTGTCCAGGACGGTGCCGTCCACGGTGGCGGGCAGGAAGTTCATCGACGGCGACCCGATGAACCCGGCCACGAACAGGTTGGACGGCTGCTCGTACAGCTCGCGCGGGCTGCCCACCTGCTGCAGCACGCCCTTGCGCAGCACCGCCACCCGGTCGCCCAGCGTCATCGCCTCGGTCTGGTCGTGCGTGACGTACACGGTCGTCACGCCGAGGCGCCGCTGCAGCCGGGAGATCTCGGTGCGCATCTGCCCGCGCAGCTTGGCGTCCAGGTTGGACAGCGGTTCGTCGAACAGGAACGCGTTGGCCTCGCGGACGATCGCGCGGCCCATCGCCACCCGCTGCCGCTGACCGCCCGACAGGTTCGCGGGCTTGCGCTCCAGGTGGTCGGTCAGCTCCAGCAGCTCGGCGGTCTCGTTGACGCGCCGCCGCACCTCGTCGTCGGGCGTCTTGGCCAGCCGCAGCGGGAAGGCGATGTTCTCGAACACCGTCAGGTGCGGGTAGAGCGCGTAGTTCTGGAACACCATCGACAGGTTCCGCTCGCGCGGCGCGACCCTGTTGACGACCTTGCCGCCGATGCGCAGCTCGCCGGAGGTGATGTCCTCCAGGCCCACGATCATGCGCAGCAGCGTGGACTTGCCGCAGCCCGACGGGCCGACGAGGATCATGAACTCGCCGTCCTTGATGTCCAGGCTGACGTCGTTGACGGCCGGATAACCGTCGCCGTACCTCTTGACGATGTTCTTCATCGTGATCTCGGCCATGGCGCAACCCTCCTCGTGTCAGCCCTGTCAGCCCTTGACCGCGCCGGACGTCAGCCCCGCGACGATCCGCCGCTGGAACAGCAGCACGATCACCACGACCGGGATCGTCACCACCACGGCCGCGGCGCAGATCGCCGTGGTGGGCTGCTCGAACTGCGACTGACCGGTGAAGAACGCCAGCGCCGCCGGCACCGGCCGGGCCCGGTCGGTGGAGGTGAGCGAGATGCCGAAGACGAAGTCGTTCCAGCAGAAGAAGAACGTCAGGATCGCCGCGGTGAACACCCCCGGCGCCGCCAGCGGCACGATCACCTTGCGGAACGCCTGCCAGGTCGTGGCCCCGTCCACCTGCGCGGCCTGCTCCATCTCCCAGGGGATCTCGCGGAAGAACGCCGACAGCGTCCAGATCGCCAGCGGCAGCGCGAACGAGATGTAGGGGATGATCAGCCCCGGCCAGGTGTCGTACAGCCCGAGGTCACGCCACAGGTCGAACAGCGGCCCGACCAGCGACACCACCGGGAACATCGCGATGGCCAGCGCGAACGACAGGATCAGCCGCTTGCCCGGGAACTCCAGCCGGGCGATCGCGTAGGCCACCAGCGTCGCGAACAGCACCCCGACGAACGTGGCGATCAGCGAGATCCCGATCGAGTTGATCAGCGCGGAGGTGAACAGGCTGGTGGAGAACACCGTCCGGTAGTTCTCCAGCGTCCAGTCCTGGGGGAGGAACCCCTGGACGTTGCCGATCTCCCCGGGCTGCTTGAACGACAGCATCACGATCCACAGGATCGGGAAGATCGTCCACACCAGGATCAGCAGCGACGCGACGATCCACAGCGCTTTGGAACGCCCCGTCTCCATCAACGATCACCTCTCACCTGGGACAGGTCCACCCGGAAGCCGCGGATGAACACCGCCGCGATCAGCACCACGGACAGGAACAGCAGCACCCCGACCGCGTTGCCCATGCCGATCGCGGTGCGCGTGATGGTCTGGTCGTAGGTCAGGAACGACAGCGTGGCGGTCTGCTCCTGGCCGCGCGTCATGACGAACGGGTTGTCGAAGATCCGCCAGGCGTCCAGCGTGCGGAACAGCACCGCCACCAGGATCGCCGCCTTCATGTTCGGGATCGTGACGCGGCGCAGCCGCTGCCAGACGGTCGCGCCGTCCACCGTGGCCGCCTCGTCCAGGTCGCGCGACACCTGCGCCAGCCCGGCGAGCAGCAGCAGCGAGATGAACGGCGTCGTCTTCCAGATCTCCGACAGGCAGATCACGAACAGCGCCGCCCACCGGTCGGAGAACCAGGCGAAGTCGCCGAGCCCGAACCAGGAGTTGACGAAGCCGGACTGCAGGTCGAAGGCGTACCGCCAGGCGAACGCCGAGATCACCGTGACGATCCCGTACGGCACCAGGATCGCGGTGCGCACGGTGCGCCGCGCGAAGATCGCCCGGTGCATCACCATCGCCAGCCCGAACCCGAGCACCAGCTCGACGCCCACGGTGATCACGGTGATCAGGAACGTGGTGAACACGTCCTGCCAGAACAGCCCGTCCGACAGCGCGGTGGCGTAGTTGCGCAGGCCGACGAACTCGCGGTCCTGCGGGGCGGTGAGCCGGTAGTTGAACAGCGACAGGTACAGCGCGTTCAGCAGTGGGTACCCGGTCACCAGCAGCATGACGACCACCGCCGGCGCCGACAGCAGCAGGCCCAGCCGGCGTTCGGCCCGGGCCCGGTCGGAGATCTCCGCGCGTCCGGCCGGTCCGGCGGCCGGCGCCGTCTCCACCTGGGCGGTCATGACGCACCTCCTGGCACAGCGGGGGCCTCCCGTCTCCTCACAGCACGACCCCCCGTCACAGCAGCGCCTCGTCGCGCAGCACCGCGCGGATGAACTCGGCCGAGCGGCGCGGCGTGGTCTGCGGGTTCACCGACGCGGGCGGGTGCCACCTGCTCTGCACCGCCGCGGACACGTCGGTGTAGTACGGGGTGATCGGCCGGGGCGCCGCCGCGTTGATCGAGTCGCGGATCAGCGTGGCCATCGGGAACTCGCGCTTGATCTCGGGGTCGTCGTACACCTCGGGACGCGCCGCCGGGTTCCCCGAGTCGAGCATGTACTTCTTCATGTTCTCGGGCGTGGTGATGCACCGGACCGCGTCGACGGCGTGGGTGTCCCTGTACTTGCCGAACGCGCCGATGCCCAGCTCGATGCCGCCGAACGGCGGCCTGCTCGGCCGGCTCGCCGTCACCCGCGGGTAGGGCGCCCAGCCCAGGTCGCCCGGGATGTTCTTGTCGATGACGCCGTTCTTGGCGTCGTCGTTCTCGGCGCGCCAGATGTAGCCCCAGTTCACCATGAACCCGCCGCGCGGCCCGTTGAGCATCGACCGCGCCTGCTCCTCGATGTCGGTGGACAGCGACGGGCTGGCCGCCTTGGACCGGGCCAGCTTCTGGATGATCCGGGCCGCCTCGCCCCCGGCCGGGGAGCCGATGTCGATGGACGCGTCGTTGCCGCGCTCGGCCGCGCTGATGATGCGGCCGCCGGCGGACGCGACGAGGGCGTTGACCCACACCATGTAGCCCTCGTACTTGTTGCCCTGCGCGCCGACCGTGAGGTTCGAGCGGACCGCCGCGTCGATCATCTGGTCCCAGGTGAAGCCCGGGGAGGTCGGGTCGACGCCCGCCTTCTGCGCGGCCGACTTGCGGTACCAGAGGATCTGCGTGTTGGCCCAGAACGGCGCCGCGTACAGCCGGCCCTTCCAGGTGGAGCTCTGCACGGCGGCCGGGAACACGCCCTGGGTGAACTGCTGCGCCTCGGCGCTGCCGAACGGGCGCAGGAATCCGGCGTTGGCGGCCTCGGCGACGAACACCGGGTCCAGGCTCATGATGTCGAGCTGGTCGTCCTTGGCGGCCAGCCGCCGGATCAGCTGCTCGCGCTGCTGCGTCGCGTCGTTCGGCAGGATGGACGTGACGATGCGGTAACGGCCGCCTGCCGCCTTCGTGCACGCCTCGGCCAGCCGGGCCTGCCCGCCGTTGTCGGGATTGATGTACCAGTGGAGCGTCGGCGTTCCGCCGTCGCCTCCGCAGGCGGCCAGCCCGCCGGCGAGCAGCGCGGCGGCGACCACGCCCCGCAGTGTCCGCCCGGGCGCCCTTGGCCGGGTTCGTCCTCCTGGACCATTGCGGGCACGTTCACCCTGGTCACCGCGCTCGTCCCTCGCCCCTTCGCTCACGGAACCTCCCGACGGGTCCCCCGCGTTCCGGGCACTTCGGCGGGCCCGTCGCGGCGGGACTGGATCTCCACTCAAGCACCGGCGACTACGGAATGTCGAGATCCGTATCCGTACCGATGCAAAAGCGACTGCTGACTACCCTCCAAGTTCGATAAATCACCCGACTGTGCGATAGAACACACACCCGGCAGATAGATGGCCACACCTGGCCCGCCCGGAAGGCGGCTCGGCCGTCTCCCGGGCTGACGGGTTGTAGAACATACATAAACAACCCGCGATGCCACAACGCACGACGCCAGATGGCACTTCGCCAGGTGTCAGCCGCCGTAGCGCCCACCGGCAGGGCGGATCGGGGCACCCGGCCGCGCCGGGACGGGCGGCCGCCGCCCGCGCCCCGCCGCCGGGCGTGTCGCGCTCGGGACTGTCCCGCCCGCGGGATTCACCGGCCCGGGATTCGGTGTTCCGACAAGGCCGGGCGCATGGGTTTATCAGGCATTCACGTGATCATCAGCGGACGGCACCAGGAAAGGCGATCGCCTTTCCCGGCGGGCGACCACCGGACGAATGAGTCTCCGCTTCCGGGTGGAAAACGTAGCCCTGGTAGCTGATTTTCTTCACGGTCATCCGGATGGGACGGAAACAGTGCGGAGGCAGCGCGCAGAAGCCCGTGCTCACCACATCGCGGTAGACCAGATCGGACACCGCCAGGGCGAGATCCCGGTCGGGCCGCTCGTCGAGCAGGCGGCGCAGCGCCCGGGCGTCCAGCAGGCGGCTGGCCACGACCGGGGCGTCCCCCGCCGGGCCGAACGACGCCTGCGGGCCGAGCACCAGCGTGCCGTGGTGCATCGCCATCCGCACGCGCAGCCGGCGGCCCCGCCCGCGCCCGCCGTTCACCTCGCCGAGGGATCGCTCCAGGGCCGGCGGGAAGGCGCCGACCACATGGGCGAGGTCGATGCCGTCGGGGAGCACGGCGAGCTCGCCGTCACCGGCGCGCTGCAAGTACCAGTCGGTTCGGTCCAGGCGGGTGGCCGCGGCCGCCTCCTCCAGCGCCGCGCACAGGCCCACCTGGGCTTCGAGCTGGTCGAACGCGTGACGGGAGCTGTAGCCCTGCACGTCGACCGCCAGCACCAGGCGGGACACCAGCCGGGGCTCGCCGCCCGCGTCGGCCTCGGCCGGTCCTTGGGGGTCCACCGCCCGCAGCGGCGGTGTCGTCGGAGTCAGCGACATGCCATTCCCCACAGCGGTAGTGACGCCCTTTGCGAAAACAAGGGTCGACGTCGCCAGTTTGGCACGGGAATGGCAAAAATGTAAAGCGAGTCTGTTGACTCACCGCGAAAGAAATGCTATATACCGCACTGCTTTCCGGCGTGCCGATGGGACGCGTACGGCTTCGTGGCCGACCGCCATATGGCAGTCTGAAACGCGCCACTCATGCCAATCGCGTTGTCGCCCTCGGCGGCCCGCCTGAAGCCGGGCGGGCCGGCCCTGCCCGGCCCTGTCCCGTGCATCACGGATTGCTCTGGGAGCCTGTGTGCGAGGATGATCGGCTGTGATCGACATCGGCCCGCTGCGTCCCGAGGACCGCGCCGCCTGGGAAGTTCTGGCGCGCGGCTACAAGGCGTTCTACCGCACCGTCGTGCCCGACAAAGGGTACGAGGAGACCTGGCAGCGGCTGCAGAGCGACGCGGAGTTGCACGGCATCGGTGCCCGCTCGAACGGGCGGCTGGTCGGCATCGCGCACTATCTGTTCCACGTCACCTTCTGGTCGGCCGATTCCTGCTACCTCCAGGACCTGTTCGTCGACGAGGCGGCGCGCGGTCACGGCGCCGCACGGGCCCTGATCGAGCACGTGGCCGAGGAAGCGCGGAAACGGGGCGCCGCCCGCCTGTACTGGACGACCAAGCAGGACAACGTCCCCGCCCGCGCTCTGTACGACAAGGTGGCGCGCTTCCACGGGTTCATCCGCTACGACTACCCACTTGGCGGGTGACCGGCCATCACGCAACGGGTCACGGAGCCGGCTCCGGACCAGGCAAGGCCCTGAGCCGCCTGGCAGCGGTGGAATGGGGGAAGGCGTGGAGACGCCTTGGGCCCCGACCGACCCTTGGCTTCTCCACGCCTTCCGTCTCGGTGCGCGGCCCGGGCCGACCGCGTCGTCGTCGTGGGGATGCGTCCTCGTGGCTCAGTAACCCGAGCCGCCGGCGGATTTGGTGATCTTCGCGCCCTGGGGTGAGACGACCCACCAGACGTTCTGGACGCCCTGGCCCTTGGTGTCGCCCGGCTTCTCGTCCTTGGCGAAGTAGTACATGGGCCAGCCGTTGATCGTGAGCTGGCAGGAGCCGTCGTCCTTGCGCTCGATGAAGCCGATCCGGCTCCGGTCGACGCCCTCCACCTTGAGCTTCTTCCAGTTGGTGAACTTCACCACCGGCCAGGCCTTCTTGCACTGGCCGAAGCAGTTGGTGACCTTGGGCCGGTCCTTGTCGAAGCGGTACATCACGCGGCCCTGGCCGTCGGTGACGATCATGCCCAGCCGCGGGTCCTTCCGGACGTTGACGACCGTCCAGCCCGCCCAGCGGTCCCGGCCGCCGTCGTCACCGTCGTCTCCGCCGTCCTGCTGCCGTTCCCGCTGCCCGCCCGCGGCCTTCTTGCCGTCGGGCGCCGCCGCGAACCAGGCCCCGCCGACGCCCTGTCCCTTGACCTCGCCGGGACTCTCGTCCTTGGCGTACCGGTACAGCGGCCAGCCGCCGAGCGTGACCTGCCAGGAGCCGTCGGGCCGTTTGACCTTGCCCACCAGCCTCTGGTCGACGCCGTCGACCTGGACGGCGCCCTGGGTCGCCTGTACCGGCGGCCAGGTCTTGGCGCACGAGTCCATGCAGGTGGAGGCGGGCGGCCGGGCGGTGTCCCTGTCGAACCGGTACAGCGTGCGTCCCGCGCCGTCCGTCACGACCTTGCCGAGACGGCTCACGCCGGCGGCCTGCAGCACGGGTGGCGTGACGGTCGGGGACGGCTCGGCCGAGGGGTCCTGCCGCGCCGGGTCGGGGGCGGCCTGCGTGGCGCCGACGCCCGCGTTCGCCTGCTGCCCGGCGGGCACCTTGCCGCAGCCCGTGAGGAGCACCCCGGACGCCGCGACGGCCGCGGCGGGGGTCGCCCAGCGGGGGATGTGCATGTCTGGTCCTCCGTTCTCCCGGCGAGCAGTACGCGGACCGTCCCGACCCGGTTCAACGTGGGACATCCCTCACTGGCACCGGCACGGACGAACGAACAGAATGACGTTCACATACGTCGCATAAAGCGGGTGGGATATCGGAACCCCCCAGATGTGAGGTGAAGCGTTGACCACGGCCGGACCACCCGAGCGGCCATACGACCGGTACGACCGGCAGACCCGCGCATCGGATCCGACCGCCGCACCCGCGCCGAGCCTGGTCAAGCCGTCCCCGGCACCTGCCCCGGCACCCGCACCGCCGCGCGAGCGGCCCCAGCCGACCGGCCCGGCGTGGATCGTCGTGCCGGCGCGGATCGTCGCGCTGGTCGTGGTGCTGCCGTTCCGGCTGCTGTATGACGGCGTGCTGCTCGCCGGCCGCGGCCTGGGACGGGCGTTCGCCGGGCTGTTCCGGGGGCTCGGGTGGCTGCTGGCGGCGATCGGGCGGGCGCTGTACGCGGCGGTGCTGCGTCCGCTGGGCCTGCTGTTCGTGTTCCTGGTGGTGCGGCCCGCGCTGTGGATCTACGCCGCGCTGCTGACACCGGCCGGGCGCGCTCTGGTGTGGCTGCTGGAACGTCTCGTGGTCTGGCCCCTGCGTGCCCTCGCTCGTGCGCTGGTGTGGCTCGTCAACGCTGTGATCGTGATGCCCGCCGTCCTGCTGTGGCGATACCTGCTGCGGCCCCCGCTCGCCGGCCTGGCGTGGCTGCTGCGCTACATCGGCACGGCGCTGCTGTGGGCGTGGCGGGCCACCGGCCGCGCGCTGGTCTGGCTCGTCAACGCGGTCATCGTGATGCCCGCCGTCCTGCTGTGGCGATACCTGCTGCGCCCCCCGCTCGCCGGGCTCGCGTGGCTGCTGCGCTACATGGGCACGGCGCTGGTACGGGCGTGGCGGGCCACCGGGCGCGGTCTCGCCTGGCTGGGACGCGTCTTCGTCGTCATGCCCGGCCGGGCGATCTGGGAGTACGCGCTGCGGCCGGTGTGGCTCGGCGTCGCCGCGAGCTGGCGCCTGGCCGGGCGCGGCCTGCGCTGGCTGTGGCGGACCCTGGTCGTGGCGCCGTGCCGCTGGGTGGGACGCAACGTCCTGCGGCCCATCGGCACCGCGGTCGCCGCCACCTGGCGGGTCACCGTCCAGGAGCCCGCCCGCTGGGTGGGACGCAACGTGCTGTCCCCCGTCCGGCAGGCCGGACGCGACGTCCGCCTGTCGATCCGCCGCGCCTTCCGCGGGGCCTGACCGCCCCGGCGGTACCCGGCCGGAGCGGGGACGTGCACCGGCTGGAAGAATCGGCCACACGATGTATCGACTGCTGTTCTCACTGGTCGTCAGCCGGATTCCGGCGGAGACCGTCCACCATCTGACCCTGCGGGCGCTGCGCGCCATCCAGGCGGTGCCCGGCGCGGCGCCGGCGCTGCGGCGTGTGCTGGCCCCGCGCGATCCCGCGCTGACCGTCCGGGCGTTCGGGCTGGAGTTCCCCGGGCCGCTCGGGCTGGCCGCCGGGTTCGACAAGGACGCGGTGGCGTACGAGGCGCTCGGCGCGTTCGGCTTCGGCCACGTCGAGATCGGCACGGTGACGGGACGGCCGCAGCCCGGCAACCCGCGGCCCCGGCTGTTCCGGCTGCCCGCCGACCGGGCGATCATCAACCGGATGGGCTTCAACAACGCCGGATCGGCGGCGGCCGCGCGGCGGCTGCGCCGGCGGCGGCCCGGCACGATCGTCGGGGTCAACATCGGCAAGACCAAGGTCGTCCCCGAGCACGAGGCCGTCGCCG
Organism: Actinomadura miaoliensis; assembly: GCF_039536785.1. NCBI lineage: Bacteria > Bacillati > Actinomycetota > Actinomycetes > Streptosporangiales > Thermomonosporaceae > Actinomadura > Actinomadura miaoliensis. Next base: position 74,102 of record NZ_BAAAZG010000044.1, read on the forward strand.
ACTACGTGGCCAGCGCCGAACGGCTCGCCCCGTACGCCGACTACATGGTCGTCAACGTCAGCTCGCCGAACACGCCCGGCCTGCGCGACCTGCAGGCGGTGGAGCACCTGCGGCCGCTGCTGACGGCGGTGCGCGAGGCCGCCGACCGGACCGCCGGGCGGCGCGTCCCGCTGCTGGTGAAGATCGCGCCGGACCTGGCGGACGAGGACGTCGACGCCGTCGCCGACCTCGCCCTCGACCTGGGCCTGGACGGCGTCATCGCCACCAACACCACCATCGGACGCGACGGCCTGGGCAGCCCCGCCGAGCTGGCCAAGGAGACCGGCGGCCTGTCGGGCGCCCCGCTCAAGGCGCGCTCGCTGGAGGTGCTGCGACGGCTGCGGGCGCGCACGGACGGGCGGCTGACGCTCGTGTCGGTCGGCGGCGTGGAGAACGCCGACGACGTGTGGGAGCGGATCCGCGCGGGCGCCACGCTGGTCCAGGGCTACACCGGCATGATCTACGGCGGGCCGCTGTGGGCGTACCGCGTGCACCGGTCGCTGTCGCGGCGGCTGCGCGGCAGCGCGTTCGCCACCCTCCGCGACGCCGCGTCCCGCTGAGCAGGGCGGCCTGAATCCGGCTCGCGCGGGGCCTTTTGCCATACCCGGGCGGCGGGCTGGCCTTGTGGTGACCCGTTGGGCGGCACCGTGCAGGTATGTCGGTGGGGACGCTCTCGCGGGACACCGTTGCGGTGCGGATCGCCGTCGCCGTGGTCATCGCGCTGCCCGCGGTGGTGCTGCGGCTGACGGGCGTCCACCCGCCGCCCGTGGCCAGCATGATCTTGTTCGGTGCCGGGGTGGTGAGCGCCGCGGTGCTGCTGCTGTGGGCCGCCGAGACGGCGCGGGTCGACATGTCGGGCGCGCTCGCGCTGGCGCTGCTGGCGCTGATCGCGGTGCTGCCCGAGTACGCGGTCGACCTGTACTTCGCGTACGCGGCGGGCAGCCGTCCCGAGTACACCGCGTACGCCGCCGCCAACATGACGGGCGCGAACCGGCTGCTGGTCGGGGTGGGCTGGCCGCTGGTGTCGCTGGCGTTCGTCCTGGCCGTGCGGCGCCGCCGGCCCGGACGGCACCGCATCGGCCGGATCCAGCCGCCGCCGCAGCGGCGCGACGTGCGGCTGGGCGAACGCCACCGGGTCGAGCTGGGCTTCCTGGCCATCGCGGCGCTGATCGCGTTCATCCCCACGCTGACCGGCGAGATCGGCTGGTACGTGACGGTACTGCTGATCGCGGTCTACGTCGCCTACATGACGGGGATCGGACGCGGCGCCGCCGAGGGCGTCGACGACCTGATCGGCGTGCCCGCGCGGCTGGCGATGCTGCCCCGGCTGCGGCGCCGCCAGACCACCTGGCTCGGCTTCGCGTTCGGCGCGCTGGTGGTGGTCTGCGCCGCCGAGCCGTTCGCCAACGCCCTGGTCGACACCGGCACCGTGCTCGGCATCGACCGGTTCCTGCTGGTGCAGTGGCTGGCGCCGCTGGCCTCGGAGGCGCCCGAGCTGATCGTCGCGACGGTGTTCGCCTGGCGGCTGCGCGACGGCGACGCCATCGGCATCCTGCTGTCCAGCAAGGTCAACCAGTGGACGCTGCTGATCGGCACGCTGCCGCTGGCCTACCGGGCGGGCGGCGGCGCCTGGTCGCTGCCGCTGGACGCCCGGCAGATCGAGGAGGTGCTGCTGACCGCCGCGCAGACCGTGCTGGGCGTGGCCATGCTGGTCAACCTGTCCTTCCTGCGGATCGAGGCGGCGCTGCTGTTCGTGCTGTTCGCCGTGCAGTTCGCGTTCCCCGGCACGCAGATCCGCCTCGTGCTGGCGGGGATCTACCTGGCCCTCGGGTTCTCGCTGCTGATCGCGCGGCACCGCGACCTCGGCGAGTGCCTGCGCGCCGCCGTGGTCTCCCCCACTCGCGGAGTCTCCCCCACCCGCTGAGACGCGGTCAGGCGGGCGGGACGACCTCGAAGAAGCCGTCGGCGATCAGCTCCGGCAGGACGGCGGCGGCGTGCGCCCGCACCTGCGCCGCGTCCAGGCCGGTGAGCTGGGCGATCGCGGCCAGCAGCGGGCCGAGCGGCAGCGTGCCGTCGCAGACGCCCGCCAGGCCCGCCTCCACCGTGCCGACGCCCGCGGCGCGCCGCAGGCGGCCGGTCTGCCGCAGGACGATCCGTTCCGGGTCCTCGGCGCCGGGCGGGCCGATCTGCTCCTGGACGACGCCGAGGGCAGTGCGCAGCAGCGCCGCCTCCTGTCCACAGGCTGTGGAAAACTCCCGGGCGGCGGCGAGACCGTCCAGGATGCCGTCCACGTAGCCGCCCACGGGCTCCTGGACGGCGTGCCGCAGCTCCTCCACGCGCACGACCGGCCGGTCCCGTCGCGCGTTGCGCAGCGTGATCCAGCCGAACCCGATGCCCGTGACCCGCTGCCGTTCGAAGTGGTCGAGCCAGGCGTCGTAGCGCGCCCGGTACTCGGGGGTGCCCGCCTCGCAGGAGTCGCGCAGCCACAGCTCCGCGTACTCGGCCGGGTCCTGGACGTCGCGCTGCACGACCCACGCGTCGCAGCCGGACGCCTCCACCCACGCGCCGACCCGCTCCTCCCAGGGCGTGCCGTCGACGTGCAGCCAGTTGGCGAGCAGCTGGCAGCGTCCGTCCTCGGTCAGCACGCCGGGGACCTCGGTGACCAGGCGGCGGCAGAACTCGTCCCCCGGCAGCCCCGACTCGCGGTAGGTGAACCGGGGCCCGGCGTCCGGCGCGATCACGAACGGCGGGTTGGACACGACCAGGTCGAACCGGCGTCCCCGGACGGGGTCCAGCAGCGGGCCCTCCAGCAGGTCCACGCCGTCCAGGCCCGACAGCGCGAAGCTCATCGCGGCTAGCCGCAGCGCCCGCGGGTTGACGTCCGTCGCGGTGATCGCGCGCGGCGCCGGGCGGACGGCGGGGTCGGCGAGGTGCAGCGCCTGCACGCCGCATCCGGTGCCGAGATCCAATGCGTTGTCCACAGCCCTGTGGACAACGAGACGGGCCAGGCTGGCGGACGCGCCGCCCGTCCCCACCACATGGTCCGGCGCCGGCCGCGCGCCGCCGCCCGGACGGATCCTCAGGTCCGACACGACATGACCGACGTGCCCCGCGCCGCTCACCGACTCCAGCGGCTCCACCCGCAGCAGCGCCCGGACCTCGCCGCCGGAGCGCTCCGCCAGCCCGGCGGCGACGAGATCGTCCACGATCGGGGAGTCGCCGGCGACCGGCACCTGCAGCCAGAACAGCCGGACCAGCGTCTCCAGCGGCGACCCGCCGGCGGTGGCGCGCAACGCGGGCACGATCTCGTCACGTGCCAGGGCGCCGCCCGCGACGGGGCCGAGCAGGTCCCGGACGGCGGCGACGGTGTAGTCCGCCCGTCGCAGGGCGGCGCGGACACGGCTCAGGGAAGCGGCAGGCTGATCGGACACCCGCCCAATCCTGCCCGGTCCGAGGCGCCCGTCACCTCGGAAACCCGGGCGACCCGGCGAAGGTCACGTCAGGTAGTCGTCGATGCCCTTGGCGAGGGCCTCGGCGATGCGCTGGCGGAACGCGGCGCTGCTCAGCTTGGCCGCGTCGCCGCTGTTGCGCATGTTGCCGCACTCGATGAACACCTTGGGCACCTTCGACAGGTTCAGCCCGCCGAGGTCGTCACGCGAGTCCAGGGCGTCCTTGCCCCGGTAGGTGGAGTACGGGATGCCGGTTCCGGTGCGGTAGGCGTCCCGGATCGCCCGGCCCAGCCGCCGCGACGCGGGCACCATCCCGCCGCCCTGCCCCTTGACCGACAGCGGCTGGATCACGTGGAACCCGTGCCCCGAGGCCGGCGCGCCGTCGGCGTGGACCGACAGCGCGGCGTCGGCCTCGGCGCGGTTGCCGATGGCGGCGCGTTCGGTGATGCACGGCCCCACGCCGGTGTCGTTGGGACGGGTCAGCACGACCTTGGCGCCCTCGGCCCGCAGGATCTTCGCCAGCCGGTTCGACACGTCCCAGGTGAACGCGTGCTCGGCGTACCCGGCGTTGGTGCTGGTACCGGTGGTGTCGCACTCCTTGTGACCGTTGCCGATCGCGACCTGCTTGTTGATCTTCGACGGGTTCTTCGCGTTGCCGCCGTTGTGCCCGGGGTCGATCACCACGACCTTGCCGCGCAGCGGGGCCGCGTCGTCGTTCTGCCGGGCGTTGGACGCCCCCGTGGTCGCGTTGCCGTCGCCGGCGGCGGTGGGCGGCTGGGCGGGCCCCGCCCCGGCGGACGGGGCGGACGATCCGCCGCTCCCGCCGTCCCCGCCGCATGCGGTCAGGGCGGCCAGGCACAGCGCCAGGCCGGCGGCCGCGGACGCGCGTCGATGGATGAGCAACGGCCGTCTCCCCGTGATGCGCTCGTTACCAACCCTGCCAGTCTGCACGCACACGACCGTACGTCAAACGGCGGCCGCGGCCGCGCGACCTTCCCGCGTCGCGCGGCCGCGGCCGCCTACTCCCCGATCCCCCGATCGGTCAGCGAAGCGCGTTCTCCTTGCCGAGGAGCGCGGCGAGGGCGCGGGCCTCGTCCGCGTCCAGGCCCAGCACCACGCGGGGACGCCCCCACGGATGGTCGATCGAGTGGGCCACGTAGCTGGCGACGGACTCCGACACCTGCTCGGCCAGCCCGCGCGCATGCCGCCACTGCGCCCACGCGCGTTCCAGCTCGCTCGCCGCGCGCTGCGCGCACGACACCAATTCCGGATCACGCACGGCGTGAACCCCCCTGGGTGAACGATCCTTGCCCGTGTTCCTCGGCGGACCCTCCTGCCGGCCGCGGGTCCGGCCGGAGCAGCGGTTCCCCACCTCCGACCCGCCGAACGGTGCCACCCATTAACCCGTCCGTGACGCCCGTCGGCCGGGTGATTACGGCAGGCTTTCCCGTCGCATTAGCAACGCCTAGCGAACCCATGGCCTGCCGGACGCGCGCCGCCCCACCGGGCACGCGCGAGTCCGGCCCGGCGCGCCGGGGCGACGGCGCGCCGGGCCGGACGTCCCTGCGTCACGCCCCGGCGGGGACGGGCCCCGTCGTGGAGCGGACCACCAGATGGGGGACGACCAGGTTCTGCCGGGCCACCCGGGTGGGGTCCTCGATCCGGGCGGTGAGCAGCTCGGCCGCCACCCGGCCCATGTCGCGGCGCGGCTGGTCGACGCTGGTCAGCGAGATGTGCCGGATCGCCGCCAGGTGCGTGTTGTCGTACCCGACGATCGAGACCTGCTCGGGCACCGGCATCTCCAGCTCGTCGGCGGCCGACAGCACACCGGTCGCCACCAGGTCGTTGGGCGCGAAGATGGCGGTCGGGCGCGGGTCGCGCGACAGCAGCGCGCGGGCGGCCAGGTAGCCGCCCTCCTCGGTGAAGTCGCCCGGCTCCACCATGATCTGCTCGCCGAGGCCGTGCCGCCGCATGGCCTTCTCGTACCCGGCGCGGCGGTAGCGGGCCGTGGTGGAACGCGCGCCCTCGATGTGGGCGATGCGCCGGTGCCCCAGCTCCACCAGGTGGTCGACGGCCAGGCTGGCGCCCAGCTCGTCGTCGTCCACCACGATGTCCACACCGCTGACGTCGCGTTCGCCGACCACCACCACCGGGACGCTGGCGGCGGCCTCCTTCAGCGACTCGGGCACGACGCTGAGCAGCACCAGGCCGTCCACCCGCATCTCCAGGAACGCCTCGACCGCCTCGGCCTCGAACAGCGGGTCCCAGCGGCCGCTGCCGACCAGCATGCGCAGGCCCTCGCCGTGCAGGGTCTCCTGGAGCCCGTCGAGGAACTCGGCGAAGAACGGGTTGTGCAGGTCGGCCACGATGGCGCCGATCAGCCTGGTACGGCCCTCCACCAGGCTGCGGGCCACGGCGTTGGGCCGGTAGCCGAGCTCGCGCGCCGCCTGCAGCACGGCCTGCCGGCGCCGCTCGCTGACGTGCGGCGACCCGCGCATGACCAGCGACACCAGCGACTTGGACACGCCCGCGCGCTCGGCGACGTTGCGGATGGTGGGCTTGGGCGCGTTCGGGGCGGGCGGCACCGCGCGTCCCCCGGCCGCGCGTCCCCCGCCCGCGCGGCCCCGGCGGACGTCGGCGGACGGCCCGCCGTCGCGTGGCGGCGGCACCTGGCCGCCCGGC
>NZ_BAAAZG010000045.1:0-29549 GCF_039536785.1 Actinomadura miaoliensis
CGACTTCCCCGACCCGGACGGTCCCATGATCGCGGTGAACTGGCCCCGGGTGAACGCCGCCGAGACACCGCGCAGCGCGGTCACCGCGCCGTCGCCCCTTCCGTAGGTCTTGACCAGGTCCGTGGCGACCGCGACCCGGTCGTCGCGGACGTGCTCGGCCGACGGCACGGCCGTGGTGGATGTCATGCCGTCAAGCCAACCGCCCGGACGGGAGCCCGCACATTGGCGCGCCCCGGAGAACCTGTGGTGGGGGCAGCCCCACCTCCGGCGCGGTGGAGGCCCGGGGTAGGGCTGGGTCTACCTCGGGACGGCAACCAGACGTAGTGATCTCCGGTCTCCTTCCCGGTTGCCTGGTCTGCGACGAAAACGCAGCTCAGGTGGCTTGTGGAGGGATGCGGTGAAGGTGATGCGCGCGGCCGGTCCGCGGTCGTCGGCGGAGGCCCTGGTGTACGGGGCGTCCGCCGTGTTCGCGGCGGTGACGGCGGCGGTGACCCACCTCGGACCGCACCGGGTCTGGGGGACGATCGCGGCCGTCGCGTACGGTCTCGGCGCGGTGCTCGCCGCCAGACGCGGTGGCGGCGGCCCGGCGGTTCCGGCGCTGGTGGCGGGCGGTGCGGTGCTGGTGCCGCTGGCCGTCCTGGTGGCCACCGGTCACGCCCAGCCGGAGGTGGGCGTCGTGCACCGGTCGGGCGCGCACCTGCTGGAGCACGGCACGCCGTACCTGCCGCCGTCCGAGCTGGCCGGAGGCGGCTACGAGGCCTACAACCCGTACCTGCCGGGGATGGCGCTGCTCGGCGTTCCGCACGCGCTCGCCGGGGTGGACGCGCGGCTGGTGTTCGCGGGCGTGTTCGTCGCGCTGCTGGCCGCGTCCGCCCGCCTGCTGGGGGGCGGCCGGGCCCGGCCGCTGCTGGTGCTGGCCGCCTCGCCGCTGGTGGCGCTGCCGATGACCGTCGGCGGCGACGACCTGCCGGTGATCGGCCTGGTGTGCGCGGGCTTGGCGCTGGCGGTACGGGACCGTCCCGGCGTGGCGGGCCTGGCCCTGGGCGCGGCCGCGACGCTCAAGGCGACGGCCTGGCCCGCGCTGCTGGTGTGCCTCGCGCTGCCGGCGGCACGGGGCGGCGCCCGCCGGTACGTGACGGCGGCCGCCACCGTCACGGCGGTGGGCCTGCTGCCGCCGGCGCTGGTCGACCCGTCCGGGATGGCGGCCAACGTCCTGTGGTTCCCGCTGGGACTGGCGGACGTGGCGTCCCCCGCCGACAGCCCGCTGCCCGGCCGTCTGCTCGCCGACCTCGGCCCCTTCGGGCACACCCTGGCCCTGACCGCGCTCGGCGCCGCCGCCGTCGCGATGGGCGTCTCGCTGATCGTCCGGCCGCCGCGCGACGTGCGGGCCGCCGCCGACCGGCTCGCCCTCGGCCTGGCACTGGCGACCGCGCTCATGCCCGCCTCCCGGTGGGGCTACCTGGTGTATCCCGCCGTCCTGGCCCTGTGGGCGCGGTTCGCCACCACGCCGCGCCGCCCCGAAGCCGACCAGGCCGCCGCCTCGCGGGAGGAGAGGGACCTGTGCCTCGTTGCCTGATCATCACCAACGACTTCCCGCCGCGCCGGGGCGGCATCGAGACGTTCGTGTACGAGCTGGCACGCCGTTTCCCACCCGGCGAGGTCGTCGTCTACACCTCCGGCGAGCCGCAGGCCCGCGCCTTCGACTCCGGGCTGCTGTTCCCGGTGGTACGCGACCGTGCCCGCACCCTGCTGCCGACGCCGCGCGTCGCCCGCAACGCACGCGCCCTAGCGGAGGCGTACGGCTGCGACCGCGTGTGGTTCGGCGCCGCCGCCCCCCTCGGGCTGCTGGCGGGACGGCTCGGGCTCCCGTCCGTGGCGACCACGCACGGCCACGAGGTGTGGTGGGCGACCGTCCCCGGAGCACGCCGGGCGCTGCGCCGCATCGGCGAATGCGCCGACATCGTCACCTACCTGACCGGCTACACCAGGTCGCGCATCGCGGGGGCGCTGGGGCCGCGCGCCCGCACCGCCCGCCTGGTCCCCGGCGTGGACGCCGAGCTGTTCCGGCCCGACCCGGCGGCGGGCGCGGCCGTCCGCGACCACCACGGCCTGGGCGACCGTCCGGTCGTCCTGAGCGTGTCGCGGCTCGTCCCCCGCAAGGGACAGGACCGGCTCGTCCGCGCCCTGCCCCGCGTCCGCCGGGCCGTGCCGGACGCGACACTGCTGATCGTCGGCGCGGGCCCGCAGGACTTCTGGCTGCGCGGCCTGGCCGGACGCCTGCCCGCCGGCGCCGTCGTGTTCGCCGGTGGACGCCCCCACGCCGAACTGCCGCCGTACTACGCCGCCGCCGACGTGTTCGCCATGCCCTGCCGGAACCGCCGCCTCGGCCTGGAGACCGAGGGCCTGGGCATCGTGTTCCTGGAGGCCGCCGCCGCGGGCCTGCCGGTGCTGGCGGGCGACTCCGGCGGCGCCCCCGAGGCGGTGCGGGACGGTGACAACGGCCACGTCGTCGACGCCTCGTCCGTCCCCGCCATCGCCGACCGGCTGATCGAGATGCTGTCCGACGCGGACGCCCGCGCCGCGATGGGACGGCGCGGCCGGGAGTGGGCGCGGGCCGAGTGGAGCTGGGACCGCTCCTACGAACGCCTCCGCGACCTCCTCGACCGGGCCGCCGGCACGTCACGGGCATCCGGGACGTCCTCTAACGTTTCACCGTGAACGTCTGGCGGGCCATGACGCGCAACCCACTGCGGTTCGTCTTCTCGTCGTGGCCGTGGCGGTCGCTGCTGTACCTGGCCACGGGCCCGATCGTGGCGGTGGTCTGGCTGGCCGCGGTGTACGCGCTGGTGCTCGCCGGGGTGCTCCTCACGCCGCTGGTGGTCGGGGTGGGGCTGCTGATGTGCGTGCCGCTGTCGGCGGTGCCGCTGGCGGCCGTGGAACGGTGGCGGCTGCGGCTGGTCGACCCTCGTCCGGCGCCGTCCCCGCACCGCGTGCCGCCTCGGCCCGGCCTGTGGGAATGGGCGCGCTTCCGGCTGCGCGAGTCCGTCACCTGGCGCGAGCTGGGGTACGCGCTGCTGGGGGCCGTGCTGGCGTGCGTCGACTTCGCGGTGCCGTTCGTGCTGATCGTGGGGTCGACCGTCGCGGTGTCCGCGCCGAACCTGGTCTCCCACGGCGACCAGATCATGTACGGCTCGGCCGGCACCGTCGACACCCCCGCGGAGGCGTGGCCGCTCGCCGCCGCCGGCGTGGCCGTCTTCGCCGTCGGCCTGTACGCCTTCACCGCGCTCGCCGGAGGACGGGCGGCGCTGGCCCGCGCGCTGCTGGTGCCTCCCCCCGACGAGGAGCTGGTCGAGGTGCGGGCCTCGCGCGCCCGGATGGCCGGCGCGTTCGAGGCCGAGCGGCGCCGCATCGAACGCGACCTGCACGACGGCGCCCAGCAGCGCCTCACCGGCCTGATCATGACGCTCGGGCTGGCGAAACTGGACGGCGCCGCCCCCGAACTGATCGACAAGGCCCAGGCCGAGGCCCGGGCCGCGCTGGAGGAGCTGCGGGACCTGGTGCGCGGCATCCACCCGTCGGTGCTCACCGACCGGGGCCTGCCCGCCGCGGTCGAGTCGCTGGCCGAGCGGTCGGCCGTCCCCGTCGAGGTGGACGTCGACCTGCCGCGACGGCCGCCCGAGCACGTGGAGTCCACGGCCTACTTCGTCGTCGCCGAGGCGCTGGCCAACGTCGCCAAGCACAGCGGCGCGACGCGGGCCCGCGTCCACGCGCGCACGAACGAAAGGACGCTGTCGGTGGAGGTGTGGGACGACGGCGCGGGCGGCGCTGTCGCGGCCGAGGGCGGCGGCCTGCAGGGGCTGGCCGACCGGGTCGCCGTGTACGACGGCACGCTGCGGCTGTCGTCACCGCCCGGCGGCCCTACGATCCTGCGCGTGGAGATCCCATGCACGTCGTGATCGCCGAGGACTCGGTGCTGCTGCGCGAGGGCCTGGCGCAGATCCTCGACCGGTTCGGCCACCGCGTCGCCGCCGCCGTCGCCGACGCCCCCGCGCTGGCGGCCGCCGTCGCCGAGCACGGGCCCGACATCGTCGTCACCGACGTGCGGATGCCGCCCGGGTTCCGCGACGAGGGCCTGCGCGCCGCGCTCGCGCTGCGCGCCGAACGCCCCGGCCTGCCGATCCTGGTCCTGTCGCAGTACGTCGAGCAGTCCTACGCCGCCGACCTGCTGCACACCGGCGGCGGCGTCGGCTACCTGCTCAAGGACCGGGTCGGCGAGGTCACCGAGTTCGTCGACGCGCTGGAGCGGGTCGCGGCGGGCGGCACCGTGATCGACCCGGAGGTGGTGCGGCGGCTGCTGGCGCGCCGCCGCGAGCACTCCCCGCTGGAACGGCTGACCGAACGCGAACGCCAGGTGCTGGCGCTGATGGCCGAGGGCCGCTCCAACGGCGCGATCGCCCGCGCCCTCGTCGTCAGCGAGGCCGCCGTCATCAAGCACGTCGGCTCGATCTTCACCAAGCTCGACCTGCACCAGACGCCCGACGACCACCGCCGCGTCCTGGCCGTCCTCACCCACCTGCGCGGTGTGAGCCGTCCCTGACCGGGACCCCTACCGCCCCTCGAAGACGGGCCTGTCCTTCTTCAGGAACGCCTCGGTGGCGTTGCGGTGGTCGGCCGTGGCCGCCAGCCGGTCCTGCAGCTCGGCCTCCTTGTCCAGGCTGGACGCCAGGTCGTGCGACGCCGCGTGGTCGAGGGCGGCCCGGATGGCCGCGTACGCGACGGTCGGCCCGGCGGCCAGCCGGCGCGCCAGCTCCACCGAGGCGGGCGCCAGCTCGTCGGCCGGGACGACCCGCGCGGCCAGCCCCAGCTCCAGCGCCTGCGGCGCCTTCACCGGCTCGCCGAGCAGCAGCAGCTCGGCGGCCTTGGCGCGGCCCACCATCCGTTGCAGCGTCCAGGACATGCCGGTGTCGGGGCCCAGCCCGATGCCCGCGAACGCCGTCACGAACGTCGCCCTGTCGGACGCGACGACCAGGTCGCACGCCCACGCCAGCGCGGCCCCGGCCCCGGCCGCCACCCCGTTCACCGCCGCCACCACCGGCTTGGGCAGCGCGGCCAGCGCGTGCACGACCGGGTTGTAGTGGCGGCGGACGGTGTCGTCCAGGCCCTTGCCCGCGGCGAGGTTCTCGGCGTGCTCGCGCAGGTCCTGACCGGCGCAGAACGCCCGGCCCGCACCGGTCAGCAGCACCGCCCGCGCGCCCTCGTCCGCGGCGGCCCGCTCCAGCGCCGCGCGCAGCGCCTCCTTCATCTCGGCGGTCAGCGAGTTCATCGCGTCCGGCCGGTTCAGCGTGATCGTGGCCACCCCGTCGGTGACGTCGTACAGCACGGTCTCAGACACCATCGTCCTCACAATCTCCCCAGGGGCCTCAGGCAACGATCGGCGAAACCGGAGGCCGCGGGCAAGAGCCGCGCCGCCGCCCGGCCCGTCCACGTGGCCGTCCGCCCGCCCGGCCGTCGCCTCCCCGGTCGCTGATCGTTACCACTTCGCGCCCTGAACACGGGATAATGGACCACTACTGATGACGCGGATGCGACAGGCGGCCACGCGGCCAACGGTGCCCGGAGGCCCCACGCGGCCCTAGGCAGGAAGGGGATGCACGCATGGCGGCGATGAAGCCGCGGACGGGAGACGGTCCGCTCGAAGTGACCAAGGAGGGACGCGGCATCGTCATGCGGGTCCCGCTGGAAGGCGGGGGACGCCTCGTCGTCGAGCTGTCCGCCGACGAGGCCAAGGAGCTCGGCGAGGCCCTCAAGCAGGTCGTCGGCTGAAAGACGACGAGTGCCGGTCACGGCACGTGCGGTGACGGCCCCCGGCGGCGTGCCGGGGGCCCGCACCGTGTCGGCCGCGCAGCCGGCCGCGACCGTGTGACGGTCCGCGCGGCACTTCCACACAGCAGATCACGCAGGCAGGCTCCGTGAGCGGCAGGCTCACGAGCAGGCCGAACAGCAGGGACAGGGGGATCACCGGCATGCCCATCCAGACCCGGGTCCGCGACGCGGGCGGACGGCCGGTCGAGGCGGCGGCGTCGCTCGGCGCGCAGGCGGTGGCCCTGCCGGTCCGTCCCGGCTCGACCGCCCCCGCGGACGCCCCGCCCGAACTGCCGTTCTCCCTCGACGAGCTGCTGGCCCTGCACGGCGCCAAGGGCGAGCCCGGCGAGATCGTCGCCGCGCCCGCGCGCGTCGGCGGCGAGCTCTGCGAGCTGCTGCTGTACGGGGTCGGCGAGGCCGCCCCCGCCGACCTGCGCAAGGCGGGCGCCGCGCTGGCCCGCCGCGGCCGGGGCCGCGACACGCTGGTCGCGGGCCTGCCCGAGACCTCCGCCGACGGGCTGGCCGCCTTCGTCGAGGGCGCCCTGCTCGCCGGCTACGAATTCACGATCCGCTCCGGTGACGCGGGAAAGGGCAAGGCCCCCCTCGGCACGCTGGCACTGGCCATCGAGGCCGCCGACGCGCGCGCGGTCGACCGCGGCGTCGCGTTGGCGCGGGCGGCCGCCCGCGCCCGCGACCTGGCCAACCAGCCGTCCACCGACAAGGGCCCGTCGTGGCTGGCCGACCGGGCCGCCGACATCGCCGCCGAGGCCGGCCTCGGGCTGCGCGTGCTCGGCGAGAAGGAGCTGGCCAAGGGCGGCTTCGGCGGGCTGCTGGCCGTCGGCTCGGGCTCACCGCGCCCGCCCCGGCTGATCGAGCTGACCTACGCGCCCGAGGACGCCGACGGACGCCACGTGGTGCTGGTCGGCAAGGGCATCACCTTCGACAGCGGCGGGCTGTCGCTCAAGCCCAACGAGAACATGAAGACCATGAAGACCGACATGGCGGGCGGCGGCGCCGTCATGGCGGTCATGGGCGCGCTGCGCGACCTCGGCGTGCGGAGCCGGGTCACCGGTCTGGTCGCGGCGGCCGAGAACATGCCGTCCGGGTCGGCCATGCGCCCCGGCGACGTGATCACCCACTTCGGCGGGCGGACCTCCGAGGTGCTCAACACCGACGCCGAGGGACGCCTCGTCCTCGCCGACGCCCTGGCCTACGCCGACGCCGAGCTCGACCCCGACGTGATCGTGGACGTCGCCACCCTCACCGGCGCCGCCAAGGTCGCCCTGGGGCTGCGGCACGGCGCCCTGTACGCCACCGACGACGACCTCGCCGCGGCCCTCACCGCCGCCGGGCGCGCCGCGGGCGAGCCGCTGTGGCGGATGCCGCTGATCGACGACTACCGGCCCGCCATCGACTCCGACGTGGCCGACGTGTCCAACATCGAACGCCGCGGCTTCGGCGGCGGCTCGATCATGGCGGCGCTGTTCCTGCGCGAGTTCGCGGGCGGGCGGCGCTGGGCCCACCTCGACGTGGCCGGGCCCGCGCGGGCCACCGGCGACGACGCCGAGATCACCAGGGGCGCCACCGGCTTCGGTGCCCGCCTGCTGCTCACCTGGCTCGGCGCACCGCCCGCCTGAGCCGCGTACCGGCCCCCGGGCCCCCACCCGGCCGGGTCATATCTTGCGGCGGTCGATCACCGGGATCCGGTGGCGGCTGCGCACGGCCGCCACGACCTCCTTCAGGGACGCGTCCCAGGCCGGGTCCACGGCGAAACACCACGCCGCCGCGTCCCGGGCCTCCGGCAGCGCCGTCGCGGGCACGTCCGGCAACGTCAGCGCGACCAGCAGCGACCGCTGGGCCGTGCGGGCCGTCTCGGCCAGCTCCGCCGACGGCAGGAACACCAGGTAGTCCTGCTCGCCGCGGCGGGTGCCCGCCATCCCGCGGCGCAGCGCGCACATCGCCGCCACCCGCGGCCACGGCAGCACCCGGTCGGCGCGGCGCGGCAGCGGCCAGCGCGCCGGACGCCGCACCCCCGTCTGGTCCAGCTCCAGCACGGGGCGCCGCCCCAGCAGCACGCCCACCGCCCACAGCAGGCCGACGCCGAACAGCCCCAGCCCCAGCACGCCCAATGTGACGAACACCACGGCCCCGAACCCGGCGCGGCCCGTCGCGCCGCCGGTCACGAAGCCCGCCGAGGCGAGCACCAGCAGCGCCAGCGCCACCACCTGCCCGGCCGACCGCACCGTCGGCCGCGTCCGGACCTGGAACGCCGCCGCCGCGCGTCCGCCGGCCTCGGCGCTCATTCGCGCTTGACGGCGCACAGCAGGCCGTCGCCGACCGGCAGCAGCAGCGGCACCAGCCGCTCGTCCTCGCGGACCATCCGGTTCACCTCGCGGACCGCCAGCGTGTCGGGGTCGCGGCGGCGCGGGTCGGCCACCCGGTGGTGCCACAGCGCGTTGTCGAAGGCCAGCACGCCGCCCGGACGCAGCAGCCGCAGCGCCGCCGTCAGGTACTCGGGGTACTCGTGCTTGAGCGCGTCGCAGAACACCATGTCGTAGGCGCCGTCGGTGAGCCGCGGCAGCACCTCCAGCGCCCGCCCGACGATCATGCGGGTGCGGGAGGCGCCCAGCCCGGCCTCGGCGTAGGCGAGCTTGGCCAGGCGCTGGTGCTCCGGCTCGACGTCCACGCTGGTCAGCACCGCGTCCCTGCGCATGCCGCGCAGCAGGCAGATGCCCGACACCCCGCAGCCCGTGCCGATCTCCACCACCGTCCGGGCGCCGATCACCGTGGCCAGGAACCGCAGGGCCGCCCCGCCGGCCGGGCCGATGGGCTTGGCCCCGACCTCCTCGCCCCGCCGTCGCGCGTTCACCAGCGCCTCGTCTTCGGGGAGGTACTCCTCCACGTAGGCCAGGGTGGCCTGAATGGCGTCGATGGCTGCCTCCTCGCGGGACCCCCGCCTGGCTCATGCTGGAAAGACATTATCGCCGACCGGGAACCAACCGGCGTTTCAGCACGTTGTAACAGTCGTCGGTCCACTAACCGCCCCAGCCCAGGCGCGACCGTGTCGTTCCAAAGCGAGAGCGTTGGCCACCAGAGAGGAACAACCCAGCACCATGGGAGTGGCAGCACTTACATTTAAGGGCGCTGTGGGGGTCGGCCCCCGCAAGGGGTTCGGGACCACGGCGGCCACGCGCACCCGCGAGAACGCGCCGGAGGCCGAATGGGCCCCGCCGTCGTGGGACGAGGTCGTCCGCGAGCATTCGGGACGCGTGTACCGGCTGGCCTACCGGCTGACCGGCAACCAGCACGACGCCGAGGACCTCACCCAGGAGGTCTTCGTCCGGGTGTTCCGTTCGCTGTCGAACTACACGCCCGGCACGTTCGAGGGCTGGCTGCACCGCATCACCACGAACCTGTTCCTCGACATGGCGCGGCGCCGCCAGCGCATCCGCTTCGAGGGACTGGCCGACGACGCCGCCGAGCGCCTGCAGGGCCGCGAGCCGACGCCCGCGCAGGCCTACGACGACCGCAACTTCGACGCCGACGTCCAGGCCGCGCTCGACGCCCTGGCGCCTGAGTACCGGGCCGCCGTGGTGCTGTGCGACATCGAGGGCCTGTCGTACGAGGAGATCTCGGCGACGTTGGGTGTCAAACTGGGGACCGTGCGCAGCCGCATCCACCGGGGGAGGGCGCAGCTGCGCGCCGCACTGGAGCACCGGGCGCCGCAGCGGCGCGGTGCCGCGGACGCAGGCGACCTGGCCGCGGCGCTGCCGGCCGGAGCGGCCGCCGCGGGACGACCGGCCACGGGGGACGCGTCGACCTACACCGGCGAGGCCCCGCGACCGGAGCGCGCATAGGGTTTCGCCACGCGCCGCCGCGCGTGACCGACTTGATCGACGAGGGAGCCGCGTGAGCTGTCTGGGGGAGCGTCTGACCGCGTTGGTCGACGGTGAGCTGGGTCACGACGAGCGCGACCGTGCGCTGGCCCATCTCGCGGTGTGCGCGCGGTGCAGGGCCGAGGCCGAGGCCCTGCGGGGGCTCAAGAGCCGGCTGCGGGGGCTGGCGGATCCGCCCGCCGCCGAGGGCGCAGACGACCTCCCGACGGGCGACTTCGTGGCCCGCCTGAAGGAGCTGGGCCGCCCGCCGCAGGCCGCACCCGGACCCGATGACCTTCCGCCGCCGTCGCGCCCGTCCGGCGACGTGACGCCCGCACCGGCGGGCCGTCGCGGCGGCGACCGGGTCTCCGGCCGCTCGCACCGGCCGTTCGCGGGCCCCGCCCGCACCCGCCGGCACGCCGCCGTCACCGCCGCCGCCTTCGCCGCCGACCCGGTCGGCTGGCCGGACAGGCCCGGCCCGGCGCGCTCGCCGCGCCGCCGCTACCTGGCCGTCGGAGCGGCCCTGTTCCTCGGTCTCGGCACCGCCTCCTACCTGGCGGGCGGCGAGCAGGACGCGCCCACCGTCAACCCCGCCTTCGACCGCTTCGCCGTGGAGCACGCGCTGACCTCCGGCGACGTCCCGATCACCGATCCGCTGCTGCAGCAGGCCGTCCAGACCTCTCCGGGGCCGTGACCGCGCGGACCTGGGCCGCGCTCGACAAAGCTGTGCTCGCCTGCGGTCTCGCCGGTGCCCTGGTGCTGGCCTGCGCGCTGGCCGGGGACGCCGCCGCGGCGCGTCGCGTGCCCAGCGACCCCGAGGCAGTGCGGCTGCTGCGCGACGCCGCCGACGCGGCCCGCCGCGTCCCGTACCAAGGCGTTCAGGTCGTCACCACCTGGAACCGCCGCGGCCCCGTCACCTCCCGGGTGAACGTCGCGCACACGCCGGGGCAAGGCACGTACGTCGACGCCCGCGAGGGCGACCGCGACCGGGCCACCTACCAGCCCGCCGGGGGCGCGCTCACCGGGTTCACCGCCGCGACGCTGGAGCTGCTGACCCGCAACTACGCCGTCGTGCGCGCGAGCGACTCGTCCATCTGCGGCCGCGCCTCCCGGGTCGTGGAGGCCCGCCGCCGCGACGGCACCCCGGCCGGGCGCTTCTGGATCGACGCCGAGACCGGCCTGATGCTGCACCGCGAGCTGCTCGACGGCACCGGACGCACGATCACCGCGACCGGGTTCGACCAGGTGCGGGTCGCGCCCGGCGGACGTCCCGGCAAGAGCTCGTCCGTGCGCGGCGGCACGCTCGGCGAGGCCGCGACCTCCTCCGCGTGGAACGTCTCCCCCTGGGAGGACCCCCTCGAACCCGCCGAGCTCGGCGACCTGCGCGACCACGGCTGGCCGCTGCCGCGCGCCCTGCCCGGCCTCAGCCTGTCCGACGCCCGCCGCTCCACCACCCGCCCCACCGACGGCACCGTCCACCTGACCTTCTCCGACGGGCTGGAGTCGGTGTCGGTGTTCGTGCAGCGCGGCAGCCTGGACGAACGCGGTCTCGCCGACTGGAATCGCACCGTCAACCGCGGCGACACCGTCTTCCGCCGGGAGTCGCTGCGGCACTGGGCCGTGTGGGCCGACGACGGCTACGTCTACACGGTGGTGACCGACGGTCCCGAGGGCACCGCCGAGCGAGCGGTGGACGCGCTGCCCCACGGCGGGCGGGACCTCTGGACCCGCCTGGGCCGTGGCCTGCGCAGGCTCGCTTCGTGGGTCAACCCCTTCGGATAAGTCTTATGCTCACCACATGCCCCGATGGGCACGATGAGCCTGGATACGTGAACATGCTCGGCGAGAACCATGCTCGGTAGGAGAGATGGGGATGACGGAAGACAGCCGCGGACCCGTCAGGGCGTCGGCGCAGGACGACGAGCTGGTCGCCGGCGCCGGGGTTGAGCGGCGGGAACCCGGCGAGGCGCGGCCGGCCGCGAAAGGGTCCCAGCAGGACGCCCGGGACGACGCGGACGCCGCGGGATACGAGCAGGGTTTCGCGCCCCCCGATCCGCCCGGCGGCGACGCCGCCTCTCCGGGACCCCGGCCGACACTGCTGGACAAGCCCGCCGTCGACGACGAGCAGGCGCCGCAGCGGCCCGGATTCGTCCCGTACGACCAGCACGACCCCCAGCCCGACCCGTACGCCTGGCCGCCCCAGGGCCAGCAGCAGCCCCCGCCGCCGACCGGCCCGCCGGTGTCCACGACCCCGCCGCCGGGCGCCACGCCGATGGGCCCGCCGCCGGGCCCCGGCGTCGGCCCGGGAGGCGGCCTCGGCCCCGGCGGCGTCCCCGGCGCCCCCGGTGGGCCGGGCGGCCCCGGTCAGCCCGGTCAGCCCGGCCCGTACGGGCAGCCGTTCGGCGCGGCCCCCAACTGGGCTCCGGTCCCCGCGCCGCCGTCGTCCGGCCGCGGCGGCCCCGGCCTGGGCATCATGGCCGTGATCGCGCTGATCGTCGCGCTGGTGGCGGGCGGCATCGGCGCCGGCGTCGGGGTGATGGCCACCGACGACAACGGCGGCGGCGTCAGCCTCGGCAGCAACTCCGACAGCGGCTCCGGGCAGCAGAGCCGGCCGCCGGACTCGATCGCGGGCGTGGCGCAGCGGGTGCTGCCCAGCGTCGTCATGATCAGGGTGGCGTCGCCGACCGGCGAGGAGTCCGGGGGGACCGGATTCATCGTCAACAACGGCTACATCATCACCAACAACCACGTGGTGGCCTCCGGCGGCCAGATCCGGGTGGTCTTCAACGACAAGAAGGTGCTGCCCGCCTCGGTCAAGGGCCGCGACCCCAGTTCCGACATCGCCGTGCTGCGTCCCGAGGGCACCCACTCGATGCCCGCGCTGACGCTGGGCGACTCCGCCAAGCTGGCGGTCGGCGACCCCGTGATCGCCATCGGCTCGCCGCTGGGCCTGCAGGGCTCGGTCACCACCGGCATCGTCAGCGCGCTCAACCGAGCGGTGCCCACCCGCGGCGAGGGCGGCGGCGACGGCTCGGTGCTCAACGCCATCCAGACCGACGCGGCCATCAACCCCGGCAACTCGGGCGGTCCGCTGGTGGACGGCCGCGGCCGGGTGATCGGGATCAACACCGCCATCGTCACGCTGGGCAGTGGCGGCATCACCGGCGAGACCCAGGGCGGCAGCATCGGCCTGGGCTTCGCCATCCCCATCAACCAGGGCCGCCGGGTCGCCGAGGAGATCATCAACACCGGCCGGGCGCGCCGCGCCCAGCTCGGCATCGGCATGGACCAGACCTTCCCCGGCCCGGGGGTGCGCATCCCCGAGCAGGCGCAGGGCGGGGTGCAGCCGCTGGTGAAGGGCGGACCGGCCGAGCGCGCCGGGCTCCGCCCCGGCGACGTGATCACCAAGCTGGACGGCCAGCCGATCGAGGACCCGTCCGAGCTGGCGGCGCGGATCCGCAGCAAGGCGCCGGGCGACCGCATCAAGGTCACCTACCAGCGCGGCGGCAAGGAGACCACCGTCGAGGTGGTCCTGTCCGAGGCCAACTGAGCAGACCGGGCCGAGACCCGCGGAACCGTCCGCCCGCCCGCCGTGCGGCGGGCGGGCGGCGCCGGGGTTGCGGGAACGTGAAACCGCGATGAGGTGCCCGTACCGGGCGATTTGCCCGGTACGGGATTGTGTGGGCAGGGGATACGCTGGCCGGCGGGATACCCTGTGGTGCATCGGGCTCGGCGAGCCCGCGTGCCCGGCGAGGTGTGGAGGACGGGTTGTTCGACGTCGGACTCGGCGAGATGGTCGTGCTCGTCGTGCTGGCCCTGGTCATCTTCGGGGACAGGCTGCCCCAGGTCGCCGGGCAGGCGGGACGCACGCTGCGACAGCTGCGGCAGATGGCCAACAACGCCAAGGCCGATCTGCAGGAGGGCCTGGGCCCGGAGTTCAAGGACTTCGACCTGGCCGACCTGCATCCCAAGACGTTCGTCCGCAAGCACCTGCTGGAGGACGACGACGAGAACAACCCCATGCGCGGCGCCGTCTTCGACGACGAGCCCGCCTACGCCACCGCGGGCGGCGGCCTGGAGTACGGCGAACGCCCGCCCTTCGACAACGAGGCCACCTGAGCCCGCCCCACGCGACAAGGCCCCGGGACGACGCGTCCCGGGGCCTTTGACGTGCGGGTCTTAACGTGCGGGTCCTGACGTGCGGGCTTTCGACGTCTGCGGCTCAGCCGCTGACGTCCGCCGGCCCGCTCACTTGCGCCTGGGCGTGATCCCCAGGGACATGCCGGCCAGGCCGCGGCCCCGGGCGCCGATGGTGTCGGCGATGGTGCGCAGCACCTTGGCGGACTCGGCGTCGGGGTCGTCCAGCACCAGCGGGCGTCCGGAGTCGCCGCCCTCGCGCAGCCGGGCGTCGATCGGCACCTGGCCCAGCAGCGGCACCCGGGTGCCCAGCGTGCGGGTCAGCGCGTCGGCGACCTGCTGCCCGCCGCCCGAGCCGAAGACGTCCTGGCGCTCGCCGCAGTGCGGGCAGGTCAGGTACGACATGTTCTCGATCACGCCGACGACCTGCTGGTGGGTCTGCGCGGCGATCGCCCCGGCCCGCTCGGCGACCTCGGCGGCCGCCTGCTGCGGGGTGGTGACGACCAGGATCTCCGCCGACGGCAGCAGCTGCGCCACCGAGATGGCGATGTCGCCGGTGCCCGGCGGCAGGTCCATCAGCAGCACGTCCAGGTCGCCCCAGTAGACGTCGGCGAGGAACTGCTGCAGGGCGCGGTGCAGCATCGGCCCGCGCCACACCACCGGCTGGTTCCCGGCGGTGAACATGCCCACCGAGATCACCTTCACGTCGTGCGCGCTCGGCGGCATGATCATGTCCTGCACCTTGGTGGGCGGGTGCTCCACGCCGAGCATCCGCGGCACCGAGTGGCCGTAGATGTCGGCGTCGACCACGCCCACCTTGCGGCCCTGCGCGGCCAGCGCCGCCGCCAGGTTCACCGTGACCGAGGACTTGCCGACGCCGCCCTTGCCGCTGGCCACCGCGTACACCTTGGTCAGCGATCCGGGCTTGGCGAACGGGATCTCCTTGGCCGGCTCGCCGCCGCGCAGCCGGGTCTGCAGCGCCCTGCGCTGCTCCTCGCTCATCACGTCCAGCTCGACCTGGACCGAGGTGACCCCGTCCAGGCGGGACACGGCCTCGGTGACGCCGCGCGACAGGGTGTCCTTCATCGGACATCCGGCCACGGTCAGGTAGATGCCGACGCGCACCGCGCCGTCGGGCGCGATGTCGACGTTCTTGACCATGTCGAGCTCGGTGATCGGCTTGCGGATCTCCGGATCCTGCACCGTGGCGAGCGCCGCGGTCACCTGCTCGGTCGTCAGCTGGGAGGCCATGACCCCATGGTATGAACTCGGTGCCGGGCGTTGCGAATCAGCACCCCGGGAGCGGACGGTCGCGCCGCGTGCGGGAGTAGCATCGGGACGTGACACCGCCGTCCACCCCGATCTCCACGGAGCTGTCCGTGTGGCGCATGCTGCTGCGCGCCCAGGTGCAGATCTCCCGCCGCCTGCAGGCCGACCTGCTGGCCGACCACGACCTGCCGCTCGGCTCCTACGACGTGCTGACGCACCTCGGCGAGGCGCCCGGCGGGCGGCTGCGGATGAACGACCTGGCCGACCGGGTGCTGCTGTCGCGCAGCGGCCTGACCCGCCTGGTCGACCGGCTGCAGCGCGAGGGCCTGGTGGTCCGCCAGTCGTGCACCAGCGACGCGCGGGGGCTGTACGCGGTGCTCACCCCGGCCGGGCGGCGCCGCCTGGAGGAGGCCACCCCGACGTACCGGCGCGGCGTCCGCGAGTACCTGATGAGCCGCCTCGACGAGGACGACCTGGGGCCTTTCGCCGCGATCCTGCGCAAGCTGCTGGACGAGCCGCCGGCCGCGGCCGCCCGCGCCCCGCGGGCCCGGCACCACGAGGCCGCCGTCACCGCCTGACCGCCGCCCTGCCCGGGAACGGTCGGCCCGGTAACGGCCGGCCCGGCGACGGCGTGCCGCGAACCGCCGTGTCCGGGGACGGCGTGCCGGAAGAGCCGTCAGCGCCTGGGGACTCCCTCACCGCGCGGGGCCGGGGCGCCGTCGGGCCTGGCGCCGCCGCGTTCCCCGTTCAGCTCCTTGAGCATGCGCTCCAGCTCCGAGCGCAGGAAGTCGCGGGTGGCGACCTCGCTGACCGCCAGCCGCAGCCCGGCGATCTCCCGGGTGAGGTACTCGGTGTCGGCGATGGTGCGCTCGTTGCGGGCCCGGTCCTGCTCGTACTGCACGCGGTCGCGGTAGTCCTGCCGGTTCTGCGCAAGCAGGATCAGCGGCGCCGCGAACGACGCCTGCACCGACAGCATCAGCGTCAGGAAGATGAACGGGTACGGGTCGAACCGCAGCCCGGGCGGCCCCAGGCTGTTCCAGGCCAGCCACACCACGATGAACACCGTCATGTAGACCAGGAAGCGCGCCGTGCCCAGGAACCGCGCGATCCGTTCCGACAGCCGTCCGAACGACTCGGGGTCGTAGTGCGGACGCGGCAGCAGCGATCGGGTCAGCCGACGCGGTTCGTCCAGGCGGGCGCCCACGCGCCCGGCCCGGCGCCCGGCCAGCGGCTCCCCGCGAAGCTCGATCATCCCGTTCCCCCTCAGCCTCTCCGCGGTCGGTGCGCGTCGTCGTCCTTGCCGGCGCCGTACCGTCCGGCGCCGCGCAGCGCCTCCTCCTCAGGGTCGGGGCGCTCGGCCGCCGCCACGTCCATCACGTTCTCCCGCCAGTCCTGCGGCAGCAGGTGGTCGAGCACGTCGTCGATGGTGACCGCGCCGAGCAGGTGCCCGTTCTCGTCGGCCACGGCCGCGGCCACCAGGTTGTAGGCGGCCAGGAACGTGGCCACCGCCTCCAGCGACATGGTCGGGCGGATCGGGTCCAGCTCGCTGTCGACGATCCCGCTGACCAGCGTCGACGGCGGCTCGCGCAGCAGCCGCTGGAAGTGCACCGTGCCCAGGTACCGGCCGGTGGGGGTGGCGGTGGGGGGACGGCACACGTACACCTGCGCGGCCATCGCCGGGTTCAGGTCCGGGTTGCGGATCTGCGCCAGCGCCTCGGCCACGGTGACGTCCGGCGGCACGATCACCGGGTCGGTGGTCATCAGGCCGCCCGCGCTGTCCTCGGCGTAGGTCAGCAGCCGCCGCACCGGCGCGGCGTCGCGCGGCTCCATCAGCGTCAGCAGCCGTTCGCGCTGCTCGGTGGGCAGCTCGCCCAGCAGGTCGGCGGCGTCGTCGGGGCCCATGGCCTCCAGCACGTCGGCGGCGCGGTCGGCGTCCAGGGTGCCGAGGATCTCGATCTGGTCGTCCTCGGGCAGCTCCTCCAGCACGTCGGCCAGCCGCTCGTCGTCGAGGGCGACGGCGACCTCGGCCCGCCGTTTCTCCGACAGCTCGTGCACCACGTTGGCCAGGTCGGCGGGCTTCATCCGCTCGAACGCGGCGATCAGCCCGGCGGCGCCCTGGCCGTGCTCGACGGCCGAGAACCCGGTGACCGCGTTCCAGTCCACCACGAACACCTCGCCGCGCCGCCGGCGCAGGCCCCGGCCGCGGCCGCGGCTGACGGCGACCTTGCCGACCAGCCAGTCCCGGGTGCGGGTCGGTTCCATGCCGACGTCCACGACCTGCACCTGCTCGCCGGTCTCGGTCAGCGTGACCGTGCGGTCGAGCAGCTCGGCGATCACCAGGGTCTCCGACTCGCGCTGCTGGAAGCGCCGTACGTTCAGCCGGCCGTCGAAGATGACGGCGTCGGTCTCGATCATCATGACCCGGGTGATGGGCAGGAACACCGGACGGCGCGAGGCGACCTCCACCACCAGCCCGAGCACGCGCGGCGGCCGGTCGCCCAGGCGCAGCGCCACCACCACGTCGCGGACGCGCCCGACCTGGTCGCCCGCCGGGTCGAACACGGCGATCCCGGCCAGCCGCGCGATGAACACACGTGTCGGACTCGCGCTCATGACACGCAGGCTACCCGCGATCTTGGCGGTAATCCGGGCGGCGGTGTGACGTGCGCCGCGGTGTTCACCGGCATGTCACATCCGCGGGGGCTGTCCCGTCTTCGGGGGTGACGTGTTGGAGACGACCGCGAAGGAGGCCGCCGTGGCCCGTATCTCCCTGGACCCTCCCAAGACCCTGCGCTACCGGCTGTTCGCGTGGGCGGTGCGCCGCAAGTTCGGCAAGGATCTCGACCCGATGCGGGCGATGGGCCACCACATGGGCGTGTTCGCCACGTACGGGATGCTGGAGATGGGGGTGCTGCGGTGGAAGGCGCTCCCGCACCGGCTCAAGGACCTGGCGGTCATGGCCGCCGCGGTGCACGTCGGCTGCGCGTGGTGCGTGGACTTCGGCACCTGGGAGGCCAACACGCACGGGATTCCGCTGGCGAAGCTGGAGGCGGTGCCGCACTGGCGCGACAGCGGCCTGTTCACCGAGGAGGAGCGCCTGGTGATGGAGTACGCCGAGGCGATGACCGCCGACCCGCCGCAGGTCACCGACGAGCTGGTCGAGGCGCTGCGCCGCCACCTGAGCGAACGCCAGCTGGTGGAGCTCACCATGTGCGTGGCCGTGGAGAACATGCGCTCCCGCTTCAACCTGGCCGCCGGGCTCGTCGGGCAGGGCTTCAAGGACAACTGCGAGATCCCGGCCGGACGGCTCGCGAAGGAGGCCACGGCATGAGCGAGGACCCGGCGGAGCCCGCGGGCGGGACGGCGGAACGCCCGGACGGGGAGGCGGCGGAGCACGCGGACGGGGCGACCACGCGGCTGTTCGAGGAGCATCGGGGGCTGCTGTTCTCGGTGGCGTACCGGATGCTGGGCACCGTCGCCGACGCCGAGGACGCGGTGCAGGACGCCTGGCTGCGCTGGGCGTCGGCGGACCGCTCCGGCATCCAGGACGTCAAGGCGTATCTGGTGCGGGTCGTCAGCAACATCGCGCTGGACCGGCTGCGGTCGGCGCGGGCGCACCGGGAGGCCTACGTCGGCCCGTGGCTGCCCGAGCCGCTGCTGACCTCCCCGGACGTGGCCGAGGACGCCGAGCTGGCCGAGTCGGTGTCCATGGCGCTGCTGGTGGTGCTGGAGACGCTCAGCCCGCTGGAGCGCGCGGTGTTCGTGCTGCGCGAGGTGTTCGGCTTCCCCTACGCCGAGATCGCCGAGGCCCTGGACCGCAGCGAGACGTCCGTCCGGCAGCTCGGCACCCGCGCCCGCAAGCACGTGGAGGCGCGGCGGCCCCGGTTCGCGGCGGACGGCCGGGAGCGGCGCGCCGCCACCGAGCGGTTCTTCGACGCGGTGCTCGGCGGCGACATCAACCGGCTGATGGAGACCCTGGCGCCGGACGTGGCGCTGTGGACCGACGGCGGCGGCAAGGTCCGCGCCGCCCGCCGCGTCATCCACGGCGCCGACAAGGTCGGCCGCTGGCTGCGTGCGGTGTCCAGCTCTCCGTTCGGGGGCGTGGAGCCGCGGGACTGGGTCGTCCGGCGCGTCAGCGTCAACGGCGAGCCGGGGCTGCTCGTCGAGGGCCCGGACGGTCCGTTCACCGTCGTGACCGCCGAGGTCGACTCGGCCGGCACCGTGACCAAGGTGCTGATGGTCGCCAACCCGGACAAGCTGCGCGCGCTGGCCGAGGGCCGCCGCCTGCCGATGTGACGCCGGACCCGGCGGAGTTCAGCGGTCGGCCCTGCGGCGTTTGCCGCCCATCAGGCGCGGGGGCGGGCCGGCCGTGGTCGCCGGGGTGGGCACCGGGCGGACGGCGGCGTACTTGTCGTCGTATCCGCCCGGTGCCTCCACCGCCTCGTCGGTGGGGGAGAGCCGCACGACGTACGACTCCTCCGCCCAGCGCTCCACCTGTCCCTCATGGGTCGCCGCGTTGAGGCGTTCCTTGGCCAGGACGGAGGTGACCTCGTCCCACAGGTCCGTGCCGGGCCGCACCTGCTCGCAGGCGGCGACGAACGACACCAGCCGCCCGCCCTTGTCCTTGCTGCGCAGCGTCACCCGCACCCGGTCGGCCTCGGGCAGGCCGGGCAGGGGCTGCTCGCCCTCGCCGCCGGTCAGAACGTAGGCCGCGCCGTCGTGCCACACGTGCCAGGCCGCCCGCGGCTGCGCCAGCCCCGGCAGGTGCAGCCACATCAGCCCGGACTTCTTGGCCGCCTCCTCCACCAGCGCCTTCAGCTCGCCCATGCCCTCAGCGTCTCACACGCCCCCCGGTAGCATCCGGCCATGCGGTCACGACGTACCACTCTGGCGGTCCCCGGCAGCAACCCCCGGTTCATCGAGAAGGCGCAGGGACTCCCGGCCGACGAGGTGTTCCTGGACCTGGAGGACGCGGTCGCGCCCTCGGCCAAGGAGGACGCCCGCAAGAGCATCGTGGCGGCGCTGAACGAGGGCGACTGGTCGGGCAAGGTGCGCGTCGTCCGCGTCAACGACGTGGAGACCCCGTGGGCGTACCGGGACGTGATCGAGGTGGTGGAGGGCGCCGGCGCCAACCTGGACTGCGTCATGCTGCCCAAGGTGCGCGACGCCTCCCACGTGCAGTGGCTGGACCGGCTGCTCACCCAGATCGAGCTGGCCATGGGGTACGAGCCGGGCCGCATCGGCATCGAGGCGCAGATCGAGGACGCCCGGGGCCTGGCCGGGGTGGACGAGATCGCCGCGTCGTCGCCCCGCCTGGAGACCCTGGTGTTCGGCCCCGGCGACCTGATGGCCTCCCTCAACATGAGGACGCTGGTGGTGGGCGAGCAGCCGCCCGGCTACACCGAGGGCGACGCCTACCACTACATCCTCATGCGCATCCTCACCGCCGCCCGCGCCCACGACCTGCAGGCAATCGACGGGCCGTACTTCAACGTCCGCGACGTCGAGGCGTTCACCCGGGTGGCGCGGCGCTCGGCGGCGCTGGGCTTCGACGGCAAGTGGGTGCTGCACCCGGCGCAGATCGAGGCGGGCAACGAGGTCTTCTCGCCCACCCAGGAGGACTACGACCACGCCGAGCTGATCCTTGAGGCGTACGAGTACCACACGACGGTGGAGGGACGCGGCGCGGCGGTGCTCGGCGACGAGATGATCGACGAGGCGTCCCGGAAGATGGCGCAGGTGATCGCCGCGAAGGGCCGGGCCGCGGGCCTGACGCGCACCCGGCGCTTCGAGCCGCCGTCCTGACCGCCGTCCTGGCCGCCGTCCTGATCTCGGCGCGGAGGACATCGGGCGACATCGCGCGCTGTGGCGCGAAAGGCACTGACCGGCACGTACGATTCGTCCCAGGTGCTGGTCGTCACGAGGGGGTTGTTCGGTGCCGGATCCAGCGGACGCCAACGGCTGGGCGCCACCTGACGACCCCGGATCGTCCCAAGGGCCTCCGCAGGCGCAGCCCTACCCCCAGCCTGTGCCGCCCCCGTACACCGGCCCCCAGCCGTACGGGACGCCTCCGTCTCAGCCCTATGGCGCGCAGCCCCAGCCCTACGGGCAGCCCCAGCCCTACGGCGCCGCGCCGCAGGCCTACGGCTCTCCCTATCAGCAGCCGTACGGCTACCCGGGGTACGGCTACCCGGGTTACGGGCCGCCGGTCAAACGGCCGTGGACGGTGCCCGTCCCGGGCGGGGTGCCCTACCACCGCATGGCCCGCAACGCCGTGCACCGCTGGTGGCGGCCCCTGGCCGGCACGCTGACGATCCTGGGCGGCGCCCTGTGCGCCATGCTCGCGCTGACGATCGTCGGGACGGTCGTCTACGTGCTCGCCACGGGAGAGATGCCGGAGCCCTCGCAGTCGGCGACCTCGTTCTTCGGTGACTCCACCGCGGACCTGACCTTCAACCTGGCCGCCCTCGCGGTGCTGCTGCCGGTGGTGCTGCTGGTGCCGTGGTGGGTGCAGCGGCGCCGTCCCGGCACGCTGTCGTCGGTGGCCGGGCGGCTGCGCTGGCGCTGGCTGCTGGTCTGCGGCGGCCTGGCGATCGGGTTCTGCCTGGTGTCGTTCGGCACCTCGTGGGTGGCGGGCCAGTTCGCGGCGCCGCCCAACGGCGGCGGCGAGGATCACTGGGTCGGCTGGGGCGAGTTCCTGCTGCCCGCCCTGATCATCATCGCGCTGGTGCCGTTCCAGGCGTCGGCCGAGGAGTACGTCTTCCGCGGCTGGCTGCTGCAGGCGGTCGGCGCGTGCACGCTGGAGAACGGCACCCGGCGCGTCGCCCGGGCGCTGAGCGTGGTGTTCCGCACCCCGTGGCCGGGCATCGTGGTCGGCTCGGCGCTCTTCACCTCCGGGCACGGCTATACCGGCTGGGGCATCCTGGACATCTTCGTCTTCGGCGCGGTCGCCGGATGGGTGACGGTGCGCACCGGCGGCCTGGAGGCGGCCATCGCCATCCACGTGTTCAACAACCTGATGGCGTTCCTGCTGCCCGCCGCCGTCGGCAAGCTGGACATCGAGCAGGGCGCGATCCCGTGGCAGTACGTCGTGGCGGACGTCGCGCCGATGCTGCTGTACGCGGCCGTCGTGGCGTGGCTGGCGCGCAAGATGCGCATCCAGACCGTCACCGGGGGCTCGGACCAGCCGGACGCCTCGGTCGACACGCCGCCGTCCACCGGCGTCCCAGGCGCCACCGTGGGAAGCGTCCCCGGCGCGCCCAGCGGCCACGCCGTCCCGGGCGGACACGGTGTCCCAGGGGCGCAGGGCGTACCCGGCGGGCACGGCTTCCCGGCCGGGGGAGGGCAGGGCGTGCCCGGCTGGCCCGGCGCCCCCGGCTCCTAGTCGCGCCCCGTCCCTACGGTGCGTCGCGTACGGCGCCGCCGGAACCGGCGAACGGATCCACCGGGGGCGGCGGCATCCCGGGGACGACCAGCACGCCCCACTCGGTCAGGGCCTCCACCAGACCGGGGGACGTGGGCAGGCGCAGCAGTTCCTCGGGCGTGACCCAGCGGACGTCGGCGGCGTCGTCACCGGCGGTCAGGCCGCCGCCGATCGGCGTGGCCAGGTAGTCGAAGATCTCGTAGACGACGTCGCCGGGCCCGGGGCGTTCCACCGAGCCGACCAGGGGGCCGACCGCCACCCGCAGGCCGGTCTCCTCGCGCAGCTCGCGCGCTACAGCGGTCACGTCCGTCTCGCCCGGCTCGACGCGTCCGCCGGGCACCGACCACCGTCCGGCCGCGGGCGGCCGGGCCCGCCGCACCAGCAGCAGCCGCCCCTCGTGGTCGCGGACGATCCCGCCCACGCAGCGCACCCGCATGGCCACCCCCTCGCACGCCTCCGCCTATTTTGTCCTGGTTTTGCGATCCGGGCCACCGGGCGGACCTTGACGAAAACGGGGTCCGGCACGCACTGTGGGTAACCATGAGGGCGGAGCCCACGTGCCCGCGCTGCGGCAAGCGTGTCGGTGCGCCGAACCTCTGGTCGAGCGACTGGAGTTGTCCCGTGCACGGGGCGGTGCTGCCGCGCCAGCCGTCCCGCCGACCCGAACCCGAGGGGCTGGCCGCCGCCGTCCGCGACTCCCGCGTCCCGGTGTGGACGCCGTGGCCGCTGCCGCTGGGGTGGCTGGTCACGGGCTTCGTCACCGTGGGAGACGAGCGCACCGGCACCCGCGCGTCCGCCGTGGCGGTGTCCGGGCCCGGGCTGGTGAGCGGCCTGGCCGACATGCTGCTGGTCGCCGAGGAACCGGGCATCGGGCTCGGCGCGTACTACGCCGGGCTGGCCGGCCCCGACCCCGGCGAGGGCTTCGACAACGGGCCCCCGCACGTCAAGGTCGAGGTC
The DNA here is from genome assembly GCF_039536785.1 of Actinomadura miaoliensis. Lineage (NCBI taxonomy): Bacteria > Bacillati > Actinomycetota > Actinomycetes > Streptosporangiales > Thermomonosporaceae > Actinomadura > Actinomadura miaoliensis. Next base: position 23,524 of record NZ_BAAAZG010000045.1, read on the forward strand.
AGCGGCCCCTTCGCGGTGTGCGACCATTCGGTGCCGATGTGGTCGATCCCGGGCGGCCCCGACCGCGCCGTCTACGTCGGCGAGGCCATGGGGAACTGGCTCTGGGTGATCCTGTGGCCCGCGGACGCCGGAGTCCTCCTGGTCGACCGCACCCACCTGGTCGACCTGCGCGATCCCGGCATGGAACTCGATCTTCCCTACGGCGCCTTCTGTCCCCGTCTCGACGCCTGAGTAGCCTCCTGCCGTATGCGCATCGACCTGCACTGCCACAGCGACGCCTCCGACGGCACCCGCCCGCCCGCCGAGGTGGTCCGGCGCGCCCGCGCGGCCGGGGTGGACGTCCTCGCCCTCACCGACCACGACACGGTGGCGGGCTGGGACGACGGGGCGGCGGCCCTGCCGCCGGGGATGACGCTGGTGCCCGGCGTCGAGTTGTCGTGCCGGCAGGACGGCGCCAGCCTGCACCTGCTCGGCTACCTGTTCGACCCGTCCGCCCCCGACCTGGCCGCCGAGCTCGCCCGGATCCGCGCCGACCGGGTGATCAGGGCGCGGACCATGGTCGAGCGGCTGCGCGGGCTCGGCGTGGACGTCACCTGGGAGCGGGTGCGGGAACTGGCCCGCGGCGAGGCCGTCGGACGGCCACATGTGGCCCGCGCGATGGTCGAGGCCGGGGCGGTGCGCACGCTGGACGAGGCGTTCACCCCCGACTGGATCGGGGCGGGCGGCCGCGCGTACGCCGACCGCTACGCGCTGGACCCGGCACGGGCGGTCCGGCTGATCCGCGGGGCGGGCGGCGCGACGGTGCTGGCGCACCCGAGGGCGCGCCGCCGCGGGTACGTGTTCGGCGACGCCGTCGTGGAACGGCTGGCCGAGGCCGGGCTCGCCGGGATCGAGGCGGACCACCCCGATCACGACGCGTCCGACCGGGCGCGGCTGCGGGACCTGGCGTCCGCGCTGGGCCTGTTCGTCACCGGCTCCAGCGACGACCACGGCGCGGCGACCGGCGACCGCATCGGCTGCGAGACCACCTCGGCGGCCGCCTACGCGGCGCTGCTGGACGCCGCCGCCGGCGCCGTCCGCACGGGATGAAAGGCCCGCGGCTCCCCGCGCGGTCGTCCCTGGCTCGCGGACGCGCGCGATAGGGTGCGGAACGTGGACGCGCGCATCGATCAGGTGGTGACCACGGGGAAGGTCACCCTGGACGACGAAGAGTACGAAGTCGAGAGCAACACCTACATCGTCGGAGACGACGACGAGGTGATCGTGATCGACCCCGCCAACGACGCCGAGGCCGTGCTGAAGGCGGTCGGCGAGCGTGAGGTCATGGCGGTGATCTGCACCGACGGCAACGAGCACAAGCTGTCGACGGTGCTGGAGGTCGCCGCGGCCGGCGAGGAGGACGAGGAGAACTGGGCGCCGATCGCGCTGCACCGCGCCGACCGGCTGCTGTGGCGGGACTTCTTCGGGCGGCTGGCCCGCGAGGAGGAGGACGAGGACGACGCCACGGCGCTGCGCTCCCTCGAGCCCGACATCTGGCTGGAGGACGGCGGCGTGTTCGAGATCGCCGAGGCCCAGCTGGAGATCGTGCACACCCCGGGGCACACCCCCGGCAGCGTGTGCGTGATCAGCGAGCAGCTCGGCGTGCTGTTCTCCGGCGACACCCTGCACCGCGGCCGCCCCGGCGCGATCGGCGGGGTCTACGACGACCTGCGCAAGCAGCTCAACTCCATCGGGGCGCTGCTGACGCCGCTGCCCAAGGACCTGCGGGTGCTGCCCGGCCAGGGCGACGAGACCACGGTGGGGGAGGAGGACGCCCGCTGGGAGAGCTGGGGTGCCCTCGCCCGGGACGGCGAAGACGCCTGACCGCGGTCGCGTCGTGGGTGCCGAACAGCTGCCGCTGGCGGGCATGCCCCAGCGGCTCTACACGTGCACGCCGTCACGGCTGAACTCCTGGCTGGACTGCCCCCGCCGCTACCGGATGACCTACCTGGACCGTCCGTCCCCGCCCAAGGGGCCGCCGTGGGCGCACAACAGCCTGGGCGCCAGCGTGCACAACGCGCTGGCCGCGTGGTGGCGGCTGCCGCGGGCCGAGCGCACTCCGGAGCAGGCGGGCACGCTGCTGGTGCGGGGCTGGCTCACCGAGGGGTTCCGGGACGCCGAGCAGTCCGGCCGCTACCGCGAGCGCGCCCGCGAGATGGTGGAGCGCTACGCCGCCCGGCTCGACCCCGACGACGAGCCGGTGGGGGTGGAGCGCACCGTGGCGACGCGCACCGACAGCATCGCGGTGTCGGGCCGCATCGACCGGCTGGACGACCGCGGCTCGGAGCTGGTGGTCGTCGACTACAAGACGGGACGGCACGTCCTCACCGCCGACGACGCGCGCGGCTCCCTGGCACTGGCGTTGTACGCGCTGGCCGCGTCCCGCGTGCTGCGCCGCCCCTGCCGCCGCGTCGAGCTGCACCACCTGCCCAGCGGCGAGGTCGCGGTGTGGGAGCACACCGACGAGTCGCTGGGACGCCACCTGCGCCGCGCCGAGCAGATCGCCGCCGAGGCGGCCGCCGCGGACGAGGCGTGCCGCACCCGGCTGAAGAACGCGGTGCCCCGGCCGCGTCCCGGTGAGGGCGGCGCCGTCACCGTCCGGCACGACCCCTACGACGAGCACTTCCCGCCGCGTCCCGGGAGCCTGTGCTCGTGGTGCGACTTCCTGAGGCATTGCCCGGAGGGCCGGCAGGCCGCCTCCCCCAAGGAACCCTGGGCGGCCCTTCCGGAAGCCTGAACCGGGGGCCTGGGATCAGGGTGTGGGGCCGGGCCGTGGGCCGGGGTCAGGCCGCCGCGACCTTGCGGCGCGCGGGCCAGCGGCGCGGGTCGCGCAGCCCGTACAGGCCGCGCCCGACGTCGTAGCCCTCGGCGGCCAGCCGCCGCCGGGCCCTTTCCAGCATGTCCCGGGTGGGCTTGGCGAACGCGTAGTCGTGCATCCGCTCGGGCACCGAGTTCATCGCCAGGCGGAACGAGCGCAGCGCCGCGGTCACGGCGGGCCGCGGCACCTCCGGCAGGATCCCGTACATGGCGCGGGCCCAGTCCGGCAGCGAGTAGTAGCACAGCGCGCCGAACGGGAAGTAGCCGGGCTTCCCGGCGTTCAGGAACCGCAGGTTCTCCGGCAGGTTCGGCCACAGCAGGAACCGCACCGCGGCCCTCGCCTCGTCGGTGACGCGCAGCACGGGCCGCGTCTCGGCGAAGTACGCCTCCATCTCGGCCACGCTGCCGGGCACCTCGTCGGCGTGCAGGCCCACGTAGGTCGCGGTGTGCCGCTGCTCGTCCAGGTACCGGTCGGCCATGGCGTCCGTCAGCGGCAGCCCGGCGCGGCGCGCCACCTCCAGGTAGGAGTACACCTCGGCGCAGTGCACCCACAGCAGCAGCTCGGGCTGGTCGAGCCGTTCCCTCCTGCCGGTGTCGTGGTTGAGGATGCGCAGGCTGCGGTGGATGCCCCGGACCCGGGCCGCCAGCGCGTCGATCTCCTCAGGGCTGCCGAAGGTGGCGGTGCCCACGAAGTCGGCGGTGCGCCGCAGGCGGCCGAACGGGTCCTCCTGGAAGGTCGAGTTCTGCCACACCCCCCACATCGCCACCGGATGCAGGGCCTGGAGCATGAGGCCGCGCACCCCGCCGACCCACATCGACCGGTCGATGTGCACCCGCCAGGTCACGCTCTCAGGGGGCTGGACGGTCGCCGGCATTCGCCACCTCGCCAAGGGTCGCCGATGAGACAAACTTCAGTAAGTGTGTCATTACATCCGCGGGGCGGCATCCCCCTGTGACGAGCCTCACCACAGAGGCCGGTGTGTTCGCAGAGCGAGGTCGCGGAGGGCGGGGTCAGAAGGACGACCCGCAGCGCCACCGCCGCTCGGAGGCGTTCCAGAAGTCGGTGAGGGCGCCCGCGGTGGTCTCCGGCGCCTCTACGGCGGGCGAGTGCGCGGAGCCCGGGATGACGACCTTGGCCGCGTCGAGCCGTTCGGCCATGGCGGCCTGCTCGCGCGGGTCCCACACGTCGTCGTCCTCGCCGTACAGCACCAGGATCGGCAGCCCGGCGTCCTCGGCGGCCTTGGCCAGCTCGTCCACCCGGTCGGGCGCCGTCAGCAGCTCGGCGGCCATGGTGCGCAGGCCCAGCTCGCAGTTGCCCAGCGTGCGCGCCCTGAGGAAGTCGACGATCTCGGGGGCCAGGCCGCGGGAGCGCGCGTCCGGCTCCAGGCTGAGCGTCCAGATGCGGTCCATGCCCAGCTGCGGGATCGCCTCCATCAGCGCCCGCGCCTTGGCCGCCGACGGGCCGTCCACGCCCGCGGGGCCCGAGCTCATCAGCGTGTAGGAGATGAGCCGCACCCGGCCCGCCAGCACCGTCTCCCTGGTGACCAGGCCGCCGAACGAGTGGCCCACCAGGTGCACCGGGTCGGGGCCGAGGGCCTCCGCCAGCGCCGCGACGTCCTCGCCCAGCGCGGCACGGGTGTAGAGGGACGGGTCTTCGCAGCCCGGGGACTCGTACTGGCCGCGCATGTCGACGGCCACCACGCGGCGCCGCCCGGCGTTCGCCAGGGTCTGCAGGACGGCGAGGAAGTCCTCCTTGCTGCCGGTGTAGCCCGGGACGAGGAGGGCGGGGCAGTGTTCGGCTACGCCCGAGCCCGGCATGCCCTCAAGGGCGGCGAACCTGCCACGGGAGGTCTCCACGTACGTCCGACGCACGTTCGGGGGCAGGGTCAGGAACCGGGGCGTACTCACAGGGTGCCACCATACTAAATATGCATTCTGGAACACCGGCGAAGCTCGTTCGGTGGTAGCGTCGCCGACGTGACGGCCATCTCCGCGCACCGCCGGGACGCGGCGGGCCTGGCGGGCCTGCGGACGGCGATCGCCTCGGGTGCAGAGTACGTCGAACTCGACGTGCGCCGCACCGCCGACGGCGAGCTGATCGTCCATCACGACCGGACCGTGGCCGGGCTGCCGCTGAGCCGCTGCACCTACGAGCGGGTCCGCGCGCTGGCGCCGCGCCCCGTACCCCGGTTCGCCGACGCCCTGCGCATGATGGCGGGCCGCTCCCTCGGCCACCTGGACCTCAAGGAGCGCGGCTGCGAGCACGAGGCGGTCGCGCTGGCCCTGGACGTGCTGGGCCCGGGCCGCTTCGTGGTCACCACCGGCGAGCCCGCCTCCGTCGCCACGATCAAGAACACGTTCCCCACCGTGACCACGGCCCTGTCGGTGGGCCGCGGCCTGTGGGAACGCGGCGCCGTCGGCGACTTCGCGCCGGTGCGCCCGCTGCTGGACTCGGGCGCCGACATGGTCGCCCTCAACCACCGCCTGGCCCGCGTCGGCGTGCTGCGCCAGTGCGCCCGCGCCGGGGTGCCCGCCATGGTCTGGACGGTCAACGCCCGCCCGCTGATGCGCCGCTTCCTCGCCGACCCCCGGGTGGCCGTGCTCGTCACCGACCACCCCCACACGGCCCTGCGCCTCCGCGACGCCCGCACCCCCCGACGCGGCTGACCCGAGCCAGAGGATCAGTCGGCGGGCGCTGGCGGCCGCACGGGCGCGGACCTGCGACGCCGACCAACATCGACCGCTGACCGCCCCCTGCCGCGTCTCCGCCGGCCCCCTGGAACGCGCCGTGCAAGCAGTGCCTTGCCAACCGGTCCTTTTTACGGACGGTTCCAGGAAGCGTCCTCGCCTTCTGAGGACGTGGTTTCACTAAGGCCCAACAAAAGGAGAATTCGACATGACGAAGCGGATTGGCTCTGCGGTCACCGCAGTGGTGGCCACGGTTGCGCTGGTGGTGCCCTCCCTCGCCGCCTGCGAGAAGGACCGCCGCTGCGTGGACGCCACGGGCCAGCCTGTGGCGGACTCCTACTGCGAGAACGGCAAGTACGGCTACTCGTGGACCGACAAGGTCAGGAAGAACAAGCACCGCAGCGGTTCCAGGAGGGCGCACCGCCGGTGATGTAGTCCGAGGCGGGGCGGCGTCGTCGTAGACGACGGGCGTTTCGCCGTGG